>JAZQOC010000132.1:0-3316 GCA_045627645.1 Lachnospiraceae bacterium
TACGGATTTAATGGTGCAGCTTGAACTAGTCTTGAACAGTTAGCTTCAGTATTTGTAACAACAACAATTGCTCCAGCAATTGCAACAGTAGTAACAATGATATTCACATGGGTTAAATATGGCAAGCCTGATGTATCAATGTCTTTAAACGCATCACTTGCAGGTCTTGTAGCTATTACAGCTCCTTGTGATGTAACAGATGCAGCTGGTGCTATCGTAATCGGTGCAGTTGCAGGTTTATTAGTAGTATTTGCAGTTTGGTTCTTAGATTATAAACTTCATATTGATGATCCAGTAGGTGCTGTAGCAGTTCATATGATGAACGGTATCTGGGGAACAATCGCAGTTGGTTTATTTGCAACAACATCTGCTCCTGGAAACGATGAATTAGTTGGTCTTTTCTATGGCGGTGGTTTTGATTTACTTGGCAAACAGTTAATTGGTTTTGTATGTGTGGCTGCTTGGACAGCAGTAATGATTACAATTACATTCTTCTTAATCAGAGCAATCTTTGGATTAAGAGTTACTGAAGAAGAAGAAATTATGGGTCTCGATGCAACAGAACATGGTCTTCCATCAGCTTATGAGGGCTTCTCTATCATGGATATTTCTAACACAATGACAATGGATATCAACGAGAACACAAGCCTTGGTACAGAAGATTACGAGGCAGCTAGTGAGACTAAGAAGAAAGCCGCTGTTGAAGTTGTTAACCCATTGCCAGCAACTGGTATTAGCAAGATTGTTATTATCGCTAAGTTAACAAGATACGATGCATTAAAGAAAGCTATGAACGACCTCGGTGTAACAGGTATGACAGTAACTCAGGTTATGGGTTGTGGTATCCAGAAGGGTGCTGGCGAAAGATACCGTGGTGTTGAAATGGACGTTACACTTCTTCCTAAGGTTAAGGTTGAGGTTGTTGTAAGCAAGATTCCAGTTGCAGCAGTTATTGAAGCAGCTAAGAAAGCTCTTTACACAGGCCACATCGGTGATGGTAAAATCTTCGTTTATCCAGTTGAAAAGGTTGTTAAGATCAGAACTGGTGAAGAAGACTACGCAGCACTTCAGGATGTTGAATAATATAGCCTAATTCATTCATTTAGATAAACCAATCAGGGGAACCTATCAAAAGTTTTCGCAGGGCTTTTGGTAGGTTCTTCTATTTATTGGAGATTTTAGGCAGAAAAGCAACAAAAAGCTTAAAAATGAGAAAAATGGTTGCTTTTTAGGAGGGAAGTAGTAGAAAAAAGCAACAAAAAGTGCAAAAATTATAAAAATAGTTGTATTTTACAGAGAAAACGTGCAGAAAAAGCAACAAAAATAGCAATTATAATCGAAATTGTTGTTTCATGTAGATTAAGCAGTAAGGAAAAGCTAAAAATGGGAATAATTCTTGATGGAAGATTGATAAAAGCTCTTGAGGCTTTGAATAGTCTAGGTGAATATGCAGGTCGTGATAAAGGATGGCTTGAAAGGCTTTGGGAGGAACTTGTAAATGAACCAGCACTAATGAAAGAATTTATGTATTACCTTGATCATCATGAATTTGAAGATACATTTGATTGTCACGGATTTCATATGACAGATCTCTATGTATTTCAAATGAGTCGTTATAATCTTATTCGCGATATTGGCAAGAACGAAGTAAGCTGTAACAAAGAGTATATGGTGCTAGGCGCTTTTCATGATATGTACTGCATGATTCAGGAACCAGATAAATATGTGAAGAAATTGTCTGAGGGGCCTGGTATGGACAGACTGTATTAGATAGATTATTATAATTTTATGGGGTTTTAAATGAAAGGGGTATGAGTATGACAAGTGAACAGTACATTAGAACTAATAAAACAGTATTCCCAATTATCACAACAATATTTGCGTATTTATTTATTATTTTAGCAGGTTTTTGTGCAACTTCAGGTGGTGTGACGGTTACATATGTACAGATGGCGGTAAGCATTCTGGTCATTGTAATTTCAACCATCTTTTTTGTTACCAAAAAGAAGACTAAAATCTGTGGCGACGTAATGGTGTTAGGGGCCAGTCTTGGTTTTGCGATTATTGTAATAGTAAGCAATAGTGCAGAAAGTTTTGCATATGCATTTCCAATTTTATTTGCTGCAATGGCATATCTTAATATAAGAACTGTTGTTATAAGCAATATTATTATTGTTATTGCCAATCTTATTAAGGCAATTAGCAGAAGCAGTGATGCAGCTAATCAGCAGGCTTATTATCTTGCAGTGCTAATTTCAATTCTGATGTTTTTTATAACAGTAAAACTGATTAATTTGCTGATAAAAAATAATAAAGAGAATATGGATGTGATTAAGGATTCTGCCGAAAAGCAGGAGGAAAATGCGAATCGAATCAGAAACGTTGCGGCAGATATTTCAAATCTGTTTGGACAGGCAATGGAAATGACAGAGCGTCTTGATCAATGCATAGAAACAGAAAATTTTGCTATGAGTAATATAGCTGAAAGTACTGAGAATACAGCGGATGCAATTCAGAAGCAGGCCTCTATGTGTTCAGAGATTCAGCAGCAGATAGATATTGTTGAAAAAGAAACAGCAAATATGCTTGAGGCATCTGAAATCGCAACCAACAATATTGTTGCAGGTGTAAGCAAGGTTGATAAGCTTAAAGAACAGGCTGACAGCGTTGAAGGAGCGAGCAACTTAACCGTTGAAGTAATGAATTCACTTTTGGGTAAGGTTGAAAAGGTTGAGAATTTTATTGATGATATTATTGAGATTTCAAATCAGACAAATCTGCTGGCATTAAATGCGTCAATCGAAGCGGCGAGAGCAGGCGAGGCTGGACGTGGTTTTGCAGTTGTTGCGGAACAGATAAGACAGTTGTCTGATCAGACAAAATCAGCATCGACAAGTATCACAAGTATCATCTCAGAATTAAATGAAGATACTAAAAGAGCTGGTGAGTCAATTCAGAATTCTGTTGATTCAGTTAATAAGCAGAATCAATATATTGAAGAAACACAGGCTACATTTATTGAGATTAAAAATGGTGTAGAGAAATTGACAGATAGTATTTCTAATACGGAGAATGTTATGAAGGATATTATAGAATCAACTTCTATAATATCTGATAACATTATGCAACTGTCTGCAACAAGCGAAGAGGTCGCAGCATCTTCATCAGAAGGATTAAAAACATCTGAATCGACTGTTGAGGAAATGGGTCTATGTAAGTCTATTCTTGAAAATATATATGAATTGTCACAAAGCTTATAAAAGTAATTAAAAAAGTTGTTGACAAACATTTTATACATGTATACAATAATACGCAT
>JAZQOC010000133.1:0-31879 GCA_045627645.1 Lachnospiraceae bacterium
GATATGGAAATAGGACCTGACGAGGAAATGCCAAAGGTAGTAGAGGCAGCAAGGCTTTTACAAGTAATAGAGGGTGAAGAAGAGGTAGAAAAGATGGATGGACTTTTATCGCTTGCCCTTACTGGCGGAGATTACGACTGGTTATAAGGTTTGGAGGGAGAATAAATGAAATACGTTTTAGTGTCATTATCTGAGGCATCAAAACTTGATTTTTCAGGTGCAGAAAAATTAAATAAAACAGATCATATTGTGTTTTTATATGTTAAGGGAAAGAAAACAGTAAGTGCTAAGATGCAAACGGCAATGGAAGAATGGAATGCAACTGTTGATTTTTATGAAGTAGGTGCAACATCTGAAGTATGGATGTATGTATCATATCTTATTGGTTATCATGCTGGTGCAAAACATGATGTGTTTGTTGTTACTGCGGATAAGAGCAAGCTTCCAAGCAAGATTGCAAAGGATGCAAAGGTTTATACTTCCTTTAAGACAATTGCATCTAATACGGGTACTGGCAAAACAGGAACAGCATCTAATGCCTCTACTGTTAAGAAGAAAAAGAAGACAAACGAGGAGCAAATGGGAGATGTGATTAATTCGTTTGTAAAAGGAGATAAGGACAAGGCTAAAGAGCAGCTTGTTAATCTTGCTGCCCAGTTCCTGAAATAGGGCTATTTCTTTTTAAAAATGAAACTTCAAATGAAGATATTTTTTCTTGTTATTTGATATGTTGTGATTTATAATACTTTTGTCTACAAAATGTAGTAGATAATGAATAGGTTTTTAGAAAGGCAGGATTATATGAAAAAGTTTTCTGTTAAAACAATCGTTGCTACAGGTATTGGTGCTGCATTGTTCTTCGTATTAGGAAGATTTGTAGCTATTCCAAGTGGTATTCCAAATACAAACATCACTCTTCAGTATGGTGTGCTTGCATTTATCGCAACAGTATTTGGACCAATCGCAGGTTTACTTGCAGGTTTAATTGGACATTTCTTCATCGACTTTAGTTATGGATGGGGAGTATGGTGGAGCTGGGTTATTGCTTCTGCTGTATATGGATGCTTTGTAGGTGCTGTTACAAGCAAGATTAAGGTTGACGAAGGTGAATTCGATAAGAAGGGTATCTTCCAGTTCAACTTTAGCCAGGTTGTTGGACATCTTTTTGCATGGGTTGTTGTTGCTCCAATTCTTGATATTCTTATTTATCAGGAGCCAGCTAACAAGGTATTTGTTCAGGGCCTTGTAAGTGCATGCGTTAATGCAGTTGCAACAGCAATTGTTGGTACACTTCTTTGCTTTGCATATGCTAAGGCTATTCCTAAGAAGGGAAGCTTAAAGGAAGAAGAATAAGATTTTTTCTTGAGGCGGCAGCGAACAGCTGCCGCTTTATTTCTTAATTACGGGATTGTTCTCATAATTTTGTAAAGCGGAATGGAGACCAACTATGAATAACACAATTATTAAATTTGAAAATTTCGGATTTCAATATCATGCACAGTCGAAGTCGACTCTGTATGATATTAACCTTACAATAGATAAAGGCGAAAAGGTACTTATTGCAGGTCCATCCGGATGCGGTAAGTCAACCCTCATACACTGTATTAACGGTTTGATTCCATTTTCATATAAGGGTGAAATGACAGGCAGTTTGACAATTAATGGAAAAGAGTCAGGGCAAATGAGCCTCTTTGAGATTTCCAAAACAGTTGGAACTGTATTGCAGGATTCAGATAGTCAGTTTGTAGGACTTACAGTGGCTGAGGATATTGCATTTGCATTAGAAAATGATTGTATTCAGGAGCCTGAATTACATGACAGGGTTGCCAAGGTAGCAAAATTAGTTAACATAAAGGATTTTCTTTCTCATGCGCCAGGTGATTTGTCAGGAGGACAGAAACAGCGTGTTGCGCTTGGTGGAGTTATGGTGGATGATGTTGATCTGTTGATATTTGATGAGCCATTGGCAAATCTTGATCCAGCTACAGGTAAACAGGCTATAGAATTAATTGATGAAATGCAAAAGAATACTGGAGCAGCGGTTGTTATAATTGAGCACAGGCTTGAGGATGTTCTTCATCGCATGGTGGATAGAATTGTGCTTATGGGAGAGGGGCATATTCTTGCAGATATGACACCAGATGAATTGCTTAGTGGCAACTGGTTGGAAGACAATGGTATAAGAGAACCACTTTATATAACTGCTCTTAAATATGCTGGAATAAAGATTGAACCAGGTATGAGACCTGCTAACAGGGATACATTAATATTATCTGATGAGGACAGGAAGAAGGTTAGAGATTGGTTTAAAAGCCAGCCTATGAATCAACCGGCTAAAGCTAAAGAGGTTTTGCTTAGTGCAAATGACATAGAGTTTGCTTATGACAATGGACATAAGGCATTAAAGGGTGTTTCGCTTAATGTGAACAAAGGAGAGATGTTAGCTATTGTTGGAACCAACGGAGCTGGAAAAACAACTTTTTCTAAGGTTGTCTGTGGTTTTGAAACTCAGCAGAGCGGAACCATAAGATTTGAAGAGGTTGACCTCAGTAATAAATCGATAAAAGAAAGAGCAGATTCAATTGGCTATGTAATGCAGAATCCTAATCAGATGATTAGTAAGGTCATGATTATGGAAGAGGTTGGACTTGGACTCAAAGCAAGAGGTGTGTCTGACGAAGATGCCAAGGAGCACATAGAAAGAGCGCTTAAGGTGTGTGGTTTATGGCAGTTTAGAAACTGGCCTGTATCCGCGTTAAGTTTTGGTCAGAAGAAGCGAGTTACTATTGCATCAATACTTGCACTTGATCCTAAGATGATTATTCTTGATGAGCCTACAGCCGGTCAGGATTACAGGCATTATACAGCTATATGTGAATTTCTTAAGGAACTCAATGAATTGGGAATCACTGTTGTGATGATTACCCACGATATGCATCTGATGTTAGAATATGCAACTCGAAGTGTTGTATTTTCAGGCGGTGAAATCATTGCAGATGATGCGGGTGCAAATATTCTTACTAATCTTGATATTATTAAGGCGGCGAATCTTAAGGAGACTTCCCTTTATTTCCTTGCGTTGGAATGTGGTATAGAACCTTCTGAATTCGTACAGTGCTTTATAGATTATGAAAGAAGGGTGGTGCGTCATGAATAATTTGTTTAATTACATTGACAGGCCATCACCTGTTCACAGACTGACAGGAGCAACCAAATTCCTATGTTTGCTGCTTTGGAGTTTTGCAGCAATGTCAACTTATGATACAAGAATGTTGGCAGTTTTAGCAGTATTTAGTTTTGTGCTTTTACGTATATCTAAGATTCGTATAAAGGATGTTTCATTTATGCTGGGATTTACAGCGGTGTTCTTAGTTATGAATAGTGTTTTGGTATACGTATTTTCACCACAGCACGGTGTGGAAATATATGGAAGCTGTCATTATTTGTTTGGGCTGTCTGGCAGATATGCTCCTACCGCAGAGCAGTTGTTTTATCATTTGAATTATCTGCTTAAATATCTGGCAACAATTCCTATTGTATTGTTGTTTGTATGTACAACTAATCCAAGTGAATTTGCAGCATCGCTTAATAAGCTTGGGGTGAAATATTCAATTGCATATTCAGTAGCACTGGCGCTTAGATATATCCCTGATATTCAGCGAGAATTTCATGAGATATCACAGGCTCAGCAGGCACGTGGTATTGAAATGAGCAAAAAGGCAGGATTGATTAGCCGACTTAAAGGCGTAAGTGCGATTCTCATTCCACTTATATTGTCCAGTATGGACAGGGTTGAGGTAATTGCCAATGCGATGGAACTTCGTGGATTTGGCAAGAATAAGAAAAGAAGCTGGTATATGGGACGACCATTTAAGGTGGCGGATATAATAAGTATTGTTGTATGCGTGTTGCTTGTGGTTCTGGCATTTGTACTAAACTATCTTAATGGAAGCAGATTTTATAATCCTTTTGTATAATAAAACAGGATAATGGAGAATGGTTATGAAGACAGCAATCATATATGTATCAATACATCATGGGAATACAAAGAAAGTGGTAGATGCAATTGCCAGGGAATATGAGGTTGACCTTATAGATGCAGCACAGGTTGAAATGGCTAATCTTGCCGAATATGATTTAATTGGATTTGCATCAGGTATATATGGTTTTAATCTGCATCAGTCTATTATTAGTTTTGCGAGTACAAATTTGCCACAGAATAAGAAAATATTTTTACTAACCACCAGTGCTATGAATAAGGATTTTTCAAAATCATTCATGGATGCAATTGCTGGTAAGAATGCTGAGGTTGTAGGTAAGTATTCATGTCACGGATATAATACATTTGGACCATTTAAGCTGGTTGGTGGAACTAGTAAAGGACATCCGGATGATAAAGATATGGCGAACGCAATTGCATTTTATAAGGAATTATTAAGTGAGAAATAGAAAAGTGATCAGTACAAGGAGATTTTCATGCAACTAGGATTTTTAGGATATTTGGTTATATATATTCTGTCACTTGTGTTTATGTACATATATACTGTCGTTACACGAAAGAAACAAAAGGACGATGGCAGATTTAGTACAGTTAAGGACGCATACAGAAGAGAAGCGCGTGCGGAATTCTTAAGTGCCTGCCGGGAAAGAGTGCAAGATGGTGAGGTTGCATATTTGAGTATAGATGACTTGCAGGTCATTGTTAATGAATTAAAGGAAAAAGTTAAATAACATGATTTTTCAATTAATTATATACGCATTTGTTATTTTAGGATCTGTAGCAGGGGTTCTTATAGTGATTGCGTTAGCTAGTAATAAGAGTAATGGTAAGAATGATGTGGACGCGTTTTATGAGGCAAAAACAAGATGTAAGTCCGAGTCTTATGATGAAATATTAGAAAAGTGCAGAAAAAAGGTTGATGAAGGAAAAGTTAACTTTTTTAATGTTGAAGATTTGGAGATAATTGTAAAGGAACTGGAAAGCTGATTCGAAATTGGTTTCTTTTTTCTTGGAAATATGCTATGATTCTTCTAGTAATTAAGGGAATGAGGTTCTCCCTTGGTAATGTATGTTACTAAAACCGCTTTTTAAAGCTGATGACTTCTGCGAAAACAGCGCAGATGGTGTCAGCTTTTTTATGTTGTTGGAGGTGTTTTATGTTATTGAGTATTGCATTGATTTTAATTATAGGCATGTCTATGGGGGGAATATGCAAGAAATTCAAACTTCCTGGTTTACTAGGAATGCTAATTACAGGTGTCGTCCTGGGGCCATATGCGTTAAATGTATTGGATAGCAGCATTCTTGAAATATCGGTAGAACTAAGAAAGATTGCTCTTGTCATAATTCTGACAAGAGCAGGTCTGGGGCTGGATTTGTCAGGACTAAAGAAAATAGGGAGACCTGCATTTCTCATGTGTTTTGTCCCAGCAACTTTTGAGTTTGCTGGTATGATTTTGATTGCACCGAAACTTATGGGATTATCTGTTCTGGAGGCAGCAATTATGGGGGCGGTTTTGGCGGCAGTTTCGCCAGCTGTGGTTGTTCCAAGAATGGTAAAACTTATGGACGAAGGATATGGTGTGAACGAAGGAATTCCGCAGCTTATTTTGGCTGGTGCATCGGTAGATGACGTATATGTAATAGTCTTATTTTCAACCTTTGTTGGCATGATGCAAGGAGAAGGAGCGTCGTTAATCAGCTTTGTAAATATTCCTATATCAATAATACTGGGGATTGTGGCTGGCTTACTGATAGGCTTAGGGGCGGCATATTACTTTGAATATGTGCACATTCGAGATACATCAAAAGTTTTAATTGTTCTCTGTATTTCAATGCTACTTGTTGTAATTGAAGATAAATTAACTACAGCTATCACTTTTTCTGCATTAATTGCTATCATGTTTATTGGAATTGGATTAAAGAGAAAGAATGAAGAGATTGCAAAAAGGTTGTCTGCAAAATATGGGAAGATGTGGGTTGCAGCTGAGGTGTTTTTGTTTGTGCTTGTCGGGGCAACTGTAAATATTGGATATCTTGGTAAAGTTGGGATTAAAGCACTTGTTGTAATTGTTGGGGCATTAGTATTTAGAATGCTTGGCGTTTTTGTTTGCATGCTAGGAACAAGTATCGGCAAAAAAGAAAGAATATTTGCCATGATGGCATATACACCAAAAGCAACAGTTCAGGCGGCTATTGGTGGTATTCCTCTTGCATTAGGTTTTACATGTGGAGATGTGGTGCTTACAGTAGCAGTCCTTGCAATTGTGTTAACTGCGCCACTTGGCGCATTTGCGATAGATTTATCCTATAAAAAGATGTTAAAATATAATAAGTGAGTCACATACTATTTTCATGGCTCGCTGGGTAAATGGAATGAGTAATAAAATGAAAGCAGCATTTGTCGGATTAACGGGAATTGATTACGTATATTACATTGACAAATTGCCTGAAGAAAATAACAAATGTAAAACGAAAGAGTATGACAGATATATCGGTGGACCAGCGGCCAATGCTGCAATAACTTATGCATTGCTTGGCGGTGAAGCAACACTTATAACTGCTATAGGAAACAGTCCTGAAACGGATATTATACTTAAGGAACTTGAAGAGTATGGTGTGAAAGTGATTAATCTTTCCCATGATAACAAGATGCCCGGTATATCGACTATATGTGTTTCTAAGGCAGGAAATCGAACAATCTTTAGTGGCCAAAGCGTGTACAACAATTTGGATTTGGAATGCATCGATACATCCGAATATGATTTTGCTTTGTTTGACTGCAATCAGCAGGATATTTCATTGCCACTTTTAGATGGCTTTAAATGTGAAATTGTTCTCGATGCAGGAAGTTATAAAGCAAATATTGAGAAGTATCTTAGTAAAGCAACCATAGTAATCTCATCCGAAAACTTCAAGGATGAAAATGACAATGACATTTTTCAAATGGATTATCCTAATATTATCCATAAGGCTATTACGCGAGGGGAGAAGTCCATAAAAACGCTTAATTCAGAGATTGAAGTAGAACAGATCGAATGCATAGACAGCCTTGCGGCAGGGGATATATTTCATGGAGCATTTTGTTTTGCTTACTATGAAAAGAAACTGGTATTTGAAGATGCATTAAAATTCGCTTCACAAATTGCAACAGAAAGTGTCAGATATAAGGGGCCAAGGGCGGCGCTGATAAAGGAATGACGAAATAGAAATAATGTAGAAAAATAGGAGATGGCTAGAATATGAAATTAATATCTTGGAATATAGATTCTTTAAATGCTGCACTTACATCAGATTCTGATAGAGCGAAACTGTCCAGGATGGTTATTGATACGATCAATGAACAGGATGCAGATTTGATAGCAATACAGGAAACCAAGTTACCTAATACCGGGATGCCAGATAAAATTAAGGAGGCATTAGAGAAATATTTCCCTGGTTATAACTATGAATATGTAAGTTCTATGCCACCAGCTAAGAAAAGCTATGCAGGTACTATGATTTTATACAAAAAAGACATAAAGGCCAATGTATTAAGACCACAAATCGGTGCACCAGATACCATGGATTTGGAGGGACGAATTATAGCCTTAGAATTAGATGATTTTTATTTTGTTAATGTATATACACCAAACGCAGGAGATGGACTCAAGCGTCTTTTGGATAGACAAAAATGGGATGTTCAATATGCGGATTATTTAAGTGAATTAGATAAGAGTAAGCCTGTTATCGCATGTGGTGATTTTAATGTTGCGCACAAGGAAATAGATTTGGCTAATCCAGATTCAAATCATTTTTCAGCAGGCTTCACTGATGAAGAAAGAGCAGGCTTTACTAACTTGTTGTCTAAAGGATTTGTAGACACATTCAGATATGTGAATGGTGATGTCAAAGCTGTTTATTCATGGTGGGCTCAGCGAATAAAGACAAGTAAGATTAATAATTCGGGCTGGAGAATTGATTATTTCCTCGCAAGTGAAAGAATTGCAAACACGGTCATAAAGTCAGAAATGTTAGATTCAGGAGAAAGACAGGATCATACACCAATACTCCTTGAGTTGGACCTTTAGTAATATTTTTAGATATAAGGACTCAGAAAGCTTGGGGTTGAATTTATTAGAAAGTAGGGAATTCGTATGCAGAAATTATTGATTGATGACAATGCACTCAAGGCTATGGAAATATGTCAGGTTAAGGTGGAAAGATAAACCAAAGCCCCGTCATTTAGAAGATGTTTTATGTTATAATAAATAAAAAAAGCAGGTGTGAAGAAGGAGGAATAAAAAATGCAGGAAGTATACGATTTTTTAAAGAAATGTGGAACTTATTATTTAGCAACAGTAGAGGGTGATCAGCCAAGAGTACGTCCATTTGGAACAATTGATATTTTCGATGGCAAGCTCTATATTCAGACTGGAAAAGTTAAGGAAGTTTCAAAGCAGATTCAGGCCAATGCTAAGGTTGAAGTGTGTGCCTTTGCTGATGGAACATGGGTACGTATAGCAGGTAAGTTGATTCGTGATGATAGACTTGAAGCTAAGGAGCATATGCTTGACAATTATCCTCACCTTAAGGCTATGTATTCAGCAGCTGATGACAACACAGAAGTATTGTACTTTGAAGATGCAACAGCAACATTCTCATCATTCACAGACGCCCCAAAGGTTGTTAAATTCTAAGTCACTTTTCGCAATTGTGGATCTGAGTAATATTCTTTAAGGTTTAAAAGCGAGAAAATGATATATAAACCGCAAAAAAGGTATACTGCATGCCTAAGAAAAAGAATGATTAAGTTAATATGGATTAAGGACACTGCCCCCAAAAGGGTGAATTCTAATATAAAACTTTGAATAATTAAGGAGGTTTTACATATGGCAGAAGTAATTGTAACAAGTAAAAATTTTGAAGAAGAAGTGTTGAACTCAGATAAGCCTGTGCTTGTTGACTTTTGGGCTTCATGGTGTGGCCCATGCAAGATGCTGGGTCCGGTAATTTCAGATATTGCAAATGAGCATCCTGAAATTAAAGTATGTAAAATCAACGTGGATGAAGAAACAGACCTTGCGATTAAATATCGGGTTCAGAGCATTCCTACCGTACTTTTATTCAAAGCAGGCGAAATAGCTAACAAGTCTATTGGCTTTGTTCCAAAGGAACAGTTGTTAGAACTGATTAAGTAAGAGAAGAATAGTGGGTTAAGAAAGTATTGCGGGTGGAGAACAAACTATGAATATGATGGATATATCCAAAGCAGGAAGTCCAAAAAGCAAATTAGTATATCATGAAAATACAGAGCAGTTACACATAGGAACTCTGGAAAGACGAAATTACTATGTTCCGTTTGCGAAGGGAGAGAATCCTTTCGCATACAGAACGATGTCGTCTAAATTAGAGTTGCTTAATGGCGACTGGAAATTCAAATATTATGACAGTGTAATTGATTTAGAAGATGATTTTCTTGATATGGAATATGACAGGACTATTCCAGTGCCTTCAAACTGGCAGATGCATGGATATGATATTCCGCAGTATACCAATGTTGCCTATCCAATTGTGTTTGACCCGCCTTATGTTCCGGATGAAAACCCTGTGGGAGTGTATAGCAGGGAGTACGTATACAAGAATAATGGTGAAGATAAGATTCTTGTATTTGAAGGTGTGGACAGCTGTCATTATTTGTTTGTAAATGACAAATTCGTAGGTTATTCTCAAATATCCCATGCCACATCGGAATTCAATATTACACCATATCTTCATGAAGGAAATAATACGATTACGGTAGTTGTACTCAAATGGTGCGATGGAACATATCTTGAGGATCAGGATAAGATACGACTTTCGGGAATCTTTAGAGACGTGTATGTTCTTAGCAGACCTAAGGAGAGAATACAGTCATACAGGATAAATACTAAAATTGATTGGGCAAGCAAGTCTGCAACAATAACTTATGAGGCAAAGGGCACAGACTGTCACATAACACTTTGCGAGGCGACTAATCAGGAGTCTGCCAAAACAGGAAACAACGAGCCAGCAATAACTGGTAAGGAACTCGCCACAGCCAACATCAAGGCAGGCGAAATTTATACAATCGAGCTGGCAAATCCTATTTTATGGTCGGCAGAAGAACCATATCTTTATAACCTGACAATTGAGGCAGGGCAGGAAGTTATTGGCGAAAAGATTGGCATTCGTGAAGTTAAAATAGACCAGGGCGTTCTTAAGATTAATAACACGCCTGTTAAGTTCAGGGGTGTAAACAGACATGACAGCTATCCTGATACAGGCTATTACTGTACAGTTGAGCAGATGAGAAAAGACCTTGTGCTTATGAAACAGCACAATATCAATGGTATAAGAACATCACATTATCCAGATTCACCGCTGTTTTATCAGTTGTGCGATGGGCTGGGATTTTATGTTATAGACGAGGGTGACATTGAGGCTCATGGCTGTATCGATGTTTACATAGATTTTAAATGGACTAAGCCAGGAGGATATGGCGGAATTTCTTTACTTGCATCAGACCCTCAGTTTAAAACTGCAATTTTAGACAGAACAGAAGCTCTTGTAACAAGAGATATTAACAGGCCTTGTATTGTATTCTGGTCTCTTGGCAATGAGACTGGTCTTGGTCAAAATATGGTTGAAGCAGGGAAACTGGTAAAGAAACTTGATAATACCAGAATTCTTCATTATGAGAGTACACATAAGCTTGATGAAACATCAGATGAAGTCTTTGATGTTGTATCTGAGATGTATACATCACCAGAAGATATGCAAAAGTTTCTTGAAAATGAGAACGAAAAGCGTCCTTTTGTTCTTTGCGAATACTGCCATGCCATGGGTAATGGACCAGGTGATTTGGAAGACTATCACCAGGCATTTCATTCATCAGAAAGATTCTGTGGTGGATTTATCTGGGAGTGGAGTGACCATAGTGTTATCCAGGGTATAACAGAGGATGGAAGAATAAAATACGGATACGGCGGTGATTTTGGAGAACGTCATAACGATGGAAACTTCTGTATGGATGCACTTACTTATCCAGACAGAACACCACATACAGGTCTTTTGGAGGCTAAACAGGTATATAGACCAATAAGAGTCAGTAAGGGTGAAAAAAGCAACGAGTTTATACTTACAAATATGCTTGAGCATACAAATCCTGGCGATTATTTGGAAATGTTTTATGAAATCTCTTATGACGGAGTCCTGATTCAGGGTTCTACATTGGATTTTAGTATTGAGCCTTTAGGGAATACTGTGATTACAATTCCTGAAATTGAGGAATACTGTAATAAAGAGACTTATATAAGATTTATTTTTAGAACAAAAACAAAACGACCATATTGCGATACAGGATATGAGGTGTGCTTTGATCAGTTGCCTGTTAATGAGGGTGACGATGTTATTGCACATAATAATGTAAAGTCAGAATCGGATTCAGGTTCTCCAGTAACATGCCTGGAAGAAACGTTGGCTATTACTATCTCGTGTGAAAATGTAAAATACCATTACAACAAGCGAATCTGTGCTTTTGATTCTATAAAAGTAAAAGACAAAGAAATATTACAAAAACCATTGCAATTCAATCTTTTTAGGGCTCCGGTTGATAACGATGTGATGAAAGAAGACTGGTATAGGGCACATATAAATGACTGGATTACTAAGGGGTATGAAGTAAAAGTAATACAGGAAGCAAATGCAGCTATTATTACTCAGGAAATGTCAATAGGATGGAGTATCCATCAGCCTGTAGCAAAGATGAAGGTTACTTATACAATAAATGCAGCAGGACTTGATATACATACTGAGGCAAATATCAGTGAGAAAGTGTTACTTCTTCCTAGATTTGGTATAAGACTCTTTGTAGATAAAACTTTTGAAGATGTAAGTTATTATGGCTATGGTCCATTTGAAAGTTATATAGATAAACATCAGGCTAGTTATATAGGCAACTTTGAAGCAAAAGTTTCAGATATGCATGAAGATTATGTGAGACCACAGGAGAATTCTTCTCATTTTGGATGTAAACGTATGAGCGTGTCTGACGGGGAAGTGTTTATTGAGTTTAGTAATGAAAATGGATTTTCATTTAATGCGTCAAAGTATACGCAGGAGGAACTTGCTTCAAAGAAACACAATTATGAGTTAGAAGAGTCTGAATATAACGTTATTTGTGTAGATTATATGATGGCAGGTGTGGGGTCAAATGCATGTGGACCTAAGCTGGCAGAAAAATACAGATTACCATTACCTGATATAGATGCAAACTTCCATGTTGCATTTTGCAGTAAATAGTAATTTGGGGTGAAAAATATGGTATTGTATTAAGTGATGATTGGAAAATTCTAAATGAACGGAGAAATGTAATGAGCAACAAAATTGAGAAGACACCTCGTATGCCTAAAGTGTGGGAAGCATTGATAGTATTAGCACTATTGATCGCAGCATTGGCAGTAGGAATTATTGTGTTTGGAGTTGATCCACATGTACCAATGCTTATTGGAGTATTGGGAGCAGCAGGACTGGCAATGCTTCTTGGCTATAAGTGGGAAGATGTTGAGAAGTTTATGATTGTTGGTATTAGTAAAGCAATGCAGTCAATCATGATTCTTGTAATAATCGGCGTACTTATAGGTGTATGGCTTGATGCAGGTGTAGTTCCGGCAATGATTTATTATGGATTACAGATTCTAAAACCTTCTATTTTCTTTGTTGCGACTGTACTGATATGTTCTATTACAGCCTTAGCAACTGGTACTTCCTGGGGAACTATGGGTACTATGGGTGTTGCACTTATGGGAATTGGATTTGGTTTGGGCATGAATCCTGCAATGACAGCAGGTGCTATTATTTCAGGTTCATATTTTGGAGATAAGATGTCTCCGCTGTCAGATACAACAAATCTTGCTCCAGCTATGTCTGGAACAGATATTATGAGCCATATTAAATTTATGGTACTTCCAACAGCGATTGTATATGGTATTTCGCTTGTATTTTTTGGAATACTTGGTGTAGTTCAGTACAGTGGAGGAGAAGCGGATGTTAGTACTGTAATAGCACTTGAGGATGCGCTTAATGATATGTTTAATATTAATCCGCTTTTGCTTTTGCCACCTATTATTGTTATTGTTGCAGTAGCACTTAAGGTACCGGCAATTCCAGGTATAACGCTTGGTATTCTGGTTGGTGGTCTGGTAGGTGTTATATTCCAGGATAACTGTACTCTTGGTTCGTTATTTGAATGTGGAATGAATGGATTCTCATGTGACACAGGAATTTATGAAATCGACAGGCTACTTAATTCTGGTGGACTGATGAATATGACATTCTCTATTTCCATGACAATTATTGCCATGATGTTTGGTGGAATTATGGAAGAAACACATCAGTTGGAAGTAATTGTAGAAAAACTAAAGACATTTATTAAAAAACCAGCAGGTCTTGTTGGACTAACAGAGGTAACCAGTATAGTTTCCAATGCTGTAATGCCTGAACAGTATATTTCCATTGTAGTTCCAGGAAGAATGTATTCGGAAGAATATAAGAAAATGGACTTACATCCAACAACACTTTCAAATGCTCTTGAAAGTTCAGGTACAGTAACATCGGCACTTATTCCATGGAATACCTGTGGAGTGTTTATAACAAGTACACTTGGTATTTCAGCTATTTCATACGCTCCATGGGCTGTATTCAACTGGCTTATGCCAATTGCATGTTTTGTGATGGCATTGATTGGTGTGACAGTGGCTGATAAAGACGGTGTAAGATTTAGTAAAAAGAAAAAAGTGATATCAGAGTAATTACACAAAGGTGAAATATGAAGTATAGAAATGACAAAAATGGGACAGCAATATCACAGTTAGGATATGGCTGCATGAGATTTACAAAAAAGGGTGGAGCAGTTGATTTTGAAAAGGCCGAAAAGGAAGTGCTTGCCGGTCTTGAGATGGGAATTAATTACTACGATACAGCCTATGTGTATCCGGGAATCGAGGAGACACTGGGAAAGATTATTTCCAAGAATAATATACGTGAGAAGATGTATATAGCCACAAAACTTCCACAGTATCTTATGCGTACCATGGATGCCATAAACAAGACATTTGTGGAAGAACTTAAGAGACTTCAGACAGATTATATAGATTACTATCTCATGCATATGTTTACAGACATTGCGGAGTGGGAAAAACTCAAAGGCCTTGGAATCGAGCAGTGGATTATTGATAGAAAAGCAGATGGAAGCATAAAGAATATTGGTTTCTCGTATCATGGTGATACTGAGATGTTTCTTAAGATTCTTGACGCTTATGACTGGGATTTTTGCCAGATTCAGTACAACTATTTTGATGAGCATTCTCAGGCGGGAAGAAGAGGCCTTGAGGCTGCTGCAGCAAAAGGAATACCGGTTATTATCATGGAACCATTAAGAGGTGGTAAGCTTGTAAATATTCCTGACAAGGCAAAGAAACTTATTAAAGATAAGGGACGTGATTACTCTGCTGCAGAGCTGGGATTAAGATGGCTTTGGGATCAGCCAGGTGTAACCTGTGTTCTTTCAGGTATGAATTCTATGGAAATGCTGGAAGAAAATGTGCGCATAGCAAGCGACGCAGAGCCGGGACATTTTGATGATATAGACAGAGAAATTATTGAAGGGGTTAGAAATATTATAAAGGAGCGTGAAAAGGTAGGCTGTACGGGATGCAGATACTGCATGCCATGTCCAAAGGGAGTTGATATCCCTGGTACGTTCCATTATTATAATTTGATGTATATTGAAGATAAAACAAGTGCAAGATTCAATTTTGCCCAGAACATGGCAATCAGGGAAGAACCTTGTTTTGCATCTCAGTGTATAGAGTGTGGAAAATGTGAGCAGCACTGTCCACAGCATATAGCAATTAGAGAAAAACTCAAAGAGGCAGATAAAGCACTTAGACCTTGGCCTTATAAGGCAGGTATGGCAGTCGCTAGAAAATTTTTGCTTCGTAAAGCAAAGAAATAAAGCATTAGCAGTGAGGAATGTTATGGCATTTGATAATTCAAATCTAAAAAAACTTGATAAAAAGGTATTTTTGTCTACAGCAACCATGCATGGCGAGGAGATGAAGTATATCCAGGAAGCATATGATACTAACTGGATGACTACAGTTGGTAAGAATATTGATGAAGTTGAAAGAATGGTATGTGAAAAGCTTGGATGTAAGTATGCAGTAGGCCTTAGTGCAGGTACAGCAGCTTTACATATGGCAGTTAAGCTTGCAGGTAACCAGTTGTATGGACAGAATGCAGTGGGCCATGGAACTTTGGAAGGAAAACAGGTATTCTGCTCAGACATGACCTTTGATGCAACAGTTAATCCAATTTGTTATGAAGGCGGCACACCAGTCTTTATTGATACAGAGTATGATACCTGGAATATGGATACAGAGGCTTTGGAAAAGGCATTTGAGATATACCCTGATGTTAAGCTTGTAATGCTTGTACATCTTTATGGAACACCTGCCAAAATAGATGAGATTAAGTCAATCTGTGCCAAGCATGGAGCACTGCTTATAGAAGATGCTGCAGAATCATGTGGAGCATCTTATAAAGGTGCACAGACAGGAACTTTTGGTACACACAGTGTTATCAGTTTCAATGGTAATAAGATTATTACAGGTTCATCTGGTGGAATGCTCCTTACAGATAGTGAAGAAGCGGCCAATAAGGTTAGAAAATGGTCTACCCAGGCAAGAGAGAATGCGCCTTGGTATCAGCATGAGGAACTTGGATACAATTATCGTATGTCCAATGTTATTGCAGGTGTTGTAAGAGGACAGCTTCCATATCTTGATGAGCATATTGCTCAAAAGAAGGCTATCTATATGAGATATAAGGAAGGACTTAAGGGCCTGCCTGTAACTATGAATCCATATGACGAAGCAAACAGTGAACCAAACTTTTGGTTAAGCTGCATTATGGTTGATAAAGAAGCTATGTGCAAGCAGGTTCGTTCTGACAATGAAGTATTATATATCAGTGAACCAGGTAAATCGTGTCCTACAGAAATTCTTGAGGCTATCAGCTATGTCAATGCAGAAGGACGTCCTATATGGAAACCAATGCATATGCAGCCTATATACAGACTCAATGGTTTTGTAACAAAGCGTGGTAATGGACGTGCGATGACTAATGCTTACATAGCAGGAGAAGCAACAGATGCAGGCGCAGATATTTTCGCAAGAGGTTTATGCCTGCCATCTGATAATAAGATGACTCCAGAGCAACAGGATGTGGTTATAGAAGCGATTAAAGCCTGCTTTAAATAGTGTATATTTTTGCAATTAGTATACGTATTTTTGGAAACATATTTTTGTTGTATACAATTGTTTTGCACGTGCACGTATGCTATAATTCTTGTACTGAGAGGAAAATTAATTCCCTTGGATAATTAAGGCGGAGGTTACTATATGAAACAGAGAACACCTTTAGTGTCACATATTTTTACAGCTGATCCATCAGCACACGTATTTAACGATAAGATTTATGTATATCCATCACATGATCTTGAACATGACGGCGAAGATAATGATGATGGCGATGAGTACCAGATGGAGGATTATCACATTCTTTCCATGGACAATGTTGATGAAGAAACACCTTGTATAGACAATGGTGAAGCTCTTCATATGAAGGATGTTCCATGGGTGAGTAAGCAGATGTGGGCTCCTGATGCAGCATATAAGAATGGAAAATATTATCTTATTTTCCCTGCAAGAGATAAAGACGGAATTTTCAGACTTGGTGTTGCTGTAAGTGACAGTCCAGTAGGACCATTTAAGGCAGAACCAAATTATATTGAAGGAAGCTTTTCAATTGACCCAGCAGTTCTTGTTGATGATGATGACAGAGCATACTGCTATTATGGTGGTCTTTGGGGCGGACAGCTTGAAAAGTGGAATTCAGGCGAATTTGATCCAAATGGTGGAGAGTTAGATGGAAATTATGATTTCAATCGTGATGCAGTTGGACCTATGTTTGCAGAATTTAATGATGATATGCTTTCATTCAAGACAGAGCCAAAACATCTCGTTATCTTAGATGAGAATGGCGAGCCACTTAAGGCTACAGATGAAGAAAGACGTTATTTCGAAGGCCCATGGATGCATAAGTACAATGGACTTTACTATTTATCATATTCAACAGGTACAACACATTACCTTTGCTATGCAACAAGTGAAACTCCAGATGGACCATTTACATACAGAGGACGTCTTATGGAGCCAGTACTTGGATGGACAACACATCATTCAATTATTGAGTATCATGGCAAGTGGTATTTGTTCTATCATGACTGCGAGCTTTCTAATGGTATCAACCACAGAAGAAATGTTAAGTTCACAGAAATCGAATACAATGAAGATGGTACAATTAAGACAATAGTTCCATATGATCATCTTGATAAGTAATTATATTAAATGAGAGAGACAAAGTGCGTATTGAAAGATACGCACTTTTTTTATAGTATTAAAGACGTAGATTATTGTTGAATTAAGGAAGTTTTGGACATCATGAAGACGATAATATTCAGAGTAGATGGAAATCAGGTGATTGGTACAGGGCATATCATGAGATGCCTGTCTATAGCTGAACAGTTAAAAAATAGAGCAAATATAATATTTGTTACTGCTGATACTTCAGTGAACGATTTTATCTTAAGCAGAGGTTTTGAGAATATATGTCTTAATTCTGTGTGGGATGATATGGAAGGTGAATTAGAGAACTTTAAGAAGGTGATTGAAGATACCAGGGCTGAAGTAGTATTAGTAGATTCATATTATGTCAGTGAGAATTATTTAAGAAGTATTAAGCAGTGGACCAAAATATACTATATAGATGATGTTAATGCTTTTAAATATCCTGTTGATGGACTAGTTAATTACAACATTTATGGTGAGAATCTTGGATATAGCAAGGATGACTACAAAGAATTATATCTTGGAACGAAATATGCGCCTCTTAGAGATGAATTTGGTGGTATTTCAGGCAGAGAATTTCATGAACTTAGAAACATTCTCATTACTTCGGGTGGTACAGATAAATACAATGTAATTGGTAATGTACTGGATATGATGTCAAAACGAGCCGATTTTGCATCTTATGAGTATTATTGCATATTAGGGAAATTCAATGTGAACGTAGAATCACTTAATGCTAAATATGGTTTGCTTGAAAATGTGCATTTGCTCAGTAATGTTAATAATATGTCGTACTATATGAATTTGTGCGATGTTGCTATAACTGCAGGAGGCTCGACCTGTTATGAGATGTGTGCTTGCGGGATACCTTCAGTAGTCTATACGCTTGCGGATAACCAGTTGGATGGAGCTAAAACATTTTCTGATAAAGGAATTATTCCATGGGTTGGCGATGTAAGAGAGAAGATTGATGATAGTATGGGCAATATCGAACGAGAAATTGATGTGCTTAAGTCTAAAGATACCTGGGAAGCACGCAGTAAGCTAATGCAGCAGGTGGTTGATGGCAAAGGGGCTGAGAGACTTGCTGATGTATTGCTGGGTAATGAATAGCGTAGTTGAGTAATACTACATCCATTGCTTTCGATATTCTCTGATAGTGATGCCTTCAATTTTTTTGAATACGCGGCTGAAGTAGTATATGTCACCAATTCCGCATTGGTTCCCTACTTCTTCGGCGCTTAGCTTTGTGAATCTGAGCAGATTTTTAGCCTCAGTTATGCGGACATTTAACAGATAGTCCATTATATTTATACCAAACTGCTCTTTAAAGATTCGTGTCATATAGTATTTGTTTATGTAATAACGCTGTGAAAGATCTTCCAGCGTTATTTTTTTACTGTAATTCTCGTCTAAATAGTGCCTTATTTCGGATATTGTTGACTGCTTTTTGCATACACGTGCTTTTTCAGGATTCCATGAATCGGACATAAGCAGAGACAAAAGAGCGGAAAGCTTAGTATTAATTTCCATATCTCGAATATATGACTGTGAAGATGCTGTGTTATATAATTCATGGAATACGTTTGCATAAGAATCCAGGTTGTCGCCTTTGAATACGGGCATACCACCTCTTTCTAAATATTTCTGGTATATTAAAGAAACAGTTGGACCATCAAAATGAATCCAGGATATACTCCAAAGATCATCAGAAGTTGAATGAGAATAAGGAAGTCTGCAATCGATAAACACACAATCGCCTGCACCTAGCTCGAACAGTGATTCATTGTATCTTAACTGGCCAGCTCCGGATGTAACCATAAAGAATAAATATGATGACAGATTTTCACGCCTGCTGGTGTGTGGCTTTGTTGCCTGAAGCGTTCCTATTTCTTGTATGTGTATGAGAGTCTGCTTGGCAAAATCAGAAGCAGTATAGATAATTCGTGAAGTATTGACTATTTCACCATGAAATAAAGCTGTATTCATATCGACTCCTTTGGGTTTTGTCATTATTCATATGACTACCTTTTGATGCGCACAAGATATTCTTATTTTCTGATGTATCATTATAAAAGTCAATATAATACAAAAAGAAGTCAATTATTTACATAAACATAGATAAAATGGGAGTATATAATAATATCAAATGTACAAATATGGTGTTATTTAGGACCTTGAATATAAAAGGAGATATTTAAATGAAAAAAGCGTTGATTACAGGTGTAACAGGTCAGGATGGTTCATATCTTGCAGAGTTTTTGTTGGAAAAAGGCTACGAAGTATATGGTATGATTCGTCGTTCATCCGTAGACTTCAGAGAAAGAATTGCACATCTTGAAGGAGTACCACATTTTCATCTCAAGTTTGGTGATCTTGGAGATTCTATTTCTTTGGTAAAGCTTATTTCAGAGATTAAACCAGATGAAATATATAACCTTGCTGCTCAGTCACATGTACAGGTCTCATTTGATGTACCAGAATATACAGCTGATGTAGTAGCAACTGGTGTGCTTCGTGTGCTTGAGGCTGTAAGAGTATGCGGTTTGGAGAAGACATGTCGTATATATCAGGCATCAACTTCAGAACTTTATGGAAAGGTTGAAGAGGTTCCACAGCGTGAGACAACTCCATTCCATCCATACAGTCCATATGCTGTTGCCAAGCAGTATGGATTCTGGATTGTTAAAGAGTATCGTGAAGCATATGACATGTTTTGCTGTTCTGGTATTTTATTTAATCATGAATCAGAGCGTCGTGGTGAGACATTTGTTACAAGAAAGATCACACTTGCTGCAGCTCGTATAGCACAGGGCAAGCAGTATAAGTTATATCTTGGCAATCTTGATTCACTTAGAGACTGGGGCTATGCCAAGGACTATGTTGAGTGTATGTGGCTCATTTTGCAAAATGACAAACCAGAGGACTTTGTAATTGCAACTGGTGAACAACATTCAGTTCGTGAGTTTGCAACACTTGCCTTTAAGTATGCAGGTATTGATGTTGAATGGACTGGAAAAGGAATGGATGAAAAGGGTATCAACAAAGCAACTGGAGAAGTTATTGTTGAAGTTAGTCCTGATTTCTATAGACCTACAGACGTTGTTAATCTTTGGGGTGATCCTACTAAGGCTAAGACAGAACTTGGATGGAATCCTACAAAGACAAGCTTTGAACAGCTTGTTGAGCTTATGACAAAGCATGATATGGAAAAGGTTGCAGTTGAAAGAGCTGAAGAACAGATAAAGATGAATTTGGCTGAGTACCTTGAAAAAGGTGTAGTTAAATAGGAGTTTTATCAAGATGATGGAGAAAAATGCAAAAATATATGTAGCAGGCCATCGTGGAATGGTTGGATCTGCTATTGTAAGAGAACTGGAAAAGCAGGGCTATACAAATATTGTTACAAGAACTCATAAAGAATTAGACTTGTGTAATCAGGCTGATGTGGAAAAGTTTTTTGAAGATGAAAAACCTGAATACGTTTTCCTTGCGGCTGCTAAGGTTGGTGGAATCATTGCCAATCAGTCAGCACTGGCAGACTTTATGTATGAAAATATGATTCTTGAGATGAATGTTATTCATAGTGCCTGGATGAATGGATGCAAGAAACTTGAGTTTTTGGGTTCATCATGTATTTATCCTCGTATGGCTCCACAGCCAATGAAAGAGGATTGTTTATTAACAAGTGAACTTGAGAAGACTAACGAGGCTTATGCTTTGGCTAAAATTTCAGGTTTAAAGTACTGTGAATTCTTGAATAAGCAGTATGGAACAGATTATATTTCTGTTATGCCAACAAACCTTTATGGACCAAATGATAACTATCATCCAACTCATTCACATGTGCTACCTGCACTTATTCGTAGATTTCATGAGGCTAAAGTCGATGGACTTGAGGAAGTAACCTGCTGGGGAGATGGTTCACCACTTAGAGAATTTCTGTATGTTGATGATCTTGCTAACCTGTGCGTGTTCCTTATGAACAACTATAGTGGTGATGAGACTGTCAATGCTGGAACAGGAAAAGAACTTACTATTAAGGAACTTACTGAACTTGTTGCCAAAGTTGTTGGATATACAGGTGAAATCAAGTGGGATACAAGCAAGCCTAATGGTACTCCAAGAAAATTGCTTGATGTAAGTAAGGCAGAGAACCTTGGCTGGAAATATATGACAGAACTTGAGGAAGGTATTCGTTTGTCGTATGAGGATTTTCTTAACAATCCTATGAGAGCAGAAAGATAATAAATGATTTGTTGTTAAACCCCTTTGGCAGTATAATATTGCAGAAGGGGTTTTTTAGCAAAAGGAGATTACAAAATGAGAGAATTTAGCGGGTTCAAAAAGGGAATTGATTTAGGAGGATGGCTTTCTCAGTGTGGCAATAATTATAATGAGGAACGTTATACTAAATATATTATTGAGGATGATTTTAAGGAAATCGCATCATGGGGACTTGACCATGTGCGTCTTCCTATTGATTACAATGTGATTCAGAACGAAGATGGCAGTTTCATTGAATCAGGTTTTGCTCATGTTGACAGAGCAATAAGCTGGTGTGAGAAGTATAATCTCAATATTGTTCTTGATATTCATAAAGCAAAAGGGTTTGTGTTTGATGATAAAAATTACTGTAGTTTCTTTAGTGATGTGGACACACAAAATATTTTTATCAAACTATGGGAAGAATTATCCAGACGTTATGGCAATAAGGATAATATAGTATTTGAATTGCTTAATGAAGTAACTTCGCCTGAATTTGCCAAACCATGGAATGAAATTATAGCAAAGACAGTACCTGCAATTAGAAAAATAGCCCCTGACACCAGAATTATTGTTGGCGGTATATACAACAATAGCATATACGGATTGACACTTATGGATAAGCCTGTGGATGAAAATATGGTATTTACATTCCATTGTTATAGCCCATTTGTGTTTACGCATCAGAAAGCAGGATGGGTTGAAAAAATGACACCAGAATGTGATTGTGTATTTCCACTTCCTGCAGATGAAATGAGAGCAGCATCTTTGAAAATATTTGGCCCTGATTTTGATGGTGAGTTTGAAGGTCTTGGAAATGCAATGATAGATGACACATATTTTAAGCGAATGTTTGCGCAGGCAATTGAAGTAGCAGAGAAATATGACGTGCCTTTATATTGCGGCGAATATGGAGTAATCGATCAGGCTGATGCCAAGAGTACAGTGGAATGGTATAAGGCTATTCACAAGGCTTTGGCGGATGCTGGAATTGCCAGAGCTGCGTGGACATATAAAGAGATGGATTTTGGTATTACAGCAAAACATCTTGCAGAAGTTAAGGATGATATAATTGAGTTGTTATAGCTGACACATATATGTTTTGTTGAATTGTGGTGAAAGTTGACATTGATGTTTAAAGCGTTATATAATAAATCTAACTAGAATCTGAAAGGAGGAAAGCTTAATGAGAAATCTCAGCAATGTTTCGTCATTGATTAGTAGTATGAGTAATAGCAGTAGCGGTAGCAATAGCTTGTACGGATTTAGTCTGACTGATTATTCTATGATTAAATCAGGCAGTTATGGAAAACTGATGAAGGCTTATTACAACAAAGACAGTAAGCTTTCTAAGATGGATGATAATAGTTCGGCAACAAGTAGTGTCAATAAATTGTCAGAATCTGTTGATAAGACTGGTTTAACTAAGCTGAAAGCAGAAGCTGATGGCTTGAAGTCTTCTGCGAATAAACTGTCAGAAGATAGCATGTGGTCAGCTGATACAGATAAAACTAAGATTACTGATGCAGTTAAAGATTTTGCTACAAAGTATAACAATGTAATTGAGCAGTCTTCAAAGGTATCATCTACTTCAGTTGATAATAGTGCAAAATGGATGAAGAGTTTGACATCAACTATGTCAAATGCACTTTCAAAGGTTGGTGTTAATGTCGGAACTGATGGTAAACTTTCTGTCGATGAGGAAGCATTAGGTAAAGCAGACGTTAATTCTATTAGATCTTTATTCAAGGGCGATTATTCATATGGTGGACAGGTGAGCACAAAGGCTCAGGCTATTGATAGCGCTGTAAGCTCTCTTGGAACCTACAACAGCGGAGCTACATATAACAACTCTTTGATGAGTATGTTCAATGTAGGTGTTTAGTATTTATTTGATGATAATTATATAGTTTATATTTTAAAAGACTTCTTGAATAAAGAAGTCTTTTGTTTAGAAATGGGGGGGAAAATAATATGAAATTTCTTGTTGATGGTTTTAGACCTCTTTACAAAAACTTCTGTGTATTTGATATGAGCGAAGTGTTTAGAAATGCTGTAGCGGGACAGCAGGAGGCTGAAGGCGCTAATAGCGTTTTGACATATGGTTATATAGATCACGAAAAAGGACTTATGTTAGAGGTTTTGGCTTGCGTATTTAACGCAGAAGAAGGCCGTATTTCATACATACCTGTAGAGGATGATAAGAGGATTACAGTAGGAATTGATGTTGTCAAGAATCAGGAATTTGTGTTTGCAGGATATGGTGATTCTGCAGCTAGTGAGAAATTTGTGGCTAAGCTTGCAAAATTATCAGTATATGATAATGACAAATATGGGCAGATAAGAGCCATGGAGTGGCTTGATGAATATAGACACAATAATTTTATTGATGATGTGTACGTTGTCTTAAATTTCGAAGGTAAAAAGAGTGAAGGTGTATATGTTAGAACAGAAGAAGTAGGTGACCAGTGTATTATTGGAACATTGCTTCAGGATACAAAGGAACTTGGCTATAACAAGGGAGACAGAGTCACTTTCTTTATGGAACAGAATGCATCAGGAACAGGAAAACTCATTTCAGATATAACTCCAGAGAGTACTGTTTCAAAGGATGAGCTTGATAAGCTGTTAGCGGAAAGTATAGATAGATTTGTTAATGAGAAGAATCAGGATAATATGTTGGCTTTGCTTGAAATAATGAGGGATAGCGAGGTTATAGTTCCTTGTGTTAAGGTTCCTAGTAAGCAGAACCCTGAGTTTATGCTTGAGATTCCTTCAATTATGAATAGTGGAGAAAAGGCATTTTTACCAGTTTTTACTAGCGAATCAGAGATGGAAAAATATGATGATAAGTTTGTAAAGGTTAGTAAAAACTTTGTTGATCTTGTAAAAAGAGTGTTGGAGGGAACTGTTACTTTAGATGGCATTGTGATAAATGCATTCTCTCAGGCTATTGTAATTCCTAAGGATTTATTCGAGGTTGCAGCCAATATTAAGTCCAGATTGAGCTAGAAATTTGAAATATTGATTGTTATTTGGTAGGGAAGTATGTATGAAGACCGCATATAAAACTTATTTTAAAGTATTGTTAAATTTATTGACCGCTGTTGTGGTGGTACTTGCAATTATTTTTGTATTACCAAAGGTTATAGTATATTTTATGCCTTTTGTAATTGGATGGATTGTATCGCTTATAGCAACTCCGATAGTAAAACTGTTTGAGGATAAGCTTAAGATTAAGAGAAAAGCAGGAACAGCTTTGGTTATTGTTCTTGTTTTGGCTATTGTGATAGCGATTTGTTATGGGATATGTTATTTCCTGGTTGTTCAGGCTGTGGCCTTTATTAAGGATTTTCCAAATATCTGGGCTGCTATAGTTTCAGAATTTAATAAGATTGGTAACTCACTTGATGGTGTGTACTCAAAACTTCCTGCCAATGTTCAGATGGCTATCGACGGCCTTACAGAGAATGGAGAGAAGTATCTTAGTAATATCTCTATAGGAACCAGTACAAAAGCACCGGGTGAAACATCTACTATCAGCGCATTTTTTAACGGAATTCCTGATGTGATTATGGGAATTGTTATGGCACTTTTATCTTCATATCTTTTTGTTGCTGAGAAAGATTATGTGGGTGGTGCTATAGACAGGTATCTTCCAAAGTCAGTGAGATATAATCTTGATATCATCAAGCGCAGCATTAAGAATGCATTTGGTGGATATTTGAAGGCTCAGTTAAAGATTGAAGTTTGGATCTATATTATTACAGCCATTGGCCTGTTTGTGATTCGAGTTCCGTATGCGATATTTGTTGCTATATTTATATGTTTTATGGATTTCTTGCCTGTTTTCGGTGCAGGTACAGTAATGATTCCATGGGCTCTTATAAAATTGTTTGACAAGGACTATAAGATTGCAGTTGGAATACTGGTTATATGGGGAATAGGGCAGCTTGTAAGAAATATTATTCAGCCTAAAATTGTTGGAGACTCAGTGGGAATCGCGCCTATTCCAACGCTATTTTTACTGTTTATTGGATACAAGGTTTCCGGAGTTGCAGGTATGATTTTTGCGGTTCCTGTAGGTATTATTCTTAAGAATCTGTATGAAGAGGGCGCATTTAACACGACGATTGAAAGTATAAGTATTCTTGTAGCTGGATTTAACAGATTTAGACGTTTGCAAAAACAGGATAAAGATATTATTACAGCTTACGAGAATGAAGTAGAGTCTGAATATAAGAATATTTTTGGAGATAAGGAATAGCTAGCATGAAGCTTAGTATTATAGTGCCGGTTTTTAATATGGCGGCAGATAATAAATTGAATTATTGTTTGGATTCATTGATTAATCAGACTATATCAGACTATGAGATTATTGCGGTGGATGATGCTTCTACAGATAATTCTATGAATGTTCTGAATGAATATGCTAATAATTATCCGGAAAAATTTAGGGCAATACATAGTGATGTTAATCATCATCAGGGTGGAGCTAAGAATATTGGTATTAAGGCTGCAAAAGGTGAGTGGATAGGATTTATTGATGCTGATGACTGGATTGTACCAGACTATTATGAGCGAATGATCGCTAAGGCTGATGAGACAGGAGCTGACGTAGTGGGCTGTGATTATACACTGGTTCATGAGCATACATATACACCAGGAAGCCAGATTATAGCAAATAGCAGAGATAATCAGGTTGGAGAACTTGATCATGCATCAAAGGCCAGTTTGATTCTTGATGGTGGAAGCCTGTGTGTGAAGATATTTAGAAGACAGACTGTTATCGATAATAACTTATGGTTTCCGGAAGATATTTTTTACGAAGACAATGCGATGAGCAGTTCTTACCTTCTTTTGGCAAAAAGATTTGAATACATAAAGGAACCTATGTATTTTTATTATCAGCATGGTGCATCTACGGTTCACACATTTTCGGAAACAAGATGCAATGACAGACTTATTGCTGGCAGAATGATGCTTGATGAAGCAAAAAGACTTGGGTTTATGGATGAATTTCGTGATGAAATAGAATTTAAATTTGCCGAGCTTTTCTTTGTAAATACTTTATTTACATATATGCCATGTGTTAAGCCAACCAGAGCTGAGTTTGTGAAGGCCATGACTGACGAGATGCTAGCAACTTTCCCTGAATTTAGAAATAACCGCTATTATCAGGAGAGAGTTGGCGCTGAAGAGAAAAAACTGGTTGATATGGTATGTAAGTCTGTCACTAGATTTATACTGTATTACAAGGCCTTATGGGCATACAGAAACCTTAGAAAGAAATTAGGAGTATAATTACATGAAAGCATTAGTTGCCATGAGTGGAGGCGTTGATAGTTCAGTTGCGGCCTGCCTTATGAAAGAAGCTGGATATGAGTGCACTGGATGTACAATGAAGTTATATTCCAATGAGGATATACAGGTCGACAGAGGACATACATGCTGCTCGCTTGATGATGTAGAGGACGCCAGAAGTGTGGCAAACAGTCTGGATATGCCATATTATCTTATGAATTTTTCTGAACAGTTTAAGGAAATGGTGATAGATGATTTTATAGACTGCTATGAAAATGGAAAAACACCAAATCCATGCATAAGATGTAATACTTATCTTAAATTTGATAAGTTGTTTGATAAGGCCCTTGAACTTGGTTGTGATAAATTAGTTACTGGACATTATGCAAGAGTTGAAGAAACATCCGAGGGCTTTGTATTGAAAAAAGCACTGGATCCTACAAAGGATCAGAGCTATGTATTGTATACGTTAACTCAGGAACAGTTGTCTCATTTGTATCTCCCTTTAGGAGAATATTGTAAGGATGATGTAAGATTAATTGCACAGAAGCATGGATTTATAAATGCAGATAAGCCAGATAGCCAGGATATTTGTTTTGTGCCTGATGGAGACTATGTATCCGCTATTAAGCATTTTACTAATAAGGAGTATACGACAGGAGATTTTGTTGATGCTGACGGCAACGTCTTAGGACAACATAAGGGTATTATTTCATATACGATCGGACAAAGACGAGGATTAGGCATTTCGGCAAAAGCCTCACTTTATGTGTGTGATATTTGTCCTGAAAATAATACAGTTATTCTTGGAAGTAATGAAGACTTGTTTTCGAATGAAGTGTACGTGGAAGGAATGCATTGGATAAATGGTAAACCTAAAACAGATACGATAAGATGTAGAGCGAAAATAAGATATAGACAGAAAGAAAATGATGCATCTGTATATTTGATGGATGAAGATAAAATAAAAATAGTTTTTGATGAACCACAAAGAGCCATAACACCAGGTCAGGCGGCTGTTATATATGATGGAGATATCGTTCTTGGCGGTGGCACAATATATAAGAATTAGTAAAAGTCTTTGCTTTATGCAAAGACTTTTTGCGTATTTCTCAAATTAATTAGTCAATATTAGTTGTACGAAAAAACAGGTCGGTATTGTAGAATAATTAAGTAGGTATTTTTGATATATATACATAGGAGAGAACATGGAAAAGAGAGCAATAAAGAAATTGGGAATTGAAACATCATTACTTGGATTTGGATGTATGAGATTTCCAACAACAAAGGATGGAAAGATAGATGAACCAGCTGCAGAGGCTATGATTGATAAGGCAATTGCAAGTGGTGTTAATTATATTGATACAGCATATCCATATCACAATGGTGAAAGTGAACCTTTTGTAGGACGTGTATTAAAAAAATATCCAAGAGATTCATTTTATGTTGCTACAAAACTACCTGTATGGCTTGTTAATACAGTTGAGGATGTAGATAGATTGTTTAATGAACAGCTTGAGCATCTTCAAACAGATTATATCGATTTTTATCTTATGCATGCCATGGGAAGAGAACGCTTTGACCAGATGGTTGAGATTGGCTGTGTTAAACGTCTTGAAGAATTAAAGGCTGAGGGAAAGATTGTAAATCTTGGCTTTTCATTCCATGACAGTTATGATGCATTTGAACATGTCATAAATTACAGAGACTGGGATTTCTGCCAGATTCAGTTAAATTACATGGATACAGAAGAGCAGGCTGGTATTAAGGGATATGAGCTTGCCGCTTCAAAGAATATTCCATTAGCAATTATGGAACCAATTAAGGGTGGCAGTCTTGCAGCATTTGCAGATGATATTACATCAATCTTTAAGAAATTGGATGCAGAAGCATCAATTGCTTCGTTTGCGTTGAGATATGTGGGAACATTCCCTAATGTCATGACCGTACTTAGCGGTATGTCCAGCATGGAACAGGTTGAGGATAATCTTAAGACATTTGTTGATTTTAAGCCATTATCTGACGAAGAGCAGAAGACAATTAAGGAAATCGTTGAGATTTTAAGAAGCAGAGTACAGAATGGCTGTACAGGATGTCGATATTGTATGCCATGTCCAATGGGGGTAGATATTCCGGGATGCTTTAGCGCATGGAATACCTATTACATGTACCAGAATTACAACGTAGTAAGCTGGAAATGGGAAACTGAAATCGGAGAAAAGAAACAGGCTAAGAACTGTATTGAGTGTGGTAAATGCGAAAAGGCGTGCCCACAGCATCTAAATATTCGTGAGGACCTTAAAAAGGTTCAGGCAGATCTTGATAAAAAAGAGATGAGATTATAGTGAAAATGCGCTATGCTTAATGCATAGCGTTTTTTTTGATGGTAGATTAATTAAGATAAGCGCGTAGCATACTAAATGTTTAGAATATTATAGTTTGAACTTGGAGTATAATATGCAGATAACAATACTGACAGTTGGGAAAATAAAAGAAAAGTTTTATAGAGATGCCATAGATGAATATTCTAAGCGCCTTAGCAGATATTGCAAACTTAAAATTGTTGAAGTAGAAGATGAAAAGATACCTGATGGGGCCAGTGATGTGGTTTGTAATCAGATTATGGCAAAGGAAGCTGAAAAACTAAGAAAATACATTTCTGATGATGCGTATGTAGTTGCCTTAGCTATTGAAGGGAAAAAATATGATTCTGTAGGATTTTCAAAGAAAATCGATAATCTTGGAATTCAAGGAAAAAGCCATATTGCTTTCATTATTGGAGGATCTTTGGGAATTGCAGATGAACTAAAAAATAGAGCGGATGAGCTTATTAGTTTCTCTGATATGACATTTCCACATCAGCTGATGCGTGTCATTTTAACAGAACAGATTTATAGAGCGTATAGAATTATAAACAATGAACCATATCATAAGTAGTAACTAAGGAATTCAATTTGAATTCCTTTTTTAGTGCGATTTTATTGGCTATTTTTAACGACTATGTTATAATATTGAAAGTATATTTTGTTAAAAATATGGAGGTATTAATTTTATGGCTATGAGATTGGTTACACGTTCCGATTTTGATGGGTTAGCATGTGGAGCCTTACTACTTGAAGCAGGAGTTATTGACCATTGGAAGTTTGCACATCCAAAGGATTTACAGGATGGTTTGGTTGAAATAGATGAGAATGACTGTCTTGCCAATGTACCATATGTTCCAGGTTGTGGTCTTTGGTTTGATCATCATTCAAGTGAGCATGAAAGACTTGAACTTGAAGGGAAATATAAGGGTGAAAGCAGAATAACACCAAGCTGCGCAAGAATTATTTATGAGTATTATGGCGGAGCTGAGAAGTTCCCTAATTACCACGACATGATGGTTGCGGTTGATAAGGTTGATTCTGGTAATCTTACAATAGATGAGATTATGAATCCACAGGGCTGGATACTTGTTGGTTTCCTTATGGATCCAAGAACTGGTCTCGGAAGATGGAGACAGTTTACTATTCCTAATTATAAGCTTATGGAGAACCTTATGGTTGCCTGCCGCGATATGAGCACTGAAGAAATCATCAATATTCCTGATGTTCAGGAACGTATCGAAGTATACAATGAGCAGACTGAAAAGTTTAAGGAGATGGTTACAGCTCATACACGTGTTGAGGGAAATGTTATTATTACAGACCTTCGTGGGGTTGATCCAATTTACACAGGTAACCGTTTTATGATCTACAGTATGTATCCTGAACAGAATATTTCTGCATGGATCGTTGATGGTAAGGGCGGCCAGGGTTGCTCAGCGGCTGTTGGTTACAGTATTCTTAATAAGACATGTGAAGTTAATGTTGGCAGTCTTATGCTTAAGTATAATGGTGGTGGACACAAGAAGGTTGGCACATGCCAGTTTAGCGATGAGAACATGGGCAATCTTGACAATATGCTTAAGGAACTCTGTGAACTTGCTAATGCATAAGTTAATATTTTCAGGCGCTGAACTCAGCGCCTGTTTTTAAAATTATTTAAGGGGTATCAAAGTATGGAAGAAAGATTATTTAACAATGGACATGTAATCTCATGGTTACAGTATTTCTCATCTCAGACAGATATTGACCTTGAGCATGTTAAGATTTTAGATATTACAAGAAAAAATAAAAATATTATCCCAGCCTGTGAAGCACACAGATGCGTTCTTGTGTTTACAGAAGCAGGACATCCAGATATTTTCTATCGTATGTACAATGCTGGACTTGGGGAATGTACAGTTATTTACAACGAAGGCTCAGAACCAGTTGGCCCAATTAAGCAGGATTTAGTTGCTAACATGATTGACAGAGGAATCAATGCTTCAGCTGGTATGATTATTCTTAATCCTAATGCCAGAGCTTCTGTTAAGTTTGGTATGGACAACAGTGCTCTTGTTAAGGGTTCTGTTAAATATGTTGGTTCTGAAATCAGAGCCATAATTCTTTCTAAGATGCAGATTGAGGAAGGCAAGAATATTTGTACAATAAACAGTGAGTCAATTGCAGTTGAGTCAGCCATACTTAATGGCGAGGGCTCAATCGTAGCAGTTGAGTACAATGGTAATGACAGAAGAGCTCTGGAAGAGAATGTAGATCAGTTTGGCCTTAATAATATTTCTATTATTGATGCAGTTACTGAAGAAAATATGGCTGGTCAGCCAGTTCCTGATGTAACAATGCTTGTTGCATCAGCTTCAATGGAGCAGGAAATTGATTGCTTGATTAAACTTAATCCATCAATGGAATTCGTAATATATACACTTGATTTTGCACTTGCGGCTTCTATGCTTGAGAGATGTAAGAACTACTGTGTA
>JAZQOC010000134.1:0-4925 GCA_045627645.1 Lachnospiraceae bacterium
GCTATTGCTGCCGGTTATGTTGATTCGGTATTTCATGTCAGCGATTCGTCTGACAAACTTTTCCCATCCATCAATATTCTGAATTTCATCAAGGAACAGATAAGGCTTTTTATCGCTGCCGGATATCTCTATACCAATTTCGAGAACGGTATTCAGGTCTTCAGCGGTCATTTCGAGAAGTCGCTCATCTTCGAAATTTACATATACAATCTGTGAAAGAGGAACGCCGGAAGACTCCAGCTTTTGTATTTGCTGGTACATCATATAGGATTTGCCGGTTCGCCTAATACCTACAAAACAGTAATTTACATTATCCTCTACTTGATATTGTCTGGAAATAAGAGGATTATTCAAATATATATCTTTTTGATCTATCATGATCTGTTTTAAAGTATCTCTGTTCATATGAAAAGCTCCTCGTATTATATAGTAGTAGTTTTTAGAGACCCTCTCCAAGGTCTTAATAACTATTAAGTCATAGTCTTTTCTTTACCTCTTCTGTAGGTTCGACTATGATATATAAGATGCTGTGGATTGGTTTCATTCTCCTACCACTTGATGGTTTTAGAAAGGCTCCAACCACAGTCTCTTTGTTCATTTGTTAATCAGTTAGATACCGCATGACGGTTTATTTAGAACGAGGTTACAATCGCAAGGAGCACCCTGTGGTTTTAAAACAGCATTAATACATTTCAAAGGGGATTTATTATGATTTACGTAGGAATTGATGTTGCTAAGGATAAGCATGATTGCTTTATCACTAACTCTGATGGAGAAGTGTTATTTAAAGCATTTACCATCACTAACAATCTGGATGGTTTCAATGATCTTTATCAAAGAATTAAATCCGTTATGGAAGATGTAACAAAAGTAAAAGTAGGGCTAGAAGCCACTGGACACTATAGTTACAATCTTTTAGGATATCTCGTTGATAAAGGTTTGGCTGCCTATGTTATCAATCCGTTACATACAAATCTGTACAGAAAAAGTCTAAGCCTTAGACAGACGAAAACGGATAAAGTAGATGCCCGCACGATTGCTTCTATGCTAATGTCTGATGTGAACTTAAAGTCCTACTCGGACACATCTTACCACAACGAAGAGTTAAAGTCATTAACTCGTTATCGTTTTGATAAAGTTAAGGAACGTGCCAAGCTTAAGTCTTCCATTTCCAGACTTGTCTGTATCTTATTTCCTGAATTAGAAAAATTAGTACCAACACTTCATATGGCATCTGTTTATGCAATGCTTTCTGAATTTCCAGGGGCTAAGCATGTCGCTAATGCTCATCTTACAAAACTTACAAACCTGCTTTCTGAATCATCAAAAGGACGATACAACAGAGAAACAGCTATCACATTTAGAGATGCTGCAAGAGCCTCTATCGGTTCAAATATGCCAGCAAAATCTTTAGAATTAAAACACACCATTAAACTCATTCAGGAGATTTCTTCTGAGATTGGTGAAATTGAAAATGAAATCAAAATCATCATGGAAGAAATCAATTCACCAATCCTTAGTATCCCGGGCATTAACTATCGTATGGGAGCTATGATTATTGCTGAAATCGGTGATTTCAACCGTTTTGATTCTCCTGATAAAATCTTAGCTTATGCTGGTTTCTCACCATCTACATACCAGTCAGGACAACTAGATAGCGCTTACGCTCACATGGAAAAACGTGGCTCTAGATATTTGCGATATGCACTATACAATGCCGCCAAATATGTCTGTCACTGGGATCCAACATTTGCTGAATATCTAGCCAAGAAACGAGCCGAGGGCAAACACTATAATGTTGCCTTATCTCATGCTGTAAAAAAGCTGGTTCGAGTCATTTATCACCTTGAAAAAACAAATCAGCAATATATCAAAGCAGCTTAGGTTTTTCTAATTCAATACTCCTTTTTGAGCACCTATAACGATGCTCTTTTTGTCATACAGTTTTCAAGGTTCATAGAACTCCAACTGAGTTCAAAATTTATATAAAATGCATTTCAGCACTTTATTCAAAAAATATCATTTTTCGACTTGACTTTTAATAGTTAGTCTTTCTAAAAAACAATTATATATAAATATTGTTCTGTGCGCAAGACAAAAATACATATAAAATGTTTTCGATGTAATCATACCTATAGTATATGCAGATCTAAACAGAATATGAGGGAAGCAATTCCGGACTTTACAAATATCACTCCTTAAATTTGTGTATGAGAGCGGAGTACGAAGCTTTTGTATCAGCGTTTGATTCAATGCCGGAAGCGGCACTCGTCACATGGCGGGTGTCTTTTCGCGTCTGGTTTGCCGTAATCAGATGCTGACTATTTATAAATAAATGTGTATAATAATTGCTGTTGTATCAATAAGACAGAGAAAAACACCCATTGATGAACAAGTACCTTTTATCGGATAGTACATGTGCCATAATGGGTGTGTTGAGTGAAAGAAAAAGTAATAGAAATGAAAAACGCAATAGATAATCAGATGACATGGGAGATAATTGTAAAGCGAATTGAAGATTTGGTATAGTACGAAATTCTTATTTGTTGGAGAGAATGTAGATGAAAAAAACAGCAAAAATAGATATAACCATAATTATACTCGTCAGTTTGATTTCGGCAATTTTATATATAGCTTTAGAAGGAATAATAATGGATTATGGACGTGAATTGACTAATTCATTACTTCTGAGATTTATGCCAGTTCTTGCAATTCAATTTGGAATGTCAGTTTTAGGAATCCTTATAGTTTTGTTAAAGAATAAGGAAAGACTGTCTGATTATGGCCTGGTTAAGAAAAATGCAGTTAGTTCAATTATTGGATGTCTGCTGGTTTCAACACCAACTGTTGTATTCCTTTGGCTAACAAAAGATATTCATGGATTTTTACCATTTCAAGGAATGTTCTTAACAAAAGAAATATTACATTCGCCATTTCCAATAAATATAATGGGTTATCTTCTAATTGCATTGGTTTGGGGATTGGGCGAAGGAATGTTTTATGTGGTGCTATCAAAAAAGCTAAATACACTTAAACAGCCTAAAAAAATTTGGAATTTGGGAGCGTTTATTTGTGCATTGATAGCAATTGCCATTCATGGAATGATTGGTTTTGACATAAAGACAATAGTTGAGGCTATAGCGACATTTATTTTGATGTATGGCTCAATTATTGTTTATGATAAAACAAACAACGCATGGGGAAATATATTGATATTTTTTGTAATATGGAACGCATTATAGATTTTCGTAATATTCAGACAAATTGAAACTTAGAGACGAATCGCTAGATTCATATTTATGGTAGGGAAGGAAAGGATTATGGATAGTATATGGTTAGATATGTATAAAGCAGCAAAAGCTGTACAAAATGAAAGAAAAATTTCGAATTATGTTGAGGCAGGTGGCGTTGCAGCAGCAATTTATTCTGAGTCTGGGAAAATATACACAGGTGTTTGCATAGATACTTGTTCTACATTGGGAATATGCGCAGAGAGAAATGCAATTTTTAATATGATAACAAACGGAGAAAATGCATTCTCCAGGGTGGTAGCGATTATGCCAGATGGAAAAAACGGAGCACCATGCGGAGCGTGCAGGGAGGTGCGGCTAAGACAAGTGCTTATTATGCTGTGGCACCATTTGTCGGATCCTTTTTAGCGTTTATAGTAAATGGAGAAAAGCTGGAAGCAGCGTATTTTATTGGTTTGGCTTTGATGATGGTAGGAACAGTATTTGTTGCATGGAGGCAGCAAATTTAATTCCCGCGCAGTCTGTATGTGGAATGTGGTAGAACAAGACGCGCAAATTTGGAGGTTAGGGCGTATGAACAAACAGATTTTGATAGTCGATGACGACATGAATATTGGAAATATGCTGGAGGAGGCTTTAAAAAGAGAAAACTACGATGTAATCAGGGCTTACTCGGGAACCGAGGCAGTGATGGTCCTTGACCGGGAAACCCCAGACTTGATTCTTCTTGATCTTATGCTTCCGGGACTTTCAGGCGAAGAAGTTCTTCCAAAGATAAAGAACATTCCGGTTATAGTTATGAGCGCGAAAACCGCCAGTTCCGATAAGGTAAATCTTCTTATGATGGGCGCTGCGGACTATGTTACGAAGCCTTTTGAATTAAAGGAGCTTATCGCCAGGATATATGTTCAGCTTCGAAAAAACGAAAGCGTTTCTAAAGACAACGTCATTAAGGCATCCGGCATTGTACTTGACACGGAGCTTTTAACCGTTACCGTTATGGGCGAGCAAATTTCTCTTACCAAGACGGAGTGCGCAATTTTGGAGGTGCTGATGATTGACGCCGGCCGTCCCATCGGAAAGAGTACGATTCTTGACCGTATCGCGGACACGACGCTTGATTGCACAGAAAGATCGTTAAAGCAACACATCAGCAATATTAGAAAGAAATTGCAGGCAGTGGACGGAGTAGACTACATCGAAGCAATTTACGGAATAGGATTCAGATTTATCAGTAAATAGACTTTTTTGCCGAGAGAAAAATCTTGACACTTTCTTGACAGTTTTAAGACCGGTTCTTTGACTTATTCGTTTTATAATGAACTTACAAACAAACGGAGGCAATGTAATGGATAATATTTTTGAGACAAAAAATCTTTGCAAATACTACGGAAAGTTCAAAGCACTGGACGGTGTGGATATGTCAATTCCCAAGGGAAGCATTTACGGCTTTGTAGGCCGGAACGGCGCAGGTAAGACTACATTAATGAGAATTATGTGCGGTCTGCAAAGACCTACGGCCGGTGAATATACATTGTTCGGTATAAAGAATTCAGATTCACAGATTACAACGGTTCGCAACAAAATGGGTGCCGTAGTAGAGACACCTGCTATCTATAAAGACTTGAGCGCATACGACAACTTAAAGCTTCAGTGCTTAAACGTCGGAATGCC
>JAZQOC010000135.1:0-19209 GCA_045627645.1 Lachnospiraceae bacterium
GATTCGGCCATCTTGAAGAACCAGAATACGGTCTGCACTTTTTGTCGTGGAGATGCGCTGTGCAATGATAATCTTCGTACACGGGAAGTCCAGGTCTCGAAGGCTCTGCTGAATCTGCTTTTCCGTCTCCATATCAACCGCAGATGTTGTGTCATCCAATATCAAAATCGCCGGCTTGACTGCAAGTGCTCTCGCCAAACTAATTCTCTGCTTTTGTCCACCTGACAGACCAACACCACGTTCACCTACAATTGTTTCATAGCCATCTGGCATGTGGCTTATGAAATCATCAGCAGCAGAATACTTGGCATATTTGATAATTTGCTCCTTTGGAAGATTGGATACGCCATAAGCAATATTTCCACTGATTGTATCAGAGTGGAGTAGTACATCCTGGCTGGCAAGGCCTATATGTCTTCTTAAGTCAGACATCTTATAGTCATTGACATTAATATCATCAACCAAAACCTCACCGGATGTTGGTTCGTAGAATCTAGGAATCATCTGAATAAGACTAGTCTTACCGCAACCAGTTTCACCCATGATTGCCACAGTTTCTCCAGGATTGATGGTAAATGAGACATCTTTAAGTACATCTTCAGTACCATCATTGTACATAAACGAAACATTTCTAAATTCAATCTTTCCCTTAAGTGGTTCGGGATGAGCAATTGCTTTTTCGGAATCAACAATTTCAGGTTCAGAGTAGTACAATTCCATAACCTTTGTAGATGCTGCAGAGAATCTTTGGAACTCATTCATGATGTTACCAAGAAGTCTCATTGGATTGGCAATAGCCCAGATCAGACCTGAAAATGATACATATTCACCAACTGTAAGCTTGTCATTGATTATAAATATTCCACCTACCAGAAGAAGAATGATGGGTAATGAGTTCGCACAGGTTTCAACGTATGGGAAATACTTCACCCATGTAAGGTTGGTATCAACGTTAGTGTCTTTATAATCAACATTTGAAACATCAAATTTATCGATTTCATACTGTTCTCTGGCAAAGGCTTTTACTACCTTGTTTCCAGATATATTCTCCTGAGCTGTTGTATTTAATACAGAGAATTTTTCACGCAAGAGCGCATGCTTTGGTGCAACTTCTTTTTTGAACACAATTATAATGAACAAAATGAATGGGGAAATTGCAAGGATAGACAATGCAAGGCGCCAGTTCATAATGCAAAAATAGATTGCTACTGAAAAATACAAGGTAAATGATTCAACAATAGCTCGTATAACCCAGGCTATATTATGTCTGATAGCATCCATATCACCTGTCATTCGAGTCATCAAATCACCAGTACGATATTTAGAATAGAATGTCATATCCTGATATTGCATCTTGTTGAAAAGGTAATTTCTTACCTTGGCAAGAACAGATTGTGATACATATTCATATGCCATACAGTCAAGATATACAACTGTAACTCGAAATACAGTAAGTCCAATCATAAGGGCTATAAGTCCATAGAATGTAGCTCTTTCTGTATTGATACGTGAGATGGCTTCTTCACTGGAAAGAAATGTATCAACTATTTTGCCGGAAAAATAAGGAACAACCAACTGCATTGAACTGTAAACGACGGTACCAATCAGACCTAATATAAACAGAAAACGATAGCCTTCCATATTTTCCCAAAGCCAGGCAAGTTTTGACTTTGGTTTATTCATAAAAATCTCCATTTCACTTGTGAAATCTGGTGTGTAAAAAAATATATATGCACACTAATCCACGTTATTTTGGTTAAATTTTTTAAATGCCAAAATTAATTATATTCTTACATTATTTATATGTCCTTATGAATAATTGACTATAAAATAATGAATTTTCGACTTGCCATTTACACATATACCCCCAGGGGGTATAATGGCAAAAGTGAAAGAATCAATATATACAATTGATAATTGTTGAAAATAATAGACTTGAGGTGACAAATATGGGCGCTAACACATGTGTACACTGCATGGAAAGAACAAAGGAAAGGGATGAGAAGGAATATAAAGATCTGTTAAACAGACTAAGCCGTATAGAAGGGCAGATTAGGGGAATCAAGAATATGGTTGAAGACGGAGCATATTGCCCGGATATACTTATTCAGGTTTCAGCAGCTAATAGTGCCTTGAATAGTTTTACAAAGGTTCTTTTGGCAAATCATGTCAAGACTTGCGTTGCAGAGGATATCAGATCCGGAAAAGAGGATGCTGTAGATGAATTGGCTAATTTGCTTCAGAAACTGATGAAATAATTTCACTTTGTGAAAGTTTTTGTGGGATTGGAGATTTCGATGAAAAAATATAATATTACTGGTATGTCATGCGCAGCATGCCAGGCCAGAGTTGAGAAAGCAGTAAATAAAGTTGAAGGCGTATCAGAATGTGCCGTAAGTCTTCTTACTAATACTATGTCAGTCGAAGGTGATGCAAAAGAAGTTGACATAATTAGTGCTGTTGCTAAAGCGGGATATGGAGCGACACCTGTTAATGATAAGAATACTAACAATGAAAATGATAATAGAAGTTTACATAACATGCATGTAACAACAGAAATTACTTCAATTAGAAACAGAATGTTATCTTCAATTGCAATCGTACTGTTATTAATGTATTTTTCAATGGGCCATATGATGTGGGGATGGCCTGTTCCACAATTTTTTGATGGCAATTGTCTGGCACAGGGAATTGTTCAGCTTATTCTTGCAAGCAGCGTTATGGTTATTAACCAAAAGTTTTTTATCAATGGATTTAAGGGTATTTTACATAGAAGTCCAAACATGGATACGCTTGTTGCACTAGGATCATCAGCATCATGGATATATAGCGTAGTGATGTTATTTTTGATGACTGATGCAGCGATCAAAGGATTAGAAACGATGCCATACATGGATCAGTTTTATTTCGAATCTGCTGCTATGATTTTAGCCTTGATAACTGTAGGAAAACTTCTCGAGGCGAAGTCGAAAGGTAAGACTGCAGATGCGCTCAATGGACTTATGGATCTTGCTCCAAAGACAGCAGTTATAGTTGTGGATGGAAAAGAACAAAAAATTAATATAGCGGATGCCAAGGTTGATGATATATTTGTTGTAAAACCAGGTGAAAGTATACCGCTTGACGGAGTGGTGGTAGAAGGAAGCAGCGCTGTGGATGAATCATCTCTTACCGGAGAAAGCATTCCTGTTGATAAGGAAGTTGGAAATGAAGTGAGTGCAGCGACTATTAATCAGTCAGGTTACATCAGGTGTCGTGCCACAAGAGTTGGTGACGATACAATGTTAGCTCAGATTATAAGAATGGTAAGTGATGCAGCAGCTACAAAGGCACCTATTGCAAAGCTGGCAGATAAAGTATCGGGAGTATTTGTACCTGTTGTGATGTTTATTGCATTAATTACTTTTGTAGTATGGCAGATTTTAGGGGCAGAAACAGGTTATGCTTTATCAAGAGCTATATCGGTGTTAGTTATAAGCTGTCCATGTGCTTTGGGACTGGCTACTCCTGTTGCAATAATGGTTGGCTCAGGTGTTGGAGCAAGAAATGGTATCTTGTATAAAAATGCGACTGCACTGGAGATGGCAGGCAGAGCCAGAGTGATTGCTCTTGATAAGACAGGAACAATAACAGAAGGCTGTCCTATGGTTGTAGATATTATTCCGGTGGAAACTAATGCGGACGAACTTATGCAAATAGCCTGCGGGCTGGAAAGTAAAAGTGAGCATCCATTTGCAAAGGCGATAGTCGAATATGGCAGGGCTAATAATATCGGCTTTTGCGAAACCACAGAATTTGAAGCCAATGTAGGAAATGGTATAAAGGCAAAGATTGATGGGAAGACAGTATATGGTGGAAGTTCGAGATACATTGGCAGTTTGGTTGACATAACGAAACACGATGGACGCTTGACAGAATTAGCAAATCAAGGAAAAACACCGGTTATAATCGCATTTGCTGAAAATGATTCAGTTGACATAATTAGAATTGCTGGTATTATTGCTCTTGCAGATAAAATTAAAGATGATTCGGCAGAAGCAATTAAGCAACTAAAAAAGCTTGGCATAAAAACAGTTATGCTTACGGGTGATAACAAGCAGACAGCGCAGGCTATTGGGGAGTTGGCAGGTGTAGATGATATTAGAGCGGAACTTCTGCCACAAAATAAAGCTGCAATAGTTGAAGAATTAAAGACAGACGGTGCGGTGGTAATGGTTGGTGATGGTATTAATGATGCCCTGGCTCTTACCAGTGCGGATATTGGAATAGCAATTGGAGCAGGTACTGATATTGCTGTAGATGCTGCAGATATTGTTCTACTTAAGGAAGGATTAAGATTCGTTCCTGCTGCTATTAAACTTGGACAGGCAACACTTAAGAATATTAAGCAGAATCTGTTCTGGGCCTTTATCTATAACATAATCGGAATTCCACTTGCAGCAGGAGTATATGTAAAACTGTTTGGCTGGAGTTTAAATCCAATGTTTGGTGCTGCGGCCATGAGCTTATCAAGTTTTTGTGTTGTAAGCAATGCACTTAGATTAAACTTATTAAAGTTATTTGAAAAATCACCAGAAGAAAATGTTATTATAGAAATAAAGAACAGAAAGGAAGATACAACTATGACAATTAATATGAAGATTGAGGGTATGATGTGCGGACACTGTGAAGCAAGAGTAAAGAAGTCTCTTGAAGCAATTGACGGTGTTACATTGGCTGCTGTAAGTCATGAAGCAGGAACAGCTCTTGTAACATGTTCTGATAGTGTTACTGCACAGATTTTAAAGGATGCAGTTGAAGAACAGGGCTATACTGTATTAAGTGCAGAATAAGCTGAATCAAAGGAAGAATATTAGATGATTCTTGGAATTGATATAGGAACCACAAATATTGAATATTCTTTTGGATTACCATTTTCTAAGAGTACTGTAATACATAATCCGTTGGCAAAGTATGGTCTGGATGTGATGACAAGAATTAGCAGGGCTAATAGCGGAAAATTAGCTGAGATGAGCGAAGTTTTGAGAGCAGCTGTAAAAGAATGCATAACTTCGGGGGAATGTGACGAAATTAGGATTGCAGCTAATACTACCATGGTTCATATACTTATGAATTATGACTGCACAAATCTTGGAAGTTTTCCATTTGAACCGGTTCATACAGAGAAGATTATAACTTCTACCAAAGAGTTTGACTTAAAGTGTGATATTCCTGTTATTGTAACTCCGGGATTAACAGCTTTTGTGGGAGGAGATATAGTAAGCGGCCTTTCTATATTAGAGGATTCGAAGGATTTCCTTTTTATTGATCTTGGTACCAATGCTGAGATGGTTGCAAACATAGAGGGAGTGACATATGTTACATCTGCAGCCGCGGGTCCGGCATTTGAAACCTGTTCTAAGGGATATGCGACCAGTGCCATTGATGGCCTGAATTTTATGCTAAATAAAAGCATTATGGATGAAACAGGGCTTTTGGCAGATGAGTATTTTGATGATGGATACGACTGCTTGGGAATGCATTTTTCGCAAAAGAAAATCAGGGATTTCCAGATGGCAAAATCGGCAATCAGAACAGGGATTGATATATTAACAGAGGGCATCTGCGCAGAGTCGGCGGTAAAGAAGATATACATTGCAGGAACTTTTGGCAGTAATCTTAAGGTTGAAAATGCAATAAGTCTTGGTATGTTTCCTGAGTGGTTTAGGGGGAAAACCACAGCGCTTGGAAATACGTCCTTGCAGGGAACGGCTAATCTGAAGGCAGAGGACCAGAAACTTCCTGTTGCGGATAAAATAAAAGAAATCGTTCTGGCAAATCATGCTGGTTTTAATGAAAACTATATTAATAACATGAATTTTTAAAGGCTTGGAGGTAAATAAGATGGGTGTTTGTAGCAAAGAATATATAAAGGGAGCTAATCCTTACATGCCACTTTGGGAGCATGTTCCTGACGGGGAACCAAGAGTGTTTGAACATGATGGTGAGAAGAGGGTGTATGTATATGGCTCGCACGATATAGAAGTGACACAGTACTGTGGAAGAAATTATGTCGTATGGTCTGCACCGGTAGATGATCTGACTAACTGGAAATACCATGGCGTTGCATATGAAACACATTATGATTCAGTTTTATATGCGCCAGATGTGGTTAAAAAGGGCGATACATATTATATGTATGCAGCTGAAAGAAAAGGAAGTCTTGTGGTTGTGGCCAGTTCAAAAACACCATGGGGACCATTTGAAAATCCTGTAGAAACCAAACTTGGTTTTGATCCGGGAGTATTGGTTGACGATGATGGCAAGGCCTATGCATATTGGGGTGGTTGCGCTGCACCGTGCTATATTGCAGAACTTGAGGATGATATGGCAACAATCAAGGAGGAAACTTTGGTGTCTAATCCGCTGGGACATTCTACATGCCCATGGAATCCTGTGGATGATGGCCATATCAATTTGATTGATGCTTTCTTTGAAGCATCCAGTCCACGAAAAGTTCTGGGTAAATATGTATATATCTATTCCAAGAGATATGAAAAGCCAATCCCAGAGCTTGGAATTTATGAAGCAAACAATGGGTTTTTATCATACAGATTTAGTGATTCACCTTTTGGACCATTCCATGACGGTGGCGATATAAGCTTTAATGGTGGTGAGATTTTAAAGGATGCTGATGGCTGCGGTACACAGACTTATCAGTGGGGTAACAACCATGGTTCAATTATGGAAGTCAATGGACAGTGGTACGTATTTTACCATCGCCAGACTGGCGTAAATGAGTACTCACGTCAGGCAATGCTTGAGCCAATTGATGTAGCCATGGGAGTAGATGGAAATCTTTATATAGGTGATGTTAAGTATATTAATGGACAGCCTGTTTCATCTTCGGTTGTTGAGATGACTTCACAGGGACCACATATCAATGGTCTGGATGCCTATAAGTGGATTTCTGCCGGATATGCATGTCATATCTATGGCAGCAAAATGAGAGCATATGTTAAGCCGAGTTATGAGCAGACAGATGAGATATCTACACCAGTTGTAGGTATTACTTCAGGAACAACAGTAGGCTTTAGATATATGCAGTTTGGCAATAATACTCCTGATACAGTTACAGTTGTTTTAGGCGAGCATAAGAATTTAACTGTCAAGGTTAGAGTTGATTCGTACAGAGGCCGCATTGTATCAACATTTGATGTAGCTGAAGATGTTAATGAAGTAACGGCTAAGCTTGAAAGCGGTGTGGTTGGAAAACGCGCAGTATATTTTGAATTTGTGTCTGAGAGTGAAGGTGAAATCACAGCATTTGATCGTTTCACATTTGACAGATAAGAATATTAATAAATTGACAGAAGATGCTTCTTTCGGGGAGCATCTTTTATTTTGCTGAAAATGCAAAATAGAAGGGCGTTCTTTGGTATTTCAGTTATGTTTATAAATATTTGACTAATGTATGATAAAAGTATAAAAAGCCAAAAAAGATTTTCCGATACAATTAGTGAGGAGGTGCTTTATGAATATGGATAAAGAAAAGGCTAAAAAGATTGGGTATGCAGTATTATGTTCGGTAATGGTTATCGTTATTATGTGGTTGCTTCTTGGAATGCTTTTTGCATCAGATAAGGATAGTAAAAACACTGGTGAAGTAACAACTCCAAGACCAACACCTCTTGTAACGCAGGTTGTGGTGGAAAAAGAAGTCGAAAAGTTCGTAGAGATAGAAAAGACCATTTCTTCAGAGACAATTCAGGAAGGTTTACGAGAGATGGGAGTGCTCATAACTGAGGAATATTATTTTACTCAGGTCGAGGACTATTCCAAGACAAAGACTCTCTTTAAATTTATTACAACTGAGTCGGGGTTTGTATATAGCTATGATGGTACAGTAAGCGCTGGAATGGACTTTAACGAGATAGTTGTTAAAAAGTACGATAATGAAAAGAAGATATCGGTGGCTATTCCAAAGGCTTCAATTCAGTACGTGGATGTAGATTATGACAGTTTCAAAAAATACGAAGAAAAAGAAGCTATGTGGAATAAGATTTCATTAGAGGACTACAATATTTCTATGAAGGAATTTGAAACTGCAGCTACTAACAGAGCTGTTGAGAGAGGGATTCTTGAACGCGCCGATGAGGGAGCCAAGGTTATAATAGAGAATTTTGTAAGAGGTCTTGCCGATGAAGATTATTCGGTTGAGATACTCGTTAAGCAGTAATTGTTAAGCCGGGAGGATAACAGATGAATACTAAAACTAAAGTAATTATAGTACTTGCATTAATAATTGTTGCGTTACTGTCTATGTCTAAGATTTCGGACTGGGCAACAAATCCAAAGACTCACGAACATAGCATAGCGGAGATAGATGATAAGATAAAAACTGTTATGGAGTTAACAGCTGGTGCGACAGCAAGTTCTGCGGCTATCTCATTTTTACCAGATGATCAGTGTACACCGATAGCTCAGGAACTGGCGGAACTTGGTAAATATTTTTTGATAGTATTAAGTGCGTTGTATCTGGAAAAGTATCTTATAACTGTGACCGGCTTTATTGCATTTAAGGTGTTGATTCCTATTGCATGTGTAGTTTTAGGAATTGGCTGGCTTGCTGGAAAAGATGCACTGAATGTTCTTGCTGGAAAGATAGCACTGGGAGCACTGGCAATCTATCTGATGGTTCCTACAAGTGTATTTATATCTGACCTCATTTATGAAAATTACGCTACATCAATTGAGGATACTATTGAAACAGCTAAAGAGGTCAGCATCGAGGACAACGAGTCTGACGCATATAATCAGCTTTTGGGATGGATTACTGAGGCTGTTGGTAAGGCGAGAGAGTATGTTTCAAACATGTTAACTCATTTTATTGAAGCACTTGCAGTTATGATTGTTACATCATGCATAATACCTATACTTGTAATATTATTATTCTTGTGGTTGATCAAACTTATCTTTGGGGTAGAACTTACAATCAAGCTGCCACATACCTTAAAAAGAAAAATATAATTTGTGAAAAATTGAAAATAGTATTATATTCTTTTGTATAAGAAGAGTGAAATGTTGTTTTTTATAAATGGAGGATTGAAGATGACATACGAAGAATTAGTAGCAAAGGCAAAAGAAAATTATTGTGCAGCAGATGCAAGCAAGATCAATGAGCATGTTGCAATTCAGTTCAACGTAACAGGCGAGGCAGCAGGCGCATTTTACCTTGAGATTAGCGAGGGTAAGGTTTCAGTAGAACCATATGAGTACTATGACAGAGACGTTATCGTAACAACAGATGCTGATACTCTTGTTAAGATGGCAGAGGGTAAGCTTGGAATTGAAGCAGCATACCTTACAGGAAAGATTAAGGCAGAAGGAAATCTTGGTAAGGGATTACTTCTTAAGGAACTTTCACCAAAGAAAGCTAAGAAGGCAGCAGCAAAGAAACCAGCAGCTAAGAAGACTGCTGAAAAGGCTGAAGCAAAGCCAGCGGCAAAGAAACCAGCTACAAAGAAGACAGAAGCATAGACTTAATTATCCATATTGCTTTATGAGGGAGACACCTGTTAGTGTCTCCTTTTTTTACACAAAAATATTTTGAATTTCAAAATATTTTTATAAAAATACCTTGACTCTCAAACTAAATTGGTGTAACATACGCATTGTTGATAGTTTGACTATCAAAATATTTGAATATCAAAACATATAGTTTTGAAAACTACATCACATAGTAAAAAGGAGAACAAAAACATGTTAGAGAAAATCGCAGCAATCATCGAGGAGAAGTTAGGACTTGACGGAGTAGAAATCAAGGCAGAAACAAGATTTAAGGAAGATCTTAACGCAGACTCACTTGATCTTTTTGATATGGTTATGGAATTTGAGGAAGAGTTTGGCATTGAAATTCCTTCAGAAGATTTAGAAGGTATTACAACAGTTGGCGCATTACTTGAGTACATTGAGAAGAAGCAGGCTTAATTGATGAAAACAAGAATTACTGAACTTTTAGGAATTGAATATCCGATAATTCAGGGTGGTATGGCATGGGTTGCCGAGCATAAGCTGGCAGCCGCTGTATCCAATGCAGGTGGACTTGGTCTTATTGGAGCAGCTTCTGCACCACCAGAAATTGTCAGGGAAGAGATTAGAAAGTGCAAAGAACTTACAGATAAGCCTTTTGGTGTAAATGTAATGCTTCTTAATCCTAATGCAGACGAAGTTGCCAAGGTAGTGGTTGAGGAAGGAGTAAAGGTTGTAACAACCGGAGCAGGTAATCCTTCAAAGTATATGGCAATGTGGAAAGAGGCTGGCGTTAAAGTAATTCCTGTAGTAGCCAGTGTAGCACTTGCAAAGCTTATGGAAAGAGGCGGAGCAGATGCAGTAGTAGCAGAAGGAATGGAAAGTGGCGGTCACATTGGTTCAACAACAACTATGGCACTTCTTCCACAGGTTGTAGATGCAGTGAATATTCCTGTCATTGGAGCGGGTGGTATTGCAGATGGAAGAGGTATGGCTGCAGCACTTTTACTTGGTGCTGAGGCAGTACAGATGGGTACAAGATTTGTTGTGGCCAATGAATCGATTGTACATGAAAATTATAAGAAAAAAGTAATTAAAGCATCAGATATTGATTCAGAAGTAACAGGTATGAGTACAGGACATCCAGTAAGATGTATCCGTAACAAGATGACAAGACAGTATCTTGAACTTGAAAGAAACGGTGCTGACTTCATGGAACTTGAGAAGCTTACTCTTGGATCACTTAGAAATGCTGTAATTGAAGGAGATGTTGTAACAGGAACTGTTATGGCAGGCCAGATTGCAGGACTTATCAAAGAAGAAAAGAGCTGCAAGGAAATAGTTGAGGAAATCATGGCACAGGCAAAGGATGCCATTGATAAGGCAAACAAAAGATTTTAAAGACAGAGGTAATAAAATGGGCAAAATTGCATTTGTATTCCCAGGACAGGGTGTTCAGACACCAGGTATGGGAAAAGATTTCTATGATGCTTCAGAAACTGCTAAGGCAGTGTATGAAACAGCATCAAAAGCGTCAGGACTTAATGTTGAAGAACTGTGCTTTACAGAAAATGACAAATTAAATATTACTGAATTTACACAGATAGCTCTTCTTACAACAGAAGTAGCAATTCTTAAGGAAGTAATGAACAAGGGAATAAAACCAGATGTATGCGCAGGCTTAAGTCTTGGTGAGTATGCAGCAGTAGCGGCAGCAAATGCAATGAGTCTTGAAGATTTATTTGAAATCATCAGACTCCGTGGAAAGTATATGCAGGAAGCATATCCAGTAGGCGGAGCCATGATGGCAGTTCTTGGGCTTGAAGCAGATGTTGTTTCAAAGGTATGCGATGAAACGGATGGCATCGTGTCTATTGCAAATGATAACTGCCCAGGCCAGATTGTTATCTCTGGAGAGGAAGTAGCAGTTAAGGCTGCTGGTGAAGCACTTACAGCAGCTGGTGCAAAGAGATGTATTCCACTGAATGTAAGTGGTCCATTTCACTCAAAGCTTTTAAGCAGGGCATCAGAACAGTTGGAGGATGCACTTAAAGATAAGACAATTAACGACATCGAAGTACCTTATGTATGTAATACAGAGGCAAGAGTTGTTACAGATAAAGATGAGATAAAGGATTTACTTGTCAGACAGGTATCAAGCGGAGTTCGCTTTAGAGAAAGTATCCAGGTTATGAAGGATATGGGAGTTGATACATTTGTAGAAATAGGACCTGGGAAGACAGTAGCAGGCTTTATTAGAAAGACAGACAGAGAACTTAAGGTAATCAATATTGAAAAATATGAAGACCTTATAAAGTTAGATGAACTATAGGAGTGTGAATGCTGGCTCAAAAAATGAGCGGGTACGCCTATAGGCTCAAATATGGAAAGGAAACACCATGAATAAATATGACCTTAATGACAAGGTTGCTCTTGTAACAGGGGCAAGTCGTGGAATTGGAAGGCAGATTGCACTAACACTTGCAGCTAATGGTGCGACAGTAGTGGCTAATTACTGTGGTTCAGAGGCAAAGGCAGCTGAGGTGGTAAATCTTATAAAAGAAAATGGCGGGAATGCCATTGCCGTAAAGTGCAATGTAGCAGATTACGCAGATACAGAGAAGATGATCGGAGATATTCTTGAACAGTATGGCAAGGTAGATATTCTTGTAAACAATGCAGGAATTACCAGAGATAATCTGATGATTAAAATGAGCGAGGAAGATTTTGATGCAGTAGTTGATACAAATCTTAAGGGCGCATTTAACACAATGAAGTGCTTATATAAGAACTTCATGAAACTTCGCGGTGGAAGAATTATCAATATATCGTCAGTATCAGGTGTTATGGGCAATGCAGGTCAGGCGAATTATTCGGCATCAAAAGCGGGTATCATCGGATTGACAAAGAGTATTGCAAAGGAACTGGGAGCAAGAAACGTATGCATCAATGCCATTGCCCCAGGATTTGTTGAAACAGACATGACTGAAAAACTTTCAGAAAATGTTTTGGAAGGTGCTAAGACAATGATTCCTCTTGGAAGACTTGGAAAGCCGGAAGATATTGCTGAGGTAGCTGCATTTTTAGCAAGTGATTCAGCTGCATATATAACAGGTCAGGTTATATGTGTGGATGGTGGAATGCAGATGTAAATATTACGTATTAGGAGCGACATACATATGAAGAAGAGAGTTGTAGTTACAGGTCTTGGTGCAGTTACACCAATTGGAAATAGCGTAGAAGATTTTTGGAATGGAATCAAAGCGGGTAAGACGGGTTTTGGTCCAATATCGTATTTTGATACAACAGATTATAAGAGCAAGTTGGCAGCAGAGCTTAAGGATTTCAATCCGGAAGATTATATGGACAAGAAGGCTGCAAGACGTATGGAAGCATTTTGTCAGTATGCAGTTGCAGCAGCTGGCGAAGCTATCAAAGATGCAAACCTTGATATGGAAGCTGAAGATCCATACAGGGTAGGTTGTGCAATTGGTAATGGTGTTGGTTCACTTCAGTCTATGCAGCGTGAATATACAAGACTTAAAGACAGAGGACCATCAAAGGTTTCGCCTATGCTTGTTCCACTTATGATTACCAATATGGCAGCAGGTAATGTAAGTATCATGTATGGTCTTAAAGGCAAGAGCATTAACGTAGTTACTGCTTGTGCTACAGGAACTCATTCAATTGGTGAGGCTTTTAGAACAATTCAGTACGGCGATGCAGATGTAATGGTTGCAGGTGGTACAGAAGCAAGTATCGTTGAGATTGGTGTAGCAGGTTTCTCTGCACTTACAGCTCTTTCAACAAGCGAGGATCCAAATCGTTGTTCAATCCCATTTGACAAGGACAGAGATGGATTTGTAATGGGTGAAGGTGCAGGTGTAGTAGTTCTTGAAGAGTTAGAGCATGCTAAAGCAAGAGGTGCAAAGATTTATGCTGAGGTTTTGGGATATGGATGTTCATCAGATGCATACCACATCACAAGTCCGGCAGAAGATGGTATGGGTGCTGCAACAGCTATGACAAATGCAGTTAAGGATGCGAGTCTTGAACTTAATGACATCACATATATCAACGCTCACGGAACTAGCACTCACTATAATGATTTATTTGAAACAAGAGCAATTAAGGCAGCATTTGGTGATCATGCAAAGGACATCAAGATTAACTCTACAAAGTCAATGATTGGTCATTTACTTGGTGCAGCTGGTGCAGTTGAATTTATCACATGTGTAAAAACGATTGAAGATAATTACATCCACAATACAGTTGGATTAAAAGAGACAGAAGAAGAGATGGATCTTAATTACTGTAAGGAAAGTTATAGTGAAGAAGTTCCATATGCGCTGAGCAATTCTTTAGGATTTGGTGGACACAACGCAAGTATTATTGTTGGAAAATATAACGACTAATAAGAAGTTGCTGGCGAAAAATCAAGTTAGTAGTTAATGTAAAGGATTATAGGCTTGGTTTACATAACAAAGGAGAACTAAAAATGTCTTTAATGAATATTAATGAGATTATGGATGTTATTCCACACAGATATCCATTCTTACTTATAGATACAATTGAAGAAATTGAAGAAGGTGTTAAAGCGGTTGGAAAGAAATGCGTAAGCGGTAATGAACTTTTCTTTCAGGGTCATTTTCCAGGAAATCCTGTAATGCCAGGTGTTCTTATTATTGAGGCACTTGCACAGGTTGGTGCGGTTGCTATGCTTTCTATACCTGAGATGAAGGGCAAGACTGCTTATTTTGCAGGAATTGATAAAGCGAGATTTAGAAAAAAGGTTGTACCAGGGGACGTTTTGATGCTTGAAACATCAATAGTAAAAGTAAAAGGACCAATGGGAATTGGTAAGGCAATAGCAACAGTTGATGGAGTTAAGGTTGCAGAAGCAGAACTTACATTTGCGATTTCTTAATGAGTATCACTTGTGTTTATTTGGAGTAGAAAATGGGCATTATCAAAATAAGCAGAAAAAATGCAAATACAGAAGTTGTAAAATCTGTAGTTGGCGCGGATAAAGAATATATACCATGTCCTAAATGTGGAAAAATGGTAGAAAGAGCACGTGTAGTAAAATTTAAATATATTTGTTATGAATGCAATAGTTATTTTAGAGTTAAAACTTCCAACAGAATAACAATGGTTGCAGATAAGGGTACTTTTGAACCTTGGTTTGAAGGTATGGCAATTTCTAATCCGTTAAATTTTGCAGGCTACGAGGACAAGATTAATGCAGCAAAGGAGAAAACCGGATTAGACGAAGCATTAACAGTTGGTAAATGCAAAATATTTGGAGAAGATGCGGTTGTCGGTATCTGCGATTCAAGATTTATGATGGCCAGTATGGGACATATTGTTGGAGAAAAACTGACAAGTGCCATAGAGAGAGCAATTGAAGAGAAACTCCCTGTATTTGTATTTTGCTGTTCTGGCGGAGCACGTATGCAGGAAGGTATAGTGTCATTAATGCAGATGGCGAAGACCTCAGCTGCAATAGGTAGACTTCGCGAGGCAGGTCTTTTATACTGTACGATTCTTACAGATCCAACTACTGGTGGTGTTACAGCCAGTTTTGCCATGCTTGGTGATGTTATTATGGCTGAGCCTGGTGCTTTAATAGGATTTGCTGGTCCAAGAGTAATAAGACAGACAATTGGACAGGAACTGCCAGAAGGTTTTCAGACTTCAGAATTTTTGCTTGAGCATGGAATAATTGATGCTATAGTTGAACGTAAAAACTTAAAGAAAACAATATACTTTCTTATAAAATCACACAGAAGTGTTGAAGGCAATTACTCTGATTTTGATGAGACAAATCATGCTTTTAAAATCAGTGAGATTGTCAATGAGAGACTATTCTATGCAAAGCCAAAGACTGCATGGGAAAAGGTTAAAGGTGTAAGACAGGCAACCCGTCCACAGGGAGCTGATTATATAGAATGCATATTTGATGTATTTTTGGAGGCTCATGGTGACAGGGCATTCAGAGATGATCCTTCAATTATTGGCGGTGTAGGATTTATTGGAAATCAGCCTGTTACTGTAATTTCAGAAGATAAGGGCAAGAGCCCTGAAGATTATAAGAAAAAGAATTTTGGCATGCCAATGCCGGAGGGTTACAGGAAAGCTCTTAGACTTATGCGTCAGGCAGAACATTTCAACAGACCTATTGTGTGTTTTGTCAACACACCGGGTGCTTATCCTGGTATGGAAGCAGAAGAACGTGGTATGGGTGAAAGCATTGCCAGAAACCTTATGGAGATGGCAGACCTTAAAGTGCCGGTCCTTTGTATATTAGTTGGTGAAGGCGGAAGTGGTGGAGCACTTGCTACAGCAGTTGGCAATGAGGTATGGATGCTTGAAAATGCGACATACTCAATTCTTTCGCCAGAAGGATTTGCTTCGATTCTTTGGAAGGATTCCAACAGAGCAGCTGAAGCCAGTGAAGTCATGAAAATTACAGCAGCTGATTTGTGTGATTTAAAGGTAATTGAAAAGATTATTCCAGAATATGGCGGAGCTGATGAAGTAACAAAGGAAGCTATTGGTAACAATCTTAAAAAAGAAATCTGTGAATTCTTAGAAAAGTACAAAGGAAAAACTGGAGAAGAAATCCGTCAGGAAAGATACGAGCGATTCCGTAACTTCTAAGTTTATAAAAAAATAACATGATTTCAAATATAAAGAGATAGCAAATTTTTAAAACATAAACTGACATGACAGATATAGGCATAATATGAATAGAAGTTTAAAAATAGGAGATCTTGTGGCGAAAATCCCTGTTGTTCAGGGCGGAATGGGAGTTGGAATTAGTCTTGCAAATCTTGCTGGAGCTGTAGCTAAGGCAGGAGGCGTGGGTATCATTTCCACAGCACAGATTGGATTTAGAAAAAAGGATTATGACAATAATCCACAGCAATGTAATCTTGAAGCAATAGGTGAGGAAATTGCAAAAGCTAAAGAGATTGCAGAAGGTGGAATAGTTGGAGTCAACATTATGGTGGCTACAACAGATTATGAGAAATATGTAGAGGCAGCGGTTAAAGCGGGCGCTGATATAGTTGTGTCCGGTGCAGGACTTCCTATGTATTTGCCTGAAATTGTTAAAGGAAGTATGACTAAAATTGCACCTATTGTATCAAGCGTAAAAGCAGCATCTGTAATTACCAGACAATGGCTGAAAAAATACAATAGATTACCAGATATGGTTGTGGTTGAAGGGCCTATGGCTGGTGGACATCTGGGATTCAAAAGAGAAGAATTAGATGTTTTAACCAAGGAGACATATGATCACGAGGTAAAAGAAATAATAGACTTTGTTGATAATCTGTCTGCAGAGAATAATGTACATATTCCCGTAGTTGTTGGTGGTGGCGTGTTTGAGCGACAGGATATGGATCATTATATGAATATGGGCGCAGATGGAGTTCAGATAGGAACAAGATTTGTAGCAACACATGAATGTGATGCATCAGAGGCTTATAAGCAGGTTTATATAAATGCAACAAAAGAAGATGTTGTCATTGTAAAAAGTCCGGTAGGTTTGCCAGGACGTGCTATTCACAACCTGTTCTTAGATCATGTGGAAGCAGGTGAACGAATTATGGGAAAATGCAGGCAGTGTGTTAAAAGCTGCAATCCAGCAACTTCACCATACTGCATAAGTCAGGCGTTAATAAACGCTGCAATAGGAAAGATTGACGAAGGTCTTATTTTCTGTGGAGGAAATGTTGCAAAGGTCAAAGAGATAGTTTCTGTTGCTTCAATTATGAAAGAGTTTGCGTAAAGAATAAAAATAATATTGAGGAGTTAATAGTTAATGGCTATTGTAATAAAAGGAACAGGAAGAGCACTTCCTGAAAAATTAGTGACCAATGATGAGTTGTCAAAGATTGTTGATACCAGTGATGAATGGATTCGAGAAAGAACGGGAATTGGTTCAAGACATGTATCAACTGGCGAAACAGTAGCGTCACTTGCTTCTGATGCGGCTGCAAAAGCAATTGCTGATGCAGGTGTTGATGCAAAGGATATTGATATTATTATTGTTGCAAGCTGTTCAGCTGAGGATGCACTTCCATGCATGGCATGTCAGGTACAGGCAAGTATAGGTGCGTCTAACGCGGTCGCATTTGACATGAATGCAGCATGTGCAGGATTCCTGTTTGCAATGAATACTGTTGATGCATATATATCAGCCGGTATTTATAAAAATGCCCTTGTTATAGGTGCAGAAGTTTTGTCAAAGATTGTGGACTGGACAGATCGTGGAACATGTATTTTGTTTGGTGATGGCGCAGGTGCAGTATATTTTGAGAAGGACGAAAGAAAATCTGCTCCTATGAATTTTGTTCAAAGAAGTGATGGAACAAAGGGCCCGGTGCTGGCATGTGGACAGAGAGAGCATAAAAATGCATTTTATATTGGTGAAGAAGCATCCAAATATGTTACAATGGATGGACGTGAGGTGTTCAGATTCGCCACAAGACAGGTTCCAGACGTCATATTGGAAACTCTTAATAAGGCAGGACTTGAACCAGACGATATAGACTTATATCTGCTTCATCAGGCAAATATAAGAATTATTGAAAGTATTTCAAAGAGACTAAAAGTAGATTTAGTCAGATTTCCTACTAATGCAGAGAGAGTGGGTAATACATCATCGGCTTCTATTCCAATTTTACTAGATGAGGTTAGACAAGAAGGGAAAATCAAACCAGGAATGAAGATTGTACTTTCTGGTTTTGGAGCAGGTCTTACTTATAGCGCATGTGTTATGGAAGTGTAAAAGGGCAAGAGCAATTTGCTATTGCAAATTTAAGTGTGAGGGAATATGGCTGTTAATTATAGCAAAGGATTAAACGAGATGCTTGTTAATCTCTTCAACCACGTCATGGATGTAGAGTCAGAAGCAGTTATAACTGAAGAGTTCAAGGATATTACCAACAACGACATGCATATAATAGAGGCAGTTGGAATTGGTGAACCAAAGAAGATGTCTGAAATAGCAAAGGCATTATCAGTTACTGTTGGTACACTTACAACAAACATGAATGGTCTTGAGAAGAAAGGCTATATTGAACGAAACAGAAGTAACGAAGATAAGCGTGTTGTCTATGCCATTCTTACCGAACGTGGCAGGAAAGCATTTTATCATCACAGAGACTTCCATAAGCAGATGATTAAGGCTGCGGTATCGGGGCTTGATGATGATGAGAAGCGCATGCTTTTTAAATGTCTTGTTAAACTGGATGATTTCTTCACACCGAAAGAATAGAAAACATCATAATTGCTGTTCTAATTTGTAATTGTTGCTTTTTGAAGAGCTTGATTCTAATAAAAGCAACAAAATTAATAATAATTCTAATAATTGTTGCTTTTTCTGGGGCTACAAGCTGAAAAAAGCAACAAAACCAATCATATTACTAATAATTGTTGCTTTTTCTGGGGCTACAAGCTGAAAAAAGCAACAAAATCAATCAAATTCCAAATAATAGTTGCTAATCAATAAAGAAATATCTTCGATAGAGAATCTACTAGAAGAAGCTAATCAAAGTGTAATAAAAATTCAGCAAATATATTCCAAAGAACCAGAAGAAGTAAAATCTTATATCGAACCAATTGATGTCTCAGATGAAGACTACGTGAAAGACTGGATAAGAAGGCCTTTTAACACGAAAATGTCAG
>JAZQOC010000136.1:0-29788 GCA_045627645.1 Lachnospiraceae bacterium
TATGCCGATGTGGCTCAATTGGCAGAGCAGCTGATTTGTAATCAGCAGGTTATCGGTTCGAGTCCGATCATCGGCTCTAAAAACTAAATATAGTTTTTATGGATGGATTCCCGAGTGGCCAAAGGGGACAGACTGTAAATCTGCTGCAAATTGCTTCGGTGGTTCGAATCCACCTCCATCCATTTACCAGGGGTAGACTTGCTACCTCACTATCGCGGGGTGGAGCAGTCTGGAAGCTCGTCGGGCTCATAACCCGAAGGTCACAGGTTCAAATCCTGTCCCCGCTACTAGATGTTTAACATCGTAAGCCCAGATAGCTCAGTTGGTAGAGCAAAGGACTGAAAATCCTTGTGTCGTTGGTTCGATTCCGACTCTGGGCATAATAAAGTCAGTAAGACTAAAAGTTTTACTGGCTTTTTTTTCATAACGGAGAATATATGTTTATAGAAGAATTGGAGAATGGTAAAAAGTTAATATTAACTGTTAAGATCGGGACAGAAAATGTTGATTTTGAAACAATAATTCGTGATCCAGTTCCTAAAAAGCATGCTATTATGGCTGATGTTGTTCGTGATAATGATAAAGTTGTTAGTTTCAATGGTCCTTCAGTACATGTAGATGCATATTTTTATCCTGGTGATAGTGCCCCTATAGTATTTAGAAATGTTAAAATTATTGTTTACAAAGATAAGTCTGAGAATGTTTTTTATGTTATAACGACTAATTCTCCAAGTGTTATTGTAAACAGAAGAGAGGCATTTAGATTATTTGTTGGAAGAGATATTGTTGTCCAGAAAGGATTCAATCGATCTGCCAATGATGCAATTTTAAAAGATATTTCTAGTTCTGGTTTTTCCATTATTGTTGATCCTAAAGTTGTTGAATACGAGTTATTTCAGACGATTCATACTGTATTTAATGATGAAATAGAAGAGTTATGTCAAAAATATTCTTTTCAATTATACGGTATTATTGTAAGAAAAGAAGAATGTGAAAATGGAAAATTGGTGTATGGCTGCAAACTTAATCAGGCTGTTCGTGGTTTAGAGGCATATATTACACTTAAAGAACGTATTAGATTAAAAAATAAGAATACTCAGTAATTTACGGATATGCTTTTTTCTTTGCATATCCGTTTTTTCATTTATAATAATAGTAGGTATAAAAATTATGTGAGGTTATGATATGTATACAAAGACATGTGTATGTTGCGGCAAGAATACAATCAATCATAAATATGATATATGTAGTATATGTGGATGGGAAAATGATCCAGTTCAAAACAGTGATGCTAGTTTTGCTGGTGGTGCAAATAAGCTTTGCCTGTCAGATTATAGAAAAAAATATGAAGATAATAAGAATGGTTGGGTTGCACATTATAACGTAGATGTGCTGGAAGACACAGGTTTGGTAAAAGCATTTTTTACAACAACTAGAAACTCTGCCTGGAAATATGAAAAAGAGGGCTCATTTGATAATTGTAAAAGTTTATCTGAAACCATATCAGTACCTGTTGAAAGAATGGTTATGTTAAACCAAAAGCATACAGATGGAGTCAGAGTGGTCACTAGTGCAGAGGCGGGAGAAATGGTTATAAAACCTATTTCAGTTGATGGGAATGATGGAATGATAACCAATGAAAAAGGACTTCTGTTAGGTACTGTTGAGGCAGACTGCGTTCCAATCTATATTTTAGATACTAATAAAAAAGCAATAGGTATGGTTCATAGCGGATGGAGAGGAACAGCAGCATTAATTGGTGTAAACGCAATTAACAAAATGATAGATGAATACGGTTCTAACCCATCAGATATTATAGTAGTGATAGGGCCATGTATATGTAAAGATTGTTATGAAGTTGGAAGTGAACTTATTGATCAATTCAAGGTTAATTATAATAATGAAGAAATCAATACTTTTTTTATTCCACGAAACGAGGAAAAATACAGCCTTGATTTGAGAAAGGCAATAGCAATATCTCTTATAAAAGCAGGAGTAAATGAAAACAATATACATGATCTGGCGATATGTACATATGAATCGGATGAATTGTGTTCCTGGAGAAGAGATAATCCTGTTATGCGCAGCATGCTTACGGCGATAATGCTCATTTAACCTCTTGTTTGAAGAGTTAATACACGATATAATCTATTGGGTATTATATGTAGGAGAAAAACAATGATTTGTGACAATGTATTAGATTATATAGGCCATACACCTATGGTCAGACTCAATAGAATGAATAATCCAGAAGCAGCTGAAGTACTTGTAAAGTACGAAGGTTTGAATGTAGGTGGATCGATTAAAACAAGAACTGCTTACAATATGATTAAGCAGGCTGAAAAAGACGGCATTATTAAGGAAGATACTATTATTGTTGAACCAACAAGTGGAAATCAGGGAATTGGACTTGCATTAATTGGCGCAGTAAGGGGTTATAAGACAAAGATAATCATGCCTGACAGTGTTAGTGAAGAAAGACGTCTTTTGGTAAAACACTATGGTGCAGAAGTAATTCTTGTTCACGATGCGGGAGATATAGGTGCATGTATAGACGAATGTTTGCAAACAGCACTTCGCATGGCAAAAGAAGATCCAAGAGTATACATTCCTCAGCAGTTTGAAAATCCTGCAAATCCTAAGGTTCACAAGCATCATACAGGACTTGAGATTTTAGAGCAGGTTGCCGGACCAATTCATGGATTTTGTTCAGGAATTGGAACAGGTGGAACAATCAGTGGAATAGGAGAAGTACTCAAAGCGCAGTATCCAGATATTGAGATTTGGGCTGTTGAACCTGAAAATGCAGCAATTCTTGCTGGTGGTACAGTAGGAACACATCTCCAGATGGGTATTGGTGATGGATTGATACCTGATAATTTAAACCAGAATATATATGATGATATATATATTGTTACAGATGAGGAAGCTATTCAGACAGCAAAAGATCTTGCAAGATATGAAGGTCTTATGTGTGGAATTAGTTCGGGAACTAACGTGGCTGCAGCACTTAAGCTTGCCAAAAAACTTGGAAAGGGAAAAACAGTAGTTACTGTTTTACCAGATACAGCAGAAAGATACTTCTCAACACCTCTTTTTGAGAATGACTAATGACCACAATATATTGAAAAATAAGGTTTTTTAGGGAAATACAACATCTTGTATTTCCCTTTTTTAACGCCGCTTTTTCTTGTATTTTACATATTGCTATGATACACTAAAAACGATAGACAGTGGGAGAATAGGTGGATTGCAAGGTACAATATCTTGTGTTCCATAAGTAATAAGAGGATAAAGCCTTGGATAAGTACGAATACAAATTAAGATCGGATGAAATAAAGTCACTTATTAAGCAGAGAGAATTCCAGAAAGCAGTTGAAATAGCAGATACTATTGACTGGACAAGAGTAAGAAGTGTAACAACACTTTGTACTATTAGTGATTTATATAAAATTAATAGACGATATAAGGATGCAAAGATTTTATTAGAGCAGGCTTATGACAGATATCCAAATGGACGAATGATAGTTTATTCTTTATGCGAACTTTGTATAAAGATGGAAGAGATAGTTCAGGCTATTGAATACTATAAGCAGTTTGTCCAGATGGCTCCAACTGACAATGGTAAATTTATCCTTCAGTATAAAATTTATGAGGCACAGGAAGTAAGTCTTGAAGAAAGAATTGCAGTTCTTGAAGAGTTAAAGAAGCGTGATTATAAAGAAAAATGGGGATATGAGCTTGCATATCTTTACCATAGAATAGGTCTTACAACCAAGTGTGTAGAAGAATGTGACGAACTTATAGTATGGTTCAGAGAAGGTGCATATGTTAAGAAGGCTATGGAATTAAAGATGCTCCATCAGCAGCTTACAGAAAGCCAGATGAGCTTGTATGAGAACATGCTCCCTCCAAAGGAAAGAGCAGAGTTTATTGCACAGAATACCACTGAAATACCAGAAAGCAATCCAGAAGATGATATCATGGTTAAGACTATGGATATCAGCAAATATAATACATTAAACCTTCAGAAGGAACTCGCAGAGTCTATGAAGGATGTTCTTGTTGCTGATAATAATTTTGCTCCATTGGTATCAGATGATCAGAACAATACACCAGGAACATATATTCCGGATGATTTCTCAATTGAAAAGAGAGTTGGTACTACTGAAAAATTATCAAGAACTCTTGTTACAGACGAGAATACAGGAGACATGACACATAAGTCTCCACTTCCAGCAGCATCTCAGGACATGAGAGATACAGGTGAAATGGAAGAGCTTTTCTTTGAAGATAATACTGAAGAGCCATCAGTAGCAGATTTAGACACTACTGAAGCAGTAAAGACTAATATTGCCCCATACGATCCAGTAAGAGATCTTGAGCTTACTATGGTATATAATCCTGACACGCTTCCTAGTGAATTAAAGGATTCAGCTGATATGGGTGACATTGATGAAGAAGCTGTAGAAGAAGCAGAAATTCCAAAAGTTGGAACAAATACAGCTGAACTCTTTAATATTGATGATACAGTTGAGATTATTGAGCCAATAGAAGCGACACGAGTATTCAATAAAGAAGAATTACATGCAGTAGCAAAGGCTTACAATTCTTCTTTGCAGGCTGATAAGTATGAGTTTGATTTCAACGATCCTTCAATTAAGCAGCCTCATGAGCCTCACGCAGGAGTGGAAGATTATATAACTGAAGATATAGGTGAGAGAAATAAAGAAGAGTTGTTGGCTCTTATTGATTTAAGAGTACAGGAAGCAGTAGCAAAGGCTCTTGATATGAACAGACCTTTTGGCATTCAGCCACAGGTTGTTAATCCGGTTTCATCAGTTTCAAGCTATGATGTTCCGCCAAAGAGCATGGAAAATGTGTTATCCCAGGATTCAGATGGACAGATAAGTCTTGTTGTTCCAGATGCTCCAATTGTTGAGAAGCAGATTACAGGCCAGATGAGTATTGAAGATATTCTTAATGGCTGGGAAAATGCAAAGAAACAGAATCAGGCTAGATTTGAACAGAATTTTGCTAACAGAATTCTTGAGCAGACAGGTAGCCTGTTTACTCAGGAAGAAGTAAAGCAGTTAGATGGAATCTTGGAGAAGCTTGAAAGAGATGAGATTCCAGACGGAGATGTAGATACAGAAGCAGAATATGAAAAATATCTTGCTGAAATTGCAAGACAGGAAGCTGCAGAAAATCCAACAGAAGTTGTAGAGAACGAGTCAGAAGTTGAAGCAGGTCAGACAGAAGCTGATGAAATACAGCCAGAAGCAGAAGCTGAAGTAGAAGATGATGGTGTTGAGGAATTAGTTGAGGAACCAGTAGTTGATGAATCCGCAGCAGATGAATATGATGCAACAGCAGTAGTAACAGCTGAAAATGCAGAGGAAGCTACTGAAACAGGAGAAGTATCTGTAGAAACTCCTGCAGAGACAGTAGAGAATGCAGAGGAAGTTGCTGAAACAGAAGAAGTATCTGTAGAACCTCCAACAGAGACAGCAGAGAATGCAGAGGAAGCTGCTGAAACAGAAGAAGTATCTGTAGAACCTCCAACAGAGACAGCAGAGAATGCAGAGGAAGCTGCTGAAACAGAAGAAACATCTGTTCAGACCCCAGTTGAAACAACTGAAAGTGCAACTGAAACTGTAAAACCAGCAGAATCAACAGAGAAACCTGCAAAAACAGAAGTGAAAGATGCTCCAGTTGAGAAATATGATGAAGCTGCCAACAGAAGCATGAATGATGATGAGCTTGCTTTATTTGGTCAGTTTGCTCAGACAAAATCAGCAAGACAGAATCTGTTACACTCATTGGATAAAATAAGTTTAGCAGCATATACAGGAAATGTGTTTGTAACAGGTGAGACAACAGATGAATCACTTGATCTTGCTAAGAATGTAATTAGATATATAAAGAATACAGATGCGAACTTTACTGGAAAGATTGCCAAGGTTTCAGGTGAGGCGCTTAATAATAAGATGGTTAGTGTAATGGTTGAAAAGCTTGCAAGTGGCGGCTTAATCATTGAAAAAGCCAGTGGAATGAGCGCAGAGACTACAAAGAATCTTATTAAGGCTCTTAATCAGGAAAAGACAGGTATCGTAGTAGCTCTTCAGGATACTAAGAAGAACATGCATAAGATGATGGAATACTTTGATGGTATGAAGCAGATCTTTAATGTTCATATCGAGGTAGAAGAGTTAAGTGACGATGCGCTGGTTGCTTATGGAAAGAAATATGCAGAGCACCTTGAGTATTCTATTGATGATATGGGTATTCTTGCATTACATACCAGAATTGATGAATTGCAGACAAGCGATCATGTTGTTACAGTTGCAGATGTTAGAAACATCATGGATGAAGCAATAGAAAAGGCTAATAAGAAGTCGTTAAAGCATTTCACAGATGTCCTGTTTGCTAAGCGTTATGACGATGAGGATATGATTATCCTTAGAGAGAATGATTTTATTAGTTAAGTGAGGTTGGGGTAAAAGTGGCAGAGAAGAAGAAACAAAATGTATTTATTTCAGAAGATGATCAATATCTTTTTGCGCAGGGGACACATTACGAGATATATAAGAAATTAGGTGCTCATCCTTCATGTGAAAATGGAGAAAATGGTATTTATTTTGCAGTATGGGCGCCAAATGCAGATACAGTACATGTAATAGGTACATTCAATGGATGGGACGAGACATCTCATCCGCTTGACAGACTTGGTCCAGGTGGTATATTTGCAAAGTTCTATCCAGGAATTACAGAGGGCGAGCTTTACAAGTTCCTTATTACAACACCTGAAGGTAAAAAGCATTATAAGGCAGATCCATTCGCTAATACAGCAGAGCTTAGACCAGGTACAGCATCTAAAACATGCGATATCAGCAAGATAAAATGGACAGATTCCACATGGATGAAAGCCAGAGCCAGCAAGGATATGAATAAAGAGCCATTGGCGATATATGAGTGTCATATCGGATCTTGGATGAAACATCCAACAGGTGAAGATGGTTTTTATACATACAGACAGTTTGCTGACAGAATTGTTGAATATCTTTCAGAGATGAAATATACCCATGTTGAACTTATGGGTATTGCAGAGTCTCCATTTGATGGTTCATGGGGATATCAGGTTACAGGATATTATGCTCCAACATCAAGATATGGAACACCAGAGGATTTTGCTTACTTGGTTAATACACTTCATAAGCATGGAATCGGTGTTATTCTTGACTGGGTACCTGCTCATTTTCCAAAGGATGCCCATGGTCTTTCAGAATTTGATGGAACATGTCTGTTTGAGCATCCTGACAAGAGAAGAGGCGAGCATCCTGACTGGGGTACAAAGATTTTCAATTATGGCAAGACAGAAGTTAAGAATTTCCTTATTGCAAATGCATTATTCTGGATTAAGGAATTCCATATAGATGGTCTCAGAGTTGATGCTGTTGCATCTATGCTCTACCTTGATTACGGTAGAGAAGCAGGCAATTGGCTTCCTAACCAGTATGGTGGAAATGAGAATCTTGAGGCAATTGAATTCTTCAAGCATCTTAATTCTATTGTAAATGGACTTGATATGGGTGTAATGACAATTGCTGAAGAATCTACTGCATGGCCAAAGATTACAAAGCCTGTAGAAGATGATGGTTTAGGTTTCACATTTAAGTGGAATATGGGATGGATGCATGATTTCTGTGAATACATGAAGCTTGATCCATTATTTAAGAAGAATAATCATCATGCACTGACATTTGCTATGAGTTATAACAGCTCAGAGAATTATATATTGCCATTATCACATGATGAAGTTGTTCATCTTAAGTGTTCAATGGTGAACAAAATGCCTGGATATCAGGTAGATAAGTACGCTAACTTAAGAACTGGTTATACATTTATGTTTGGTCATTGTGGAAAGAAACTTCTTTTCATGGGACAGGAATTTGGTCAGGAACGTGAATGGTCAGAAGCAAGAGAGCTTGACTGGTTTTTACTTAGTGAGCCACTTAATAAGGGACTTCAGGATTACGTTAAAGAACTGCTTAATCTTTATAGAAAGAATAAAGCTATGTATGAAATCGATAACGACTGGGGTGGATTCGAGTGGGTTAACTGTGATGACGCTGACAGAAGTACATACAGCTTTATTAGAAAGAGTGCAGATGGTAAGAAGAAATTATTGTTTGTTCTTAATATGACTCCTATTTTTAGAGAGGAATATGCTGTTGGTGTTCCAACATCTAAGAAGGTAAAACTAGTTCTTAACAGTGATGATGAGAGATTTGGTGGAAATGGACATGTAATACCATCTTCAATTACACCTAAGCCATTCAAATGTGATAACAGAGATTACACACTTAACTTTGATTTACCACCATTCTCAGCAGCTATCTTTGAGATTTAATTGAATACTAAAGTAAAAAGCTATTTAAACCGAAATAAAGAGTGAAGCAAAAACTTCACTCTTTTATTTTTTATAGGTGAGCTTATGAGAATTGGAAATATTAATGAAATGTCACAGTCGGAAAACAGACAGGTGACAACGGGGATAACCAATTACTCTAAGGCAGATTATACACGTGCAATAAGATTAGACATTACTGATATAGGTAAGGATACCGGCTTTATAATTGATCAGGGAAGATCAATACAGGATGTAATCGGCGAAGCAGGTGCCTTAGATGTGCAGACCAGACAGGACTATATGACAGTAGTGTCTAATACTATGTCTGAAGAAGATTATGCCAAGATGTGCGAAGAAGGCTTTAAGCCTTCACAGATGAGCGGTGAAGAATCTGTCACAATAATGGATAGAATCAAGGCTGTAGTGGCACAGTCTGGAGAGATGGTTGCAGGATACAATGATAATCTTGATATAGATACACTTAAAGAGATTACAGGAAGCGTAGCGAATGCCAATGCTTTAGCAGAAGCTATGAAAAATGCGGATATTCCACAGACAGAAGCCAATGCGAAAAAGATAGATGAAGCAGCAAAAGAGATACAGGGCATAGATTCAATTGACGATAGCAGCATGCAATACATGCTGATGAATAATCTTTCACCAACAATAGATAATATCTATCTTGCAAAGTTCAGTGTTGGTGGTGTGGAGAAATCTCAGTCAAAAGCATATTACTCTTTAGGAATGCAGGGATATCTTGCTCAAAAAGCAGATACAGCAGATATTGCAAATATTAAAGGTGATATTGAAAAAGCGCTGGAAGGCTTCAATCTTGAAGAGATAGATTACGATACACAGATCAAAGAAGCAAACTGGCTTGTAGAGAAGGGAATAGATTTAACCCAGAGCAATATGGAGAAGTTACATGAGCTTACGGGTATAAAGTTACCACTTAAGTATGATGAGGCAGCAAGAAAGGCCGCCTATACCCTTGCTAAGGGAAACGAGCCTAAGAAAACAGACCTTTCTTCAAGCGAAGATAATGTGTATGTAAAGGCATCAGAAATCCTTGAAAAAACATCTGATATAGAAGATAACCAGATAAAGAATGTTGTTTTAAGCGGAAAGAGCCTTACTTTAAAAAATATATGGAATGCATCCAATGCGGAAGCTAGTGTAGCAGCCGATAATATCTCATTTACCCAGGGAAGAGCAGCGATAGAAGAAATCAGACTTCGTATGACTCTTGATGTTAATGTATCACTTTTAAAAAGAGGAATAGAGTTAGATACAATGTCATTATCTAATCTTGTTGATGCATTAAAAGCTGGAGAAAAAGCAGTAAATGAGAGTCTTTTTGGACATGAAGATGCAGAAATTGTAGAAGCTAAAGCTACTATATATAGTAGTGTGAGCCAAAAAATATCTGATATTCCATTCATGCCAGCTGCTGTCATCGGCAGATTAAAGATTGAAGAAGAATATTCTCTTACAACAGTTCATGAGATAGGAACAGACCTAAAGGCCAGATATGAGGCAGCAGGTGAAAGCTATGAAACACTTATGACTGCGCCAAGAAGAGATATGGGAGATTCCATCTCAAAGGCATTCAGAAACGTTGATGATATTCTTAAGGACATAGGCCTTGAGGTCAATGAAGACAATGCGAAGGCTGTAAGAATCCTTGGATATAACAGCATGGATATCAATTATTCTGAGGTTATAAGGATTAAAGAGGCAACTGCGAAAGTAAACAATGTTGTAAAGGGACTTACACCAGCCAGAACTTTAGAGTTAATACGACAGGGAATTAACCCAATGGAAATGAGTGTTGATAAACTTGCAGAAACACTAAATTCTATGGATGTTCGGGATAATGGAGAGAAATATTCAAGATTCTTATATAAACTTGAAAAGAGTAATGGAATTACAGAATCAGAAAGAGAAGCATACATTGGAATTTATCGTCTGGTTAATCGACTTGAAAAGACTGATGGGGCAGCAATTGGTGCACTAGTCAATGGAAATGTTGAGATCTCATTTAAGAATCTTCTTTCAGGAATGAGGAGTCGAAACTTCAAGATGGATGAAACAATCGATGATAATTTTGGATTTATGCAAAATATCATAAGAAAAGGTGTTTCAATATCTGACCAGATTGAGCAGGCTTTTATCGGACGTATTGGTAAGCAGTCTGATGAAGAACTGAATCATGAATATACAAAAGAGTCTTATAGAGAATATATTAAAACTCTGAATGGAAATGAAAATACAGTAAATGAGTTAGCTTCTGAGGGTATAACAGTTTCTGCTGATAATATTGCAGCAGCTAACGCACTCGTAAGTAGTGATAGTAATGTATTTAATCTGATTCAGAAGTTTTCAAAGCAGCTTGAAAATACAGATAAAGAAAAGCTGGAAAAATATAAGGAAAATGCAAAGAAACTTACTGAAGGCTTCGATGACAGAGATAGTGCAAAAGATTTGTATAAGTCATTTATCGAGGCTGGAATGGATGTTGTGGAAGATTACACATATTCGGTCGGTTCAACAATAGATCTGAATCAGATGAAATTGTGTTATAAGCAGTTATCGTTGGCAGCAGGAAGAAGCAGCCAGGATAAATATACTGTTCCAGTTGAAATCAATGGCGAAACTACAGCAATTAACCTTATATTGCAGCACGGTGAGGAATCTAGTGTATCGGCAAGCTTTATTTCAGATGAGTTTGGTCAGGTAACAGCTCATTTTATTATGGAAGAACATAGTATAAAGGGTATGGTAGTATCTGAATACAGGGCCGGACAGGAATATCTTACAAAGGTTGTAGACAGAATGGCACAAAAGTCAGATGTTGCAATGGATGTAAGAGTAATAGTTGGAAAAGAAACTCAGTTAAATGCGAAAAACGGTAATGAAATTAAGAGCAATGCCGATATTAATAATGTGGATACAGCAAGTCTATATAAGCTGGCAAAAAGCTTCTTGACGGAGTACAGTTTAGGATAATAAAGGAGAACTAGTTATGAGCATGAAGATTAATTACAATGTGTCAGCTATGCTGGCTAATAACTCATTAATGATGGGTGACAATAAGCTTACAAAATCATTGGAACGTCTTTCTTCAGGATATAAGATTAACAGTGCCAAGGATAATGCAGCTGGTCTTGCCATCAGCAGACGTATGAATGCTCAGATCAAGGGATTGAAAGAAGCAAACCAGGAGTCCAAGGATGGAGCCTCAATAGTAGAAATCGCAGATGGTGCTTTATCAGAGTGCCATGATATTTTACAGAGAATCAATGAACTTTGTGTAAAATCTGCCAATGGAACAAACTCTGATGAAGACCGAGCTGCTATTCAGAGTGAAGTTAAGCAGTTATCAGAAGAACTTGTTAGAATTGGTAAAACTACTCAGTACAATGGTCAGGTGCTTATGGATGGCACATTTGACATGAAGGGTTATGTAGAAAATAACAATAGTGTTAAGGTTAAATATTATTCCGATGCTGTTAAGCTTGGTGATTACGAGGTTACAGTAGATGCACCAGTAGCAGGTTCCGAGGAATATACAGTTAAAATGGAAAATGTGGGAAGTGGTGAGATTTCTACACTCACAGGTAAACTTGAAGATGGTCAGTTGATTGCCAAGGGACCAAATGGATATGAGCTTAGACTTGAGCTTAGAAGTGGTTGGGAAACTACACCAACTATGCAGATGGAACTTAAGGGTTATGGTGCTATGACACTTCAGATTGGTGCCAACGAAGGCCAGACACTTGATATGCGTATACCAGAGTTGTCACTTCTTAATCTTGGAATTGGTGATACAGATGGTAATCTTACACTTGTAGCAGGACCAGATGGCGTGGCAGATCCAAGTATAAATTATGAAGAAAAAGCTAAGGAAGCTATTTCAAAAGTAAGCAAAGCTATCTCATTTGTTTCAGAGATGCGAAGCAGACTTGGTTCATACCAGAACAGACTTGAGCATACAGAAAGCAATCTTGCTACTTCAGAAGAAAACATGACAGCAGCATATTCACGTATTATGGATACTGATATGGCAGAAGAGATGGCAGAGTACAGTAACCTTCAGATTGTAACTCAGGCTGCAACAGCAATTCTTGCTCAGGCCAATGAGAGACCATCACAGATGTTACAGCTTCTTCAGTAAATAAGCAGAGGTGTTCATGAATAGTGAATTGAAAAAACAGTATGCCATGCGAATTACGCAGGCAAACAACGTACAGATGATAATTATCTCCTATGAGATTATAGAAACATATCTTGATGAAGCTATAGCATCGGGAAGTAAGGATATTTTTGCAGAAAATGCGAAACTTGCCAGTCGTTGTATAGAAGAGATGATGAATAATCTTCATTATGAATATGACTTTGCAAAGGCACTTAAAGAAATGTATCTATATATGAAAAGCAGACTTAGACATGCTGTATGGGATGATGATAAAGAAGCTGTCAAGGAAGTTAAAAAGCTTGTATGTGGACTAAAAGATTCATATATGAGTGTTGAAGATCAGGATTCATCCATGCCAGTGATGCAGAACACACAAAGCGTTATGGCAGGAATGACATATGGTCGTAACCAGATTCTTGATGAGATATCCCAGGATGTTGGCAATCGAGGATACAGAGTATAAAGTTAGTTATTAAAGCTCTTTACCAGAAATGGTAGAGAGCTTTTTATTTAAATAAAATTGATAATAACCGACAAAGATTGTGGTATAAACTTTGTGAAATGTCAATAAATATATGATAAATTATCATTTTACTATAGACAAAAAATCTTCTCTGTAATATACTTCAAATCACACAAATCAAAATCAATTCTGATTGCGAATGATCGGAGCAGGTTCCAATCGCTCCAAATATTCTTTATTAAATAATTACATATGTATGAGGTGTGAGAATGATTATTGCGTTATTCTTATTGCTATTTTGGGCTGCAATTTTTGACTCCAAGAGCAGTAAAATTCCTAATTGGCTCATTTTATCAGGCTATCTTGGGGGAATAATATACCTTTTTGCATTTGAGATAGATAAATTGCTTAACAGGTTTATTCTCTCGTGGTTTGTAATGATATGCCTGTATGTATTTTTCACATTAAGAGCATTGGGGGCAGGGGATATAAAGTTGCTAATGATGATTAGTATATATTTAGATTTTAGAGATTATCTGTATGTGGTGGCTAGCGCATTTTTATTGGCTGCAATAGTTGCAGTATACAAATTAATTAAGGATAACTTTGATGTTACCAATACATATATTCATCTTGCATTTCCTATATTTGGAGGATTTTGTATGTGGGAAATAATAAAATTCGTTGGAGGTGTTTTAGCGTGAAACACATAGCTGTTATTTATGATAAAGATGGGGTATATGCAGAAAAATTGGCAGAGTATTTCAATGCATCAGATATGTTTCCATTTGAGACAAGAGCTTTCGGGGATATTAAAGAAATGAAAGTTTTTTGTGCTAACAATGATGTTGAAATCCTGCTTATTGAAGAAGAAAGCAAGGATAAAATCTGCGTTTCAGGGTATAAAGAAGTAATATGTCTATCCACTCATAGTCAGAAAGAGGATGAGTATTATTGCATATACAAATATCAGGAAGCAGAAAAGATAATTCGCCTTGTGATGATGTACCTGTCGAAATCAGAAAATTTAGGTGCAGTTATTACTAGAAAAACGACTATGAAGATAATAAGCTTCTATTCACCAGTGAAGCGAACTCTCTCTACTACCATGTCTCTTGGGATGGGTCAAATACTTGGGAAGGACCATCGTACCCTGTATATAAATCTTGAATCATATTCGGGACTTTCAAAATTGATAGGAAGAGATTTTTCAAAGGATATCACCGATCTTATGTATTACCTTGAAAGTCGAGGAGGGAATATTGGAACACTTATATCTGGAATTGTTGAACATGTAGAAGGATTAGATATTTTACCACCAGTTCATAATCAGCAGGATTTAATTAGTGTTTCTATTGAAAAGTGGAAAGAACTTATAGATAGAATTGAGCAGGATACGGATTATGAATACGTAATTATTGATCTAAGTGAGGCAATACAGGGTTTGTATGAAATCTTGGATATTTCAAATTGTGTTGTAAGCTGTGTTGAAAATGATGAAGTAGCAATAAGTAAGATTGTTCAATATGAGGAATCTCTTAAGGATATGGGATATGAAAAAATACTTGAAAAGACCCAAAAGTGCAATGTTCCTCATCATCACAGAAGAAATGGAGAAATGTGTAATCTCACTACAGGAGATCTAGGAGAATACATAGTCAATGTTTTGAAAGGTATTATTGATGAACCATAGAGTTGAGGATATCAGCAGACAAATTAAGAATAATGTGCAAAACATGTTGGAATTCCGGGAAGAAATATCGGATGAAAAATTAGAGGATATTATTGCTCAGGAAGTTAGTAATTATAGCAGAAGTAATCATTTATCTGTAAATGAGAGAGTTGAGATTGGTAGGACTGTATTGCATGCCATGCGACGATTGGATATTTTGCAGGAGATATTGGATGATTCAGAAGTAACAGAAGTAATGGTCAATGGATATGACACAATTTTCATTGAAAAAGCAGGCAGATTGGTAAAAGTAGATAAGAAGTTTGAATCTGAGGAGCGACTGAAGGATATTATCCAACAGATAGTTGCAAACTGCAATAGAACTGTCAATGATTCATCACCTATAGTAGATGCAAGACTGGAGGATGGGTCCAGAGTCAATGTAGTACTGAATCCTGTTGCAATTAATGGACCAATACTTACAATAAGAAGATTTCCCCAAGACCCTTTTACAATGACTCAGTTGGTAGCTATTGGTTCTTTGCAGGAGGAACAGGCACAGTTCTTAAAAAAGCTGGTTATTTCAGGATACAACATACTTGTTAGTGGCGGAACTGGTAGTGGTAAAACAACATTTTTAAATGCCCTGTCATCATATATTCCGTCGGATGAAAGAATAATTACCGTAGAGGACAGTGCAGAACTTCAAATACAAGGAATAGATAATCTGGTAAGACTGGAAACTAAGAATGCCAATACAGAAGGACAGAAACCTATTACTATAAGAGACTTAATAAAAACCAGTCTCAGAATGCGACCTAATAGAATTGTGGTTGGAGAAGTAAGAGGAGAAGAAGCAATGGATATGATATGCTCCGCCATGAACTGTGGGCACGACGGAAGTATGTCTACAGTTCATTCTAATAGTGCGAAGGATACAATAGCGAGACTGGAAACCATGATATTGATGGCTGTGGAGATTCCAGTTACAGCTATTAGAAAACAAATATGCAGTGGTGTAGATATCATAATACATCTTGGAAGAATGAGAGATAAAAGTAGGAGAGTTTTAGAAATTGTTGAGCTTGGTAGTGTTGAACAGAATGAAGTAATAATAAATCCGCTGTATGTTTTTAAAGAAGACGAAAGTACTTCGGATACCAAAGTACACGGGAAACTGACAAAAGTAGGTGAATTGTTACATGATGAGAAACTTAAAAGTAGCGGATTTACATCATAGATTTAATAGTTTATCAATAAAAGAACTGATTCTATATGAAATGCAGGGAATATTACTGGTATGTATATTTGGGTATTTTTTCTACAGATCGATAATTATTACTATTATATGTTTTCCGCTGTCAATATTATTTCTTGTCTACAAATCAAGAGAATTAAAGAAGAGAAAAAACGCTGAACTTTCAGTTCAGTTTAAGGAAGTATTAATTTCAGTATCAGGATCTGTAAGAGCGGGATACTCATTGGAGAACGCATTTATAGAAGCCGAGAATGAAATGAAAGTATTCTATGGAAATAAATCACAGATTGCAAAAGAGTTATCCATACTGAGATTAGGTTTAAATAATGGAAAAACACTTCCTGTATTAATAAATCAGATGGGTAAGAGAAACGAATCGGATTATATAGAAGAGTTTGCCAACATACTCGTTATCGGTAAACAAACAGGCGGAAACCTGACACAAATTATAGATTCTTATGTGCATATGCTGGAAGAGAAACTACAGGTTGAACAGGAGATAGAAACAATTATTAGTTCTAAAAAGTATGAACAGAAGATAATGAACTGTATTCCATTTGTAATCATTTTTTATATAGATATTACAAGTAAAGGCTTTTTCGATGTTCTCTATAACAACATATTAGGAAGAATTGTAATGTCGATATGCCTGTTAATCTATATAGTTGGAGTTTTCTGGGCTGAAAGGATTACAGATATAAGCATATGAAAAGTATAGCAAAATTTATATATAGACGCTTTTGGCGTGATGATATAAGCATTAGTGCTAAGAATATAAGAAAAATGCTGGTCAGCCTTTATCCAGGTATGAGACAGGAAGAACTGTATGAGGATTATCTTGAAAAGAAAATTTTAATGGTACTTTATGCCGTAATATGTGCGCTCATTCTGATAATTGCAGTGATAGCGCAAAACATAATGGAGAAAACAATTGATGATCAAGGGCGGCTGATGAGAAAAGAAACTGTAGGCAATATGTATGAAACGCAGCTTGTTGCAACTGTTGAAGATGAGAATATAGATATTGTTGTTGAAGTTGCAGATAAAAAGCTTACAAAACAGGAAGTAGCACAGGCATATGAAGTAATTGATAAAGAATTAGAGCAGATAATACTAGGTGATAATCAAACTTTAACTTATGTTACAGAACCGCTAAATCTGGTTAGTTCTGTCGATGGGTATCCTTTCAAAATAAGTTGGGAAAGTAGCGACTATAATAATTTGCAAAACAATGGAAAATTGGGAGAAAACATACCTGAAGAAGGTATAGAGATAAGACTAAGCAGAATAATACGTTATGAAGATTATGAAAAAGAAAAAAAGATAGATGTAGTAGTATTTCCAGAAATAAAAAGCAATCTGGAAATAGTGAAAGAAGAAATAATCGCTTCCATTCAGGAAAAGCAACTCGAAACAGAAAATAAAGAGTATTTGCAGCTGCCCTTGTCCGTGGGCGGGAAAGAGATTAGTTGGAAGAAAGCATCCAGTACAACAGGGGCAATAATGGCCATATTGTCAGTTGTAGCAATAATGGGAATATGGTGGGGCGTAGACAATGATTTGGCAAAAAGATATGAAAAAAGAGATCAGTTGTTACGCACAGAATATTCAGAATTTGTAAGTAAACTGCAGTTACTAATAAGTTCAGGGATGACATTAAGAGGCGCTATGGAAAGAATGGAAGCTGATTATAAATTATCACTTAATAGTGGTGAAAAAACAAAATATGTGTATGAAGAATTATGCATATGCCTGAAAAGATTAAGAGATGGCGCATCAGAAACAGATGTATATCTGTTATTTGGTAACAGATGTGGACAGATGTCTTACAAAAAGTTGATGACATTATTAACGCAGAATCTTAAAAAAGGAACTGTGGGTTTGTTGGATGCCCTGGAATATGAATGTAAATCAGCTTTTGAAGAGAGGAAACATATAGCAAGAAGAGCGGGAGAAGAAGCGCAGACAAAGTTGTTGTTTCCTATGATTATGATGTTAGGAATTGTAATGATTATTATTTTGGTTCCAGCATATTTTTCCTTCACAGCATAAAAGATTAAAAAGGAGCAAGAGTATGAATAGAATGAAAACATTAAAAGATTTTTGGATAGAAGAAGATGGAATGGGAACAGTGGAAGTTATATTGATCATAGTTGAAAAGAACCAGAGACAAAGAACATTGTATTTATAATATTAAGACAAAGGAGAATGATAAAAATGATCATATTTGAGAATAAGGAAGCTATAAAGGAATATGTAAAGTTAGTATTTATTATGGGAATAAGAGTAAATGCACCAGAGGATTTTATATTTACAGAGACATGTTTAAAGGAATCCAGGGAATATGCAGAGGATAAGAATCTGAAGGGTAAAAGGATTACTAACATTATAGGATTGGTATCATAGGAGGGGCTATTATGTTTGAGTTAAAAGATATACAGAAGATAGACGATTCATATTTTAATGTTATAAGAATATCAGAATATGATATTGAGATTCAGTCGGAGAATACAGGACATGTGTGGTTACTGCATAGTACAGAAAACGATGATAAAGGGAACTGTATTATATTCCATAAACATAATATAAAGCATCAATATCATAGGCATGGTACAGCTGGAAATATGGCAATTGCTGTAAGAAATATAAAATCTCATGATAAATGGCAACTGGCTGGAAGAAAACAGATGGCGTAATCGGTACTATTTTATATGATCACAGAAAATATATGCTTCATCTGATACACCCAGTGATAGTATTATGCGCTTCTGTTCATCTAAATCTGAAATTGTATCTATTTGGTTGCAACGAGCATATCCGTAAGTCATATGGAATATCCTTTATTATCTGAAGTTGGCAAGTTATTTTTGCATATAATAATTGAATTTAAGCTGACATTAAAAATCCAAGAAAGAAATAATAAGTTATCAATGGATGGAAGATTAAGTCCATGCTCCCATTTGTAAATTGCTTGTGGAGTGGCTAATCCCATATATTCTTGTAATTGTCTTATGGAGAGTCCATTTCTTTTTCTTAAAAAGGATATGCGTTCTCCTGTCAGCTTCATATCAATAATAGGAGCATCTATTTTATTCATTGGTATCTGGGTTTTTAGTTTCATCTGTCATTGTGAAAATATCCATTTGTGATGCATTTTCAAAATTCAGGTTAAGGTCGTCAGGAGCAGATAAAGTGTCTGCTGGTGTGGTTGTCGTCTCTTCGGGAGTTGGATGTTTAACCTTTTTAGAATATAGCTTTTCCTGTGGAAGACCAAATTGGGTTTTCTTGTTATATGCTATTAACATTGCTTCAGAATATCCAAGGGAACCGGCACGACGATCTTTAGCGGTTCTGCTTAGCTCACGGATAGAGACTGCACCAAGTTTTTCTTTAAAAGTCGAATCTTTTATATCATCCCCATAACAATGTAGTAATCTTGCAACACCATTAAGCATATTGGAACTGAAGGACTTTTGTTCACCTTCCCATGTGGCAGCTATAAGGCGAATGGTGTGATCTAATATGTGAAATCCATATTTATCATGTATATCTTCTAGAGTAGATACTGCACATATGTTACCCGGTGCAGGTTTGCCACTTACATTCAAATCATATGATTCCACAAGTGCTTTAATAATAAGCTGCTTATCATTGCCGGCTTCGATATTTGCCATGAAGATTTCATATGGAGAAAGAGCTTTAGTATATTTCATCTGATTTGCAAAAATATCAGCTTCTTCTTCATAAGCGAGGTCATCATAAATCATGCACCATACAGGAGTTTCACGAGATCCAGAGACAAGAGCGATAATTTCAATTGTATGCTGACCATTAAATACATAATTAATTCCGTCGCGTCGGCTTACTTTAACAGGATTAATTTGGCAAAGGTCAAAGTTAGCTGCTGCTTTCTGAACATGTTTAACAGACAGGTTTCTTTGATAATCCTGGTTTGATACGAGGTTCTTGATAGGTATCAATTCATAATGGACATTAGGCACAAATTGGTTCAAATCTATTTCTGTATTCATGAATGTTGCTCCTTCAACTTATCTTCGAGGATAATAATGGTATTTGATAGTTCCTTTAGTTTTTGTTCAAGTTTCCATCTGGCATGAAGAGATGTGCTTGAAAAATCAGTTACAGTTATTGTTCTTTGTAGAGAACTAATCCAACTAGGCACAGTAAAATATAAGCTTGATAATTCTGCGTCAGGATCGTATTTTGGCATCTGTTTTATTTCTGGATTAGCTGCTTTCCGGCCTCTTTTTCTAACGGGTTCAGAAGATGGTGTTTTCTTTTCAGATGGATATTTCTTTTTATCGCCAGTTTGTATTAATGTAAAGTTATCTAGGTTTTTAGCATGATCATAAGCAACAATAATTTCTTCGCGTGAAAGCTTTGATATAGAAATAGTATTATCAATGGATAATTTGTAATTAAGGCTTAATATATCAATGGCAATTTCAGGAGCTTTATCATAGATGGCATCCAGTGCAAGTGAATAGCGCCCATATTCATATGCAGTCATTGGTGAAATATCAAAAGTATTGCCTACAATAATAGAAGATTTGTTTCTCTTATTTATTGGCACTCTTGAGTGACTTTCATCTAGGATTTCAGCTGGAAATGGATTGCTTCTAAGTTTTTTATTTGTATCATGAAGTATCCTTTTAACTGCGTGATATGATTTGCCGATTATATAGCGATGATAAACATCAGAGAGAGTATTATTATTTACATGATGAATGGCAGCATAATATATAGCATCGTATCTGCTTGTAAAAGACAATTCTTCTATTTCGAATTCAATGCCCCAGTCCTGGCAAATCTGATAATAAACAAAATCTGTCAGTATAATTTTGTGCCATACCTGGATAGGATGAGGGCAACCATGCTCTATAATAAAGTTTTCCATATCCTGGTGGTTGCGTCCTTTAGAAGGTGGGCACATGCGCTCAAATTCAGGATCTACTATAAGTTTATAACAATGCTTTTCGCTCATACTTGTACTGGTTCACTTTCTAAATAATTTAATAATCGTGCATCCGACATTTTGAATGCTATTAGGTTTTCTTTCTCAAAGTGTTTTCCCTCCATGCGGTAAGATGACATGTTGTCCAATTCGGGAAGTAAGTTCTGAAGCTGATACACTAAGGAGGTGCTGTACATCTCACAACAACAATGATTGTCGTTGATACGATCCCATTTAACGCGCTCGGCTAAGGCATTAGTTGACTTGCCTGGTCTAATGGCAATAACCTTGTCTTTGGGGTTCACAAGGAATTGTATGAAGTCTGGATCATTAAGCATATGCAATGTTTTCTTGTGAATTCTTATACAGCAGTATTTCATATCAAATACCATCACTGCCGGAGTTTGTTTCAATTGCTTGGTTGATTGTGAGTTGCTCATATTCTTTACCTACGCTTTCTGTATTATCAACAGATTCGGATTTCTCCGCCTGATGAGGTGAGTTTGGATCTGCCTTAAGTCCAAATACAGTATGTTCACTAAAGGTATTAACCTGAACAATGCTTTGATGTTCAACAACAGGAATACCAAATTGATTTTTCCAATCTTCAGAATAAGAAGCTGTTCTTGATGTTTTGACCTTTCCATCGTCTGTAGCAGTACGCTTGAATATTTCAGGTGAATTAAGGTCAAATACAAAAAGCAGCTCGTTGTTGGATCTTATAAGTTTTCCAAGTAGTTTGTATCGGTAATTATGATCCCAGTTCATTAGATTCATTATTTTTGCATAAAAAATTCTGCAAGTAATCTGCTTGGGTGAACGCTTGGATGTAGCGGAACACCAGCGAAAAGAATCTTTTTCATCTTCTTTACAAGGTCTAACTGCAAGTAACTTTGAATTTGGATTAACAAGTATCTGAACATAATCAAATTCTGGAAGTTTTTTGATGCAGGCAGTATTAACACTGCATTTGTAATTATTTAATGTAAAGGATGGTTCATAGATATGTGCGAAGAATTCACCTCGCACTACTTGAAATCCATCAAAGCTGAAATCATTGTCTTCAATGTAATCAACTGAATTAAGTGTTTCATCATTCATCAGAAACCTCCTTCATACTCTCTGTTATAGAGCGTATTTCATTTTTTATTTCTTCAGGACTGGTTACAGCTAAAGTGCTTTCCTCAGTAGGATAAACAATCCCCTGTGTCTGAGTGTCCCAGTCTTGTCCTGTATCAGCGGGTTGTATGGATGTATCATTAGCGTAATAATTATTTCCGAATGAGTTTCCCCATTCTGAAGGATAAGCTACCAATTTTGATTTATTACCAAGAGGAGTAATATTTTCACCAAAAGATGGGGTGATATCGTCGCCAGCTTCCGATGAAAGAGAACTGCCTGGAATAAGTATTTCATTTTCTTTTAAATTAAAAAGAAGAACAGTATCACAGTCTTGTTGTTTTCTTATGCCGGTAATACGATATTTAAGGTCTTGATTCCAACCAAGTAAATCGTATATATTCGGCAAAAATGCGGATCCGGCAGTTTGTCTAGGAAAGTATAGTTCATCCCTGATTTTTGACCACTGTAGGGAATTACGAGATTCCTTTTTTGATGGTCGTATAGCTAATATTTGTTTTTGTGGATGTATTAGGAGCTCTACATAATTTGTAGAGAATTTCCTTACACATTCTGTACTGAAAAACAGAGCACTGTTTGATATGCGTATAGCTATTTTATTGGATGTTTCAAAAAACTGTCCTCGTGCTATTTCAAATTCTCTTAAATCAAAATCACCGGTATTAACAGAAACAGTTTGATTTGAAATGTTCTCACTGTCTCCGTATATGCTTTTAGAAGCTTCTCTATAATCGGCAGCCTTAAATCCAGCCCACCTTGGATTTATTAACACAAAGCCTCGTAGAATGCCGTTAGAGATTACGGTTAGTTCAGGCAATAATCCTTTATTGCCATACTTGGCATTACCGATTAGCTTTTGTACAGCTATGAAATCGTCTCTTGAAACAATAGGTTCATGATGATCTTTTTTACGATACTGATTGCGATCTTGCTTATTTCGCTTTGATTTATGATCTAGATAATTAGGTGTAAATGTTTTTCGTGCAAGAACATCACCACAATGTCTTTCATTTTGCAGAACACTTAATATTGTTCCAGAGGACCAGGTTGTATTCCCCTTTTTTGTACGTCTTTTTAGTGTGGTGAGCTGGTCTGCAATTTCCTGAGTACTGTAACCATATAAATACATAAAGAATATTAAGCGAACAGTCTTAGCTTCTTCCTCATTAATGATTAAGTTTCCGTTTTCATCTTGGTCGTACCCAAGGAGCGGAGGGGTTAGGAAGATACCTCTTTTAAAACGCATTTCTATTGAGGAATTCATGATTTCGCTTTTTGTATGGCTTTCTTCCTGTGCAAGAGTAGAGATGAAGGATAGGCTCATTTCACTGTTGCTGTTAAGGGTGTATATGTTCTCTGTTTCGAAGAAAACTCCTATTGGTGGATGCATTGCTGCAAGCTGTCTTACATGACCAATGCAATCAATTACATTTCTAGCAAATCGAGATACGCTCTTGGTTATAATTAAATCTATCTTTCCCGCTTTACAGTCCTCGATCATACGCAGGAAAGAATCTCTGTGCTGAAGAGAGGTACCGGAAATACCTTCATCTGCATATATGTCAATTAGTACCCAGTTAGGATGTCTGGAAACCACATCTTGATAATGATTTTTCTGAAGCTCATATGAAGATGTTTGTCTTGGATCATCTGTGGATACTCTGGCATAAACAGCAACACGCTGGGTTCTGTTTTCATCGTCTAGTCGCTGTTGAGGTAATGCTGGGATTACATCAAGTTCATCCGGATTTATACCTTTATAGCGTTCTCGTATTTTTTCTTTTTGCTGACTTGAAGAGTTTAACTTTTGCTCATTTTCTATCATTTAGGTACATATTCCTTTAACAAATAATTGTGTCATAACAAATTATGGGAGCAGACAGTCTCCCTTTGTTGCACATTATAAAAACTTTGTAGAAAAAAGAAATGGACTGGTAGTTGATACATCAACCATCAGTCCATTTTTATATGAAAAAAATTATAATATTCTGATAATTATTTGTTGGCGCGAAGAACATTCTTCATATCGGCAGCCATTTTTATTATTGCTTGTTTCTCCGCTGAGGAGCAGTCGGATAGCAATTCTGTTAATTCATTATTCTGAATTTTACTAACATCTGGAACATTGGATTGTAATAACCAATCAGCAGATACCTGTAATGATTCTGTGAGTCTGATAAATATATCTAATCCAATATTCGTTTTTCCATTTTCTATATCACTCAAATGTGAGGTAGATATCTGAACCATATCCGCAAGATCAATCTGACTAATGTGTTTATCTTTTCGAGCTTTCCGGATACGATTACCTATTTGTTTTAGATTATCCATATCGTCACCTTTAGTTTCAACTTTAGTCAATAGTATCGTTTATTGTAGATATAATGAATAAGCTATTGGCTATGATATCTACTATCGGCTATATCCTTGAATAGAAAATTTTATTAAGGAGGTGGCTGATATGCCAATAAACAAATCAATCATTGCAAAAAATATTAAAGAGGAAAGGATGAGAAAAAAATGGTCTCAGGCAAAATTAGCAGAAGAAGCGGGATTATCGGCGCAGTATATTTGTCAGATTGAGAATGAGCAGAAGATGGTCAGTCTTAAGGCTGTAGGTAGAATTGCTGATGCGTTGGGAGTTTCAAACGAAACACTTACGGATAATCATATGAAGAGCAAGAATCCTAAGAATTATGAAATTGATATGCTTTTTGATGACTGTAATATTTATGAGAGACAAGTGCTTATGGAATTGCTTAAGTCAGCTAAGAGGATTCTTAGAGAGAATAACAGCGTATATGCGGAGCTGATATCAATGCAAGAAGATAGATTTTAAATTCTGTTTATTCAGTAGTACTATCCGTAAATGATGCCATAAATAAACCCCTTTAGAAGATTCTAAAGGGGTTGCTTGTGGTGCTAAAAAATACCGGTATCAGTGTTGTGTGTTTCTATGATATCTTTTATTTTCTGTGTGTTATTTCTATGCATAATGAGTCTTTTACATATGAGAGGCAAAAGGATATTACTTTCATCTTCAGTATAAAGATTAGCGGAGTAATCTTTACTAATTTTTGTAGGAATCAAAGCCATCTGCAGTTTACTTGGTTTTAAGATATCACTGTCTGCATAATCGACATCTACCTGAGAACCAATTAAATATAGAGCTAATTCAAATAGTAGTTCCTCATCTCCAATAATCATATCCAATACCTGTAAATAGTATCGATAATATGCTGGATCATTATCTGCTGGGTGCGAATATTTATATATTGAATCCAAAGCATCTTTTGTTAGTCCAGTATATTTTTGAGGGGTTGAAAATGGTACATATAAACAGTTGATATTACCAAATAAATACGCATAATCACAGTCCATTATATGTTTAAGTAGCATTAAATCTCCGATGTGAATTCGAACTTCGTCATCAGCTGATTTCTTGCTTTCCCAGTTCTGTAGTGTTCGCATTACTGATTCAAATGCAGGTTGTTCTGAATGTAATTCTTTTGCTGCATCACATAGCATTTCAGCAGCCTTTTTTTGAGTTATTCCTTTTAAATCACGCCATGATTTGATTCTTGTTCCAAGAGGACAATCAGCAGAACATAGAGTGTCTTTTTCGATTAAATTGCTTAAATCAAATGATGGTTCCATGTCACAAATAGAGTCTTTAACTTTGCTAAGCAAATTAACAATTGTAAACAGATGGACCTCCATCAGGTCGTTATATTTTAATGTTAATCTTTGGGAATCAAGTTCTTTTTTGGTAATGCGGGGAATATCTATATAAATAACCTGATCCTCTTTATCGCTTTCAAATGTGGTTAGAAAGTAACTAAGATATAATAATAATTTTTCATCTGTAGCAATGGAGCTAATGACGAGTTGTTTCATAAGAGAAAACATGGATTGTTCATCGTCAAAATCAAACAAATTAGTGTCTGACAAAGACAGAAGGGTTTCAATACTAGTGTTGTTAAGACCGGTATATTTAACAAGCTCGTTTGTATTCTTATGTAGTGTATTTATTTCACAAAATAAGAACTCATAATCACATCCAATAAGTTTCTTTAATAGGTATAAATCTGTCATAGAAAGAAGTATGTTTTTTATCTCTTGGTCATTACTTTCCCATGCAAGATACTTTCTTTGAATGCTGTCTATTTTTGATGGAGTCTTGCCAAGTTCTTCATATGAGTCATATAGATATTCAGCCACTTCTCGCTGAGTATATCCGGCAAGTTCTCTCCATTTTTTTAATCGTGCCCCAAAAGTATTGTACTCAGCGTAATTAAACTGAAAGTATTTATCTTCTATATTCCAAATCTCATGTAATTCTTTGTCTGAAAAATCAAATAATCCCATGTGTAGCCTCCTTTATATCTTTACGAAAAGATTATCACATTATAAACACCGAAAGTCAACAAAAAACGAATTCCGTAGTGAATGATATTTCGTGTTATGCAAATTATAATAAATATGAAAGTTATACGAAGGAGAAATGAAATGGAAAAACTACCTTTAATGCTGTCTATAGCTAGCGCGTCCAATGAAACGGGCCTATCACAGAATGTTTTAAGAAAATTATGTGAGTCTGGGCAGGTCACAACAATTAAAATTGGCAAGAAATTCTATATTAACACGGTGAGTTTACAAGAAATTTTAACAACCGGTACAGTCGTCGAGACTAAAAAAGATGAGCATAGTGTAGGTAGTTCGGTTAAGGGTGATATCAGATAGGTATCACCCATTTTTTACAGATGTCAGTTTGATTTCAGAAGGGAGATGAGACATATGGAAAAAAACGAAGCTTTGGCTGAATTGCAGGAGAAGCATCGAATGCAGATGAAGGAAAAGCGAGACGCAATCAAGCAACGAAAAGCCAGGACAAGGCGCTTGATTGTGCATGGAGCAGTTGCGGAAGGCTTCATTGAGAATTCAGAAGATATGAACGGTGAAGAGTTCCAGGCAGCCTGTGCAAATGCTTTTTATGAAACAGGCGCAAATGCGACCAGCACTCTGCAAGAGTCCTGCGGAAGCAACCCTCGGTAGAGCGCACTCATCATGCCTTTAGGCGTGATGTATAAGTGCGCCCTTCCTGTCTCACTCCGTGATCCAGTTCAGGGAGTGAGCGTGTTCTGACTGCTTAGGCAGTCTGCTTAGAACACATTTGGGCGTATCCGCCCCTTATAAAAAAGAAAGGAGGTAATTCAGATGGCAATATATCATTGTACGGTAAAGGTCATAGGAAGAAATGAAGGTAAATCAGCTATTGCAGCAGCTGCTTATAGAGCAGGAGCAGAACTTACAAGTGTATATGATGGAATAACCAGAGATTATACAAAAAAGGGTTGGGTAGAAGATAAATGGATAATGCTTCCGGAACATGCACCAAAAGAATATATGGATAGATCTTCTTTATGGAATGCTGTTGAAAATGCAGAGAAAGCATCCAATGCTCAGCTTGCTAGAGAAGTTGAGGTATCACTGCCTGTAGAAATGACCAGGGAAGAACAATTAGAAGTAGTGCGTGAATTTGTTCAAAAGAATTTTGTATCACAAGGTATGTGTGCAGATATAGCAATTCATAATCCACCTGTTAAAAATGATAGGAATCAACCTATTGATGCAGATGGGAATCCAACCAAGGATGAAAGCAAAATGATATTCAAAAATCCACATGCACATATTCTTCTTACAGTGCGTCCGATATCAAAAGAAGGAAAATGGGAAGAAAAATCTAAGGTCGAATATCTGTGTATGAAGGATGGAGAGGAAAAGGGCTTTACAGCAGAGGAATTTCAAAAAGCAAAACTGGAAGGATGGGAAAAGCAGTTCAAATTCATAGATGGAAAAAAGAAAGTTTGGCTCCCGGCATCTATTGGAAATGAAAGAGAATTAAAGCGTGTAAATAGAACGCCCAAGACAAGTCAGTATGGAAGAAAAAATCCCACTGTTGAATTTTGGAACAGCGACGAAAGAGTTCCTGAATGGAGAAAAAGTTGGGAAGACTGTGTTAATAAAAAATTCGATGAGATAGGACAAGATATTCATATTGATAGTAGATCTTATGAGGCACAGGGGCTTGATAGATTACCTACTATTCATATGGGACCTGCAGCTATAAATATGGAGAAAAGAGCTGATCGTGAAATTCGAGAAGGTAAGGCTGAGACTGATGTTGTAAGGTCTGATATTGGAGATATTAATCGCGACATTAAAAAATATAATAACTGGCTTCTCCTGGCAAAAACAATACTTGAAGGTAAGATTAGTATGTTGAAAACTGCAGTGGCTTCAGTAGCTCCGATTGTTGCTAAAAAGGTAAATGAGGTGGAGGAATTAATTGATAAGATAAAAGAAAATGATGAGATATTTAAACTACCAGCTGATAGTAAATATAAAAATCATTTTTCAAAAGAAACTTTGAGAAATATGCAGGAGCCAGATTATATAAGAACATATGTCAGATATTATAAAATTGATTCTTTTGGAGCTGTAACAGTTGCTTATAAAAAAGCGGAAAAGGAAATGAGTGTATATCAGAGTACGCGTCTAACAAATAAGCAGAAAGTGGAGCGATTACAGGATTATATGGAAACATATAATATGATGCAAAAGGTCAAAAAAGTCTATGATGAAAGTCGAAAGAAATCACCTGTAAGTAAATTAATCTTTGACAATCTTCATAAAGAAGAACTGGATGAATATAATCGCCTTGTTGAGAAATTAACTGGTATGCTGGATGGTGCACCTGTAACGCCTAAACAGTGGAAAAAAGAAATAAAGGCATTGCAAACTGAGATTCAGGAACTTGATAAAAAGATTGATAAAAAATACGCTGAACTGATTTGCGGAGAAGCTATTGAAGAAACCGTAAAACGTGGCGGAAGAGCGAAATCTATAGAGAAAGATTTGCAGAAGAAGAAGGGAATTGTTGCTCAAAAGGATGATGAAGATAATCCTGGAAATGATAATCCAAATCGTGATAGAGCCAATGCTCAGAATACAGAAGAGCAGGAAGTTCAAAAGCGTAAAAAACCATCAAGGGATGATAGGTAAATTATTCTAATAAAAGGTCTGGTGTTTATATGTAGTGAGCACCAGATTTTTATTATTTTTATTGTGAAAATATGGTCAAATGAAAAACTAACTTCTAGTTGACCCTATAAAAATGGCCTCCATGGCGATTTTGAGGAAAGAAAACCTAAAATTATACCTTGGAGAGACCGTAAAACAGTGTTAAAATCGGTATATCGATTCTGTTTGTTTGCATAGCAAACAGACGACTGGAGCAGCTTGAGAAAAAATAAATTCCACCCGTCTCAATGACTTTTTGATGAAGATTTTGCTTCGAGTGGTTATCTGTCTGCTCTTTGTTTTAGATTAAGTGGCTACTAAATTAAGCCGTGTTCCATTAAGATATCTGCATATTCTTCGTAGCCTTTTTGCCAGGCTTCAAGTTCCTGATTTAACGATGATATCTTGTATTCTAAATATTCTATTTCTCTTTGAGATTGCATATATCTCTCGAGAAGGACTTCATAGGGAACTGGATGATTATTTTCCATTATTAGCCTCTCTTTCTTTAACAGATCTTTCAATGAGTACCGGTTTTAACATGACATTGTCTGGGGAGACTTTATGCTGTCCTGTTAGAAGCGGT
>JAZQOC010000137.1:0-5658 GCA_045627645.1 Lachnospiraceae bacterium
GCAAATCATGTTTTACATTTTAATTTCCAAATCAACGTATCCCGGAAATGACTTCATAGATTTCCGCCCAATTATTGACACGGATCATTCCGTTTTCTTCTGCATTATAGTTCTTATTATAAGGAGCCGTCATCAACAGTTTCATATACTCCCCGCCGAGCAGATTATGGATCCCGTCATCTATCAGAATATCGCCTCTTATCATTTTTTTGTTTGATGTAATAATCACATTTTCCCATGATAAAAAAGGAAAATACTTTAGTACTACCCTTTCAACCTTGGCTCGGATGACCTGGTAAGGGGACGCTGTTACAACAAATATCGTATGCCCGTCATTTATCAACTGTTTGACATATCTGACAGCATTCTCATATGGTTCCAGGCGCTCATAAAGCTCATCCTCAAGTTCCGCCCCATAAACCTGCTCTCTTGTCAATGTCGGAAAACATTTGGTCATGTCCCATTCGGTAACATCCTCGTATTTTACCGAAGTACCATATTTTTCGTTTATATATACAACCCACTTTTGGGTCAGGTCCTCAAGCACACCGTCTGCATCAATAAGAATTGTCATAGTTTATTCTCCCCGCTTTGTAAATATCAAGTGATTAAAATAGGCAATGCCCTTATATTCCTCCATCCGACTGGCTTTTTGTTCCAGCTTAAGCATGGCTTTATACCATTCATCACCATATTTGATTTCATCGTTTGAAGAAAGACCGAAAAACGACCTTAACCCATAGGTTTCATCCAAATCCATTTCATCAGCAAACATTTTTATCAGATATTCATTTCCGTACACTTCCTGTTTCCCAAACAGACAGCTAAGCGCCTCACTGTCATCAAGCAATTCCAAAGCCGTCTTCGGATCATCTTTCCGTACGGCATATGAAATCACCTTGCCTGAAAGGTTATGCTTAATGATGGAAAGCTTACCCTCCGGCTTTAACACTCTTGCCAACTGTTTTATTACAGACTCTTTATCAGCGATGTATTCCAAAACATTATGGCATAAGACAACATCGAAGGAATTATCAGGAATAGTGAAAATATACTCAATCCCCTGCTTTATCAGAGAATAATCATTTTCCTTAAAACGCAGGCTGGCCATTTCTTCATTCGGTTCCACCGCTATCACGTTATGCTCTTTTGCGTAATGGTCAGCGGTCAGACAGAAGCCGGCTCCGAAATCGAGAATGTTCAGCCTCTTCTCATCTGATATGGGCAATTGATCAAATACCAGATCATAGAACATTCTTCCCCAAGGCTCCTCTACAAGGTTCCTGTAGGATTGGATTGAATCAGGCATATATGCCCCCTTTCATAGAACGACAGGAGTTTTACAAAGATATGTATCGATGAATGAAAAATAAGGTTTCTTTTTTATCTCATCCTGATGGCTGATGTACCAGCTGAAAGATTCCATTAAGCCATTACGTAAGGGCACCGTCTGTGAAAGAAGCTTCTTCTGGCGACTTATATCCAGGCAGTATTCGTAGTTGTGAAAACTGAAATACTGCCGCTGATCGGCATTGCCATTTACAGATACAAATTCCGGGACCTTCTCCAGGCATGAATAACACATGGTGACCCAGTCCTTCACGGATATGGTTGTTTCATTTCCCACATTCATAATATGCTCGGCTGGTTTCTGCGTTATAATAATTTCCATCATTCGGCACAAATCTCTGACATGAAAAAACTGAAGTTTCAGTTCCCCGTTTTTCGGAAGGTAAAACTTCCTGTCCGCCAGAGCACAGTCAAAGACAAAAGCTTCACGGTAAAGATTATTCATCGGTCCGTAAAGATATGGGGGTCTGAGAATATATGCATTCGGCTCTTTTTCAAGAAGTGCATTTTCAGCCAGAATTTTGTCTGTTCCGTATTTGCCCCAATATTTATTCTCTGCTTTTTCAGAGTCTTCTGAAAATGGCTGTTTTCCATATTCCGGATAAACAGCACTGGAACTAATCATGATATAAGTCCCGAAAGAATGAAGAGCATTTTGTAAATCAGTAATGTCCTGCGTATCATAAGCAGTAATATCCAGTACCGCATCAAAATAAATTCCCTGTAATGCGTTCCCAATGGCATTCCTGTCTGCCTCAATCAGTTTAACTCCTTTAACTTGAGGTTTTGTATTTCTGTTGAGCACATATACATCATGACCCAGTTCAATAAAATACTGCGCCGTATACCTACTGACAAACGTTGTTCCGCCTGTAACTAATATTCTCATTTATTCCTCCCTTGATTCGACAAGTTGGGATTTGTCAGTTCAAAATAGTATTACAAAATGCTTTTATTTCATCAATTCTTGCGGCTACATCTTCCTTATACTCAACTGAACAAAGACCCAGTTTACCGCAAGATTCAATTTCCAAATGACCATAAAAATGTTCAATACTACTAATGATTCTCGCGCACTCAGGCATGCTTGGACCTGTTCGAAGTGCGATGGTATACCCTTTTTTACCAGAAGATAGTTTTGCGTGTGGTTCATGTGTATTACACCACGGTGTACATCTATCTATAAATACCTTGAATTGTCCAGGGATATCTGCCCAGTAGGAAGGCGATACTGACACTATTTTGTCTGCCCATTCATACTGTTCCATTATCTTGATAACGTCATCTTTTTGAAAACATTGTGCAGTATTATGGCAGCTTCTACAGCCCTTACATAAAGCAATTTCGTAATCATCAATGCAAATGCTTCTTACTTCATTCCCTGCATTAACATTATTTTTTACAATGTTTGCTATTTCTGCTGTCGCACCATTTCTGACTGGACTACAATTTACGATAAGAATTTTCATAAGTTCTTCGCCTATACAAACCTGCTAATAAAAAGCAAGTACTTTTTTCAAAACTTTCTGCCCGTATTTTACCACGACAAAAAGACCCGGCAAAGTGCCTGGTTCGAGAATATTTCAAAACTTGTTAGTTTAGAGCGTCATACTCGTTCAAAACTGCAGACACTCTGGAATGATAAATCCTTAGAAACTTGTTGTATGCTGCAAACATTGCAACACGATAAGGCTTGCCTTCAGCTCTTTTCTTGAAAAAGAACTGGCAAACAGGATCATCCAAATATCCATCGCGATGTTTGTTTACGGAATCCAGAAGCTCGAATCCAAGCTTTCTCATAATCTTGGATCCACGCTTCGACATGTGCCTTTCCGTTCCTGTGAACTTTCCTGACTGATACGGCGGAGCATCAATTCCCGCATATGCGATGAGTGCCTTAGCACTGTGGAACCTTCTGGGGTCTCCAATTTCAGCTATGAGCCTTGGCCCAATGGATTCGCCGACGCCCTTCATGGCCATCACAGTGTCATATTCGGGCATTTGCTTGGCGATTGTCCTCATCTGCGATAGAATAGTGAACAGAGAGGAATCTACCTCTCTTAATACCGTCACAATCTCTCTGACAATCAGTTTGGTGTTTTCAGAGCTTGTGAGTGTGGGGATACTTTCTTTCGCGATAGAGTAAAGCTGGCGGGCTTCGATTTCACGATAGTTGTATCCCTTTTTCTTTGACCATGATGCGTATCGGTCACAGAACTTCTGCTCCGAATACTTCAGGATGCAATCACAGTGATAGAAGTCATACACGAAATCACAGAGCTTGTCTTTGCCTGTGTTTCTGTTGAAATCTTCGAGTTTTCCATAGAATCCAGGCAGCACACGATCCATAATGTTGCATAATGCAAGGACTCTTGTCTGACGTGCTTTCATGAAACTTAAGTATTGCGCGCCTAAAAGCTTTAATTCCGCTCGATGCTCTTCAATACTTCGGTCAATGAGCTTGCGATACCAGAAATCAATTCCATACTGAGCAATTATCAAGGCATCTATTCTGTCAGTCTTTGGATTGCGAATGCCCTGGCAGCGGTAACGTTTCATTTCCAACGGATTGATAATGTAGATGCTGAATCCTCTACTTCTGAGATAGGTTGCAACCGGAAGATGATAATTCCCTGTAGCTTCCATGATGACATGAATCTCTTCATCATATTTCTCAATAGAGGATACAAGTAACTCCAGATCCGTTGTCGTGTGACTGTAGTCCTTGGGACTTAGAAGAATTTCTCCATAGGGTCTTACTGCGCATATGGTGCTTTTCCCTTTAGATACATCAATCCCTACGCTAATCAAAAAATCACCTCCTAAAATGATTCATAGCTGGCGACCATCCGCACTTACTACAATTCATTTTCGTTGGTGACACGTAATCCTGAAGCGACTGTTTCAGGTCACAACCTGCTTAACCGAATTCTGATAATAAGGGGATGGCTGGCTGTTTGTGGGGCGGGAGTACCTACTGCATCCCTATTCAAATTACGCCAGGCCATCTATTACCCTTATTATATAAAATAAGTGCAGATGATATCTCTATCAACTACACTCATATAGTACGAAATTCCGATTTGTCCACATCTATAGCGAGCATCGGATTTTGCCGTACAAAATCCACATACCGAAATACTTCCTTATCGGGCTGTCGCTAAGGCATGGGCCGTTTTTTTATCTCTTGATATTCAGGCTGCTGCCGGCAGACTCACCGGAAAAGCAGTCGCTTTTTTGCTTCCTGTATCTTATTGAGCTTCCCAGTGACATACAGTACGCCCATTACCATCGCAACTAATGCAAGTCCGGCAGTTGCACCTATGCCAAAGCCACTCCAGAATGTCTCCGGGAGCTCCAGGAAATTAAGGACCTGATTTGCTATAAGAGCTACGATACCTGCTATAAAGTAAACCAGTGTCACATTTGCCATTTTTGTTTTTTCCGCATTGCTGTATTCAGCGGCTTTGATCACAGTATCTTCTAATTCCCTGTCCATCCTCTCACTTTTCCTTTCTCCATCAAACAGTTCTCTCAGATCCACATCAAAGTAATCGGCCATTTCCACAAGAATATCAAGATCCGGCATATTGGCTCCAGTCTCCCATCTGGATACCGTTCGTCTTGCCACATTGAAATGTTCGGCCAGTTCCTCCTGTGTCAGATTTTTTTCTTTGCGCAGATCTTTAATAAAGTTTCCAATTCTAATCTGATCCATTTGAACTCCTTTCGAGCAGAGGATACCTGAATCTGTTGGTGAAATACAGGACATAAAGTGAGCAAATGCCTGTTTTTTACGAATGAGACACGATATGTCTCTATTTAGATCAGTCCTTTTTGGAGAACTGCGTTACCGCAAGACAAGAAAGACCGAGTCCGAGCATCCCTATAGCCGACAGCGGATCGACCTGGTGAAGGAAGAACTACACCGACCGCCTTCACTTTATATGCGGGATCACGGTTTTTTCCAGGGAAAACGTCCCGTCATCCGAAATAGTCATGACGGCCATCGTGATTTCCTGATCGAACCGCCTCGGGCCGCAGCTCCCTGGATTTATGTACCGGACGCCGTTCAGTTCCTTTTCCTCATATTTATGGGAATGACCGTAGACCACAAGATCTGTACTTGACAGGTCCGCGGGGATGAATTTCTTATTATGGTCCATAAAAACCCTGATTCCGAAGACACCGGTTCTTACGGTCTCCGGCAGATTTTCGGCCCATTCCTTGTCGTTATTTCCCCGGACAACGGTAACCGGAGCAATCTTATTAAGCTCGTCAAGGATTGACTGCTTATTGATATCTCCA
>JAZQOC010000138.1:0-20541 GCA_045627645.1 Lachnospiraceae bacterium
GATATATTGTGCATCGTCTAATTTGTTTGTCTTACGATTTGCTTTTCGTCTTGCGCGTTCAAGGGTTGCATAAAATCCCGCTGAGTTAGTAACAAAGGATTGCCAATAATTCGCATGTTCTGCCTTTTTGATAGCATATTCTTCTCTCAAAAACTCATCAGTTTTCCGAAGATAATCCTCCGCATATTCTTCCAATCCTGAAAGACTTTCTAATATAAATTCTTTCTTATCATTTTGTATAAATTGCCAGCTCAACCAGTTCCTTGATGGAGCTGTTACTCTTAACTTTGACTTAAGATTGTCATGTGTCTCTTTATAAAAAATCTTAACTTCACCGCTCAGTCTTTTTGCATTCTGAGCCTGATACAGAACTTTAACCAGCTCCAGTTCTTTCCTTGTAGGATTATCTACATCAATCCTGACTCTAACGTTCTCTTTGACATTCTTACAAATATCACTGACTGCATAAATCGCATTTTCAGCAGATTTTGGCCCTATTCCCTCTATAATTTCCAGCTGTTTCGCATTTTTATCTTTTAGATCCGCTATACATGTATAACCAGCATCTTTAAATGCGCTAACTCTTATTCCCAGCTTGTACGATGACAGCTCGTCCACTGACATATTCTTAAGCTCTCTTAATATCTGTTCTTTCCTCGCTTTTTCAGCAATTTTAAGGGCTTCAGATTCATATTTGCGATTCATGCCAATAAGCTTTTTTATAACTCTGTCTCGTCTATTAAGTTCTATTGCAAGTTTTCTGGTTTCCCAGAATGATATTTTTTTATCTTTGTTCATACTATTGCTTTGAAAAATAATTATCTATTCCATTTGCTATGCCTGTAACAATCTTTTGCTGATAATCCTCTGTAGCCATCAACTCGTCCTCTTCCGGATTGGACATATATCCCATCTCAACAATTGTTACTGGAACCTGACACCAGTTAATTCCACTCATGGTATCTGTTTCCCAAACTTTTTCTCTTTTGCATCCTGTGGCAGCTACCATTGCATCAAGCACTTCTGTTGATAGGCTTTTACTGTAATTGTATAAACTCGAATTGTACGGATTTGCAGACGTCTGACAAATAGTCATTGCTCCATGGACAGATGAATTTGTTGAGCCATTGGCATGTATTCTGATAAATGCGCCTGCCCCTGCATCGTTAGCCACCATAGCTCTTTCGCTATTGCTTATATTCACTTCATTCTGTGTTCTGGTCATTAACACCTGATAGCCACGTCCCACTAACTCTTCCTGTAGCTTTAAAGATACCTGAAGCGTTAACTGGTATTCCGGTATTCCTGTCTTTACACCAGTTGTTCCACCAGTCACTCTCGCTTTAGTTTCACTTGCTCCCGGTCCTACTGGTTCCTTACTGGAATCCCCTTTTATCTGGTGACCCGCATCGATTACTATAAGTCGACTATTGTTATCAGGATTAAACTGTACAACAGGCTGAATCTCCGTATTTACAGTTTCCGTCTCCTCCTGTTCGCTTTCTGGAATTGTCGACAGTTCTACATCTTCGATTAATTCCTCTGTTATTACTGATCCATCCTCTGTAATATCTTCATTTTCCACTTCTTCAAGAGTAACATCATCAGTTGCTTTATCTTCCATAGTTATATCTGGTTGATTGGTTACAACTGGTATTTTCTCGATTTCAACCTGAACCAGTTCTGATTTATCACTTGAAATTTCGGCATTATTACATGCACATAAACATATGCTTGATATGAAAATAATTGTTAATGTCTTAAATCTATTTATCATATGTATCTATTTAAGCAACATATCTACTGCTTCTTTCCAACCTCTAAGTTGTTCTCCTCTTACTTCATCACTCATTTGTGGACTAAACTGAGTTGTATCACTGTTGTCATTTATCAGTTCTTCCTCATCTTCCCAGAATCCAACCGCAAGACCCGCAAGATATGCTGCTCCCAGAGCCGTAGTTTCTACACAAGTTGGACGAATAACATTAGTATTACTGATATCTGCCTGAGTTTGCATTAAATAATTATTATTGCTTGCTCCGCCATCTACTTTTAGATTAGTGACATTATTGATGTCTCCAGCTGTATTCTTCATTGCTTCTACTATATCATTGACCTGATATGCAATCGAATCCAGACTTGCTCTGATAATATGATATCTTCCTACACCTCGCGTAAGTCCTGTAATTATTCCTTTGGCATCTGGTTTCCAATAAGGTGCACCTAAACCGGTAAATGCTGGAACAATGTAGCATCCATTTGTATCTGATACCTTCATAGCTAACTCTTCTGTGTCTGACGCATGGCTAATGAGTCCCATCTCATCACGTAACCACTGAACAGTAGCGCCTCCCATAAACACGGATCCTTCCAATGCGTATACCACTTGATCATCTTTTCCCCATGCTATAGTTGTAACCAGCCCCTGCTTGGAAATCACCGGCTTCTCACCTATATTCATGAGCAGGAAACAACCTGTTCCATATGTATTCTTAATATCCCCCTTTGTAAAACACTTCTGTCCAAAGAGCGCTGCCTGTTGGTCACCAACTGCACTTGATATTCGTATATTTGCCCCCAACAAGGTATTACCGGTTTCGCCATATATTTCACTGTTACTAACAGGCTTAGGCAACATGCATGCAGGTATATCCAAAAGATTTAATATGTCTTCATCCCATGTAAGATTATTAATATTAAATAACATTGTTCTGGATGCGTTAGAATAATCTGTTACATGCACCTTACCACCGGTTAGTTTCCAAATAAGCCAAGTTTCAACCGTTCCAAACAGAACATCTCCTTTTATGGCACGTTCTCTTACGCCTGGAACATTATCTAAAATCCACTTCAATTTTGTCCCAGAAAAATATGGATCTATAATCAGGCCTGTCTTTTCCTGAATCATATCCTTGTAAGACATAATGCTTTCGCAATATTCTTTTGTACGTCGACACTGCCATACAATCGCATTATATACAGGAAGGCCTGTATTCTTATCCCATACTATCGTGGTCTCTCTCTGATTTGTAATACCAATTGCCTCTATATCATCCGCTACGATTCCAGCCTTGGTCATAGCTTCTGCTGCAACTCCTATTTGTGATGCCCATATTTCCATTGGATCATGCTCAACCCATCCAGCATGAGGATATATCTGTTTAATCTCCTTTTGCGCTACACTGATGATGTTACTATCATGATCAAATATAATCGCTCTTTCTGATGTTGTTCCGGCATCAAATGCCATAATATATTTTCCCATATTTAACCCTTTATAAATTCAAGTATATCGTTATAAACCATCTGTTTTTGAGGCTCTAACAGAATTTCATGTCTCATTCCTTCATAAGTTTTTACCTTAACATTGTCGTATCCTGCAGTTCTGATTACATCTGCTGCCTTTTCTATATCTGCATCTGATATTCCACATGGATCATCACCACCTGAGAAAAAATGAATTGGAAGCGACTTATTGATCACATGATATCCACCATCTTCGTATACTTCCATAGTCAGCTTTACAAGATTGTGATATCCGTTCAAGGTAAAAGTAAAATTACAATATGGATCATCCATGTATTTTATTACCTCGTTTTTGTCAGTATTGAGCCATGCATGAGATTGTTTCTCATTTTTAAATCGCTTTTCAAAGTTTGAACCAGAAACTATATAGTCAATCAGTTTAGAATGAGCATGTTCACCCTTAGTTGACTTCAAAATATTAATCAATGCAAGCCCTGGTTTCATACCCGGTAGTTTTGAAGGACAGCCTAAAACTAGTAGTTTATCTATTTCATCTTCATACTTTTTAAGATAACTTCTGACAACCAAAGAGCCCATACTATGTCCCAACAAGGCATACGACATATCAGTTCCAACATACTCCTTTGTCATCAAAGTTACTTCATGAGTATCTTCTACTAATGCCTGATAACCACCAGCATACATATATCCTCTATCTTCAAATTTTTCTATACTTTCACCATGTCCTCTATGATCATGAATTACACATACGTAGCCATGATTGGCAAGAAATCTCATAAAATCAATATATCGTTCTTTGTGTTCACACATTCCATGAACAAGCTGAACAATTCCAACTACCTCTGATTTATCAGATGGTTCAATTCGTAAAACAGAAATCTTCAAACCATCTGTCTTAGAATTAAAATCAAATTTTGTTTCCAGTAACCCCATAATTAATTCTCCTGTAATCCAACCCTATTAGTTAAATTTCATGACATATTCGGCATGAAATATGTCGCCCGCCTCCAATGTATTAAAAAAAGCCAGTATAAACTGACTTTTTTATTTTCTTTAGTATACTATCTGATCTCTACCGTTTTGTTTACCACGGTACAATCTTTCATCTGCAATCTTTATATTTTCATCCAGTGTAAGTGTTCTGTCATATTCCACCAGACCAAAAGTCATAGTAAACTGAATGTCCTGACCTTCATAAGGAACCACAAGTTTCTTAACTTTAGTTCGTAAATTACTAAGGCTTACAAGAGCATCATCACCATTAACATTTTGGAAACCAAGTAAGAACTCTTCTCCGCCCCATCTGGCTACAACTCCCTGCTTTCGCATCTCGTCCATAAATAATCCAGAAAGTGCAACTAATACTTTATCTCCAGCTTCATGGCCATAAGTATCATTAATCTTTTTAAAAAAGTCTATATCACACAAACATAATGAGCAAAATTCATCTGTTTCTGAAAGATATTCTGTGACATGCTCAATCATCTTGTGTCTGTTCCACAACTGAGTCAGCGGATCAGTAGATGCAATCTTTTGAAGTTCAACATTGTACTTACGAATAGTATTCTCTGTATTCTGATTTTCAAGTGCATAATTGATACCACAGACTGTAATAAATGCAAATACAAATACTGTACTTATAACTTGAATTATAACACTCATCGTAGGTGAAAATTGATACATTGGCACATAATATTTGCAATGAAAATAAAGAGAAAGTCTTATGGCACATACGCCTATTACACCTAATAATTGTGTTTTAATCGACATTCTTACAAAGAGAATATTAAAAAGCACAAGGGCAAACAGGAAATGCTGGATACCACTATTCCATCCAAACCACAGAACAGTAATTGGTATTCCTATCAGCGTTACTATATCGACTGCTCGACATGCATTCTGAATCTTCTTACCATATGTCATATATAGCGCTATTAAATATCCAACAATTAAAGAACAGACTACAATACTGCCATGTATACTTCCATCTATACCAGATAATATTGCAAAGACTACGGCATATATAATCATGAGACCACAACAACATCTTGTTGCTACTGCTGTCTTTTTTAATTCATTTTTATCTATAATATCTTTGAATAATATGCTTGCTATCGTTTTCATAAACTCACCACAAAATATACCTATGCAATATTTTACCATAACAAAATAAAAAGGTAATCTAAAGTTTTCTTCAGATTACCTTTTTATTTATATTTGCAAAATATACTCTTTATACTCTGGCAATGTACTCTCTTTAAAACCCATTGTAAGAAATACTTTTTGTGAAGGCAGATTTTCTAACTTAACCTGTGCCTTTAATCTTTTTATCTTGTGAAAGTTTTTTTCTGTTTTTTCAGAAATCAACTTAATCAATTGTTTTCCTAGACCTTTATTTCGATATTTTTTATCAATAAAGTATGAAATCAGCGCTTCATCATTTTCAAATTCCAGTCTGCACTGTCCTACCTCTATACCATCGAACAAAGCAATAAATATGACTGTATCTTCATCGTTCATTCTTTTCTCATACCATTTACAATGATCAGCATACTCTATTTTTTGAGGATGAAATGAGAACCTTCTTTCGTCTTCATCGTTAGCCCAGGCAAAGATTAAGTCTATATCTTCCGGTGTTGCTAGTCTTAATTCTAATTCTTTCATCATTGTCCTTACTTAACGTATAACTCTCATAGTTTCAAAAGCTTCAACATAGTTTTTGCCTACAACTGCTCCCCATCTTTTAGCAGTTACCTCAAGATTTTCCAAAGATCTTGGATGTGGAAATTCTCCTAATTCGGATTTATAGAATTTCATAGACTCTATCTTTGCTTCAAAGGTATCTTCTACATCTACAAATGTATCTGGAGTAAATGTGTTATCACCATAAGCAAAATTCCATTCTGTAGACGAAACTGTCTCAAAGCAATAAATTTCTTTAACACAGTAGTCATTAACTGGTCTTGTTCCTGTCATAACAGCGCGACACGTCAACTGATGATCTATATTCAAATCACCAGCATGATGTGTGTATATAATATCAGGCTTGATATCATTAACGTATTTTTCAACAACCTTAACTATATCTAACAAATCCACTTGATCAAATCTGTTATCTGGGATATTTTCAAAAAATATATCTTTATATCCAACAACTTTTGAAGCATTGACACTGTCTTTATGAAGCTCATCGACTACACTCTGACTAGTTTCCTCTCTTGTATTTGTTCTTGAGGTCTGTCCTTCTCCAAGAATCAAAGCATATGCAATATCTCCTGCTTTAACATGCTTGGCTACAGTTGCACCCACTCCAAGTATCTCGTCATCTGGATGTGCAGCTATTACAAGTATTGTACTCATCTTTCAATCTCCTTACGTATAGTAACCTTGGCTGAAACATTTTCTCCATCAAAGCCGGCTTGCGAAAAATCAATCACATACTCACCAAATTTCATAAACGCTGGTGGATATCCTTCCGCATCAAGCATTCTTATGTAGTCATAGATGGTTTCAAGACTCATGTCTGATAATATTTCACCATCCTGTTTATTTCTTCTTTTGAAGGTTACAATCTCACCTTCCTGAGTCTTTGGAACAATATCTTCATTCATAATACGTGGAATCATTATATCAAATATTATTTCAGATGCTCTGTCATATATCTCATGAGCAGCACCACTTAGTTCTAAATCTTCCTTCAAATATATAGCGCCTGCATCCAGTTCATCGACAACCTGTATCGCTGATATCTTTGTCTTCTTAATTCCACGAACGATAAGATTCTGAAGTGGACTTCCCCCTCTTCCAAAAGGTAAATCTGTCATATGAAATACAATGCATTTCCAATTCTCATAAATAGATGGCTGTATATAATATGACCAGTGTGGAAAGAATATGTAATCAGGCGAAAATTCATTAACCATAGTTTCTGTTAATTCCTCTTTGCTTGTCACAATTCTTATATCATGCTGTTTTTCAGTTTCAATCAGCTTCTTAGCTCTTTCTATATTCCAACTTTTGTGAGTTGCAATTATTATTCTCATTCAAACATCTCCCATGACAATGGTGTACCAAATGCAATATCTCTGTTTGCCTTTTTACCCATAATCTCTTCGAAATGAACTGGTGCCAAACCAAAGCCCGGTCTGATTACTTTAACATTCTTTTCTGTTATTATTTCGCCTGCCTTAATGTCTGCTACACAGAAAATTGATCTTCTAAACTTAAGATTAGCCAACTCTCTTTCGGAAGGTCCATACTTAACCTTTCCCATAGCCAGTTCTGCAATACGTATATCATCAACCATCTTCTTGAATTCCTGTGGTTCCAATGAGAATGATGAATCTGGATTTTCAACTTTTCTGCTGACACAAAAATGCTTCTCAATAACCCTTGCTCCCATAGCGACAGCTGCTATAACACCTACATTGCCCATACTATGGTCTGATAATCCTACAGGTACACCACAATGCTTCTGTAAATCAACCATGGTTCTAAGATTCATCTCATCAGTTACTGCAGGATAATCACTGGAACATTTAAGAAGAACCAGCTCATTGTTACCTGCTTCTTTTATAGCATTCACCGCCATGTCAATTTCTTCAAGACTACCCATACCTGTAGACAAAATAATAGGCTTATTCTTAGAGGCAACATATTTAATGAGTGGTATATCTGTTAATTCAAAGGATGCTATTTTGTAAAAATCTAATCCTATTGATTCAAGGAAATCTACAGATGTTTTATCAAATGCTGTTGAAAGAAAATCTAATCCTATTTTCTCCGCTTCTGCCTTCAAATCAGCCTGCCACTCCCATGGTGTATATGCTTTCTGATAAAGTTTATAAAGATTCTCTCCATCCCAGGTTCCGCCATCTATATTGAAATATTCACTATTGCAATCAATTGTCATTGTGTCTGGTGTATATGTCTGAATTTTAATACAGTCAGCACCAGATTCTTTAGCAGCATGTAATATCTCAAATGCTCTGTCCTTACTGCCTGCATGGTTACCTGACATCTCTGCAATAACATATACTTTCTCATTTATTTTTTCATATAAATTCATATTTGTTTCTCCTGTGGTTATCCAAATATCAATATTATCCTATATTGTAAGTTCTTTATCAATAAATCATTCTGAAAGCTTTTGCTTGAGTTTCTTCATATATTGAGACTTAAGCTTATTCTCATCCTTCAGTTTGTCTACTTCGTCTTGCAAATGCTCTACATATTCACGACAAAGCTTTACCCCTCCTCTTACTGCAATATCTGGATGTTTTTCCATTTCATCCAACCATTGTTCAAGGGATTTTTCTCTTATACTGTTATATTCACTTTTTTCTGCAAAATACATTTTACAATTCCTTTATATTAACCTTGTCTGAATCAAATGTGCTAATTCCATCGTCCCAATACATAGTATAATGAACTTTGTCAAAACCAAGAAGTTCTATTTCTGGTTCATTTACATTATCAATCTTGGCTGTATTGCTAACTGATTTTCCCCACGGAATAGCTTTACCATTTCTTATAAAGAAAACTAATTCATGTAAATCAGCCTTAATATAATGATGTCCCTTTGGCACAATACATGTATCATAGTTATCACAACTACTCATACGAACCATCATCATCTCTTCAGGCAGATATACGTATCTTCCCTTGGCATTCTGCTTATATACAGGTGCAATCATCAACTCTTCACCTATAAAAAGCTGGTCCTCAACCTGACATGCATCCTCATCCTCTGGATAATCAAATGCCAATGGACTAAACATGAGAGTATTATTCATTGCAGCCTTCAATAATTCACTGTACAGATAAGGAATCAGGCGATAACGTATCTTAACTATCTCTCCAGTTTTTTCAACATTTCCAAAACGATACAGTTCCTGATATCTCGTTCCATCTGCAGAATGATTCCTAAATAACGGAGTAAATACTGATAACTGAAGCCATCTAAGCATTAAGTCCTCTGTTGTATCGCATCCAAATCCACCTACATCACAACCGATATACAAAAAGCCCGCCATATTAAGTGCAGGAAGCTGTTGCAACGCTTGAAGAATATGTGACCACCATGACTTATTATCTCCCTGCCAGATTCCTCCATATCTGTGACCTCCAATATACGATGAACGTGAGAAAAATAATGTTCTTTTATCTGGAATTATTTGATTAAGCGACTCATTGGCTGCACGGGTCATATTCATGCCGTAAAGATTATGAACGTCACTGTGCACAATCATCCTGCCATCAACATTATGGTAAAACTTATCATAGTCCTGTGGATGATTGCTCAATCCACCTACCATACCAGTCAAACCAAAAAATTCACGTATCCCTATGTTTTTATCTCGTACTTCTTCAAACTTATCCAGCGTTTCCTCTAATCGGTCTTCCGTGTAAAAGATAGCTGGTTCATTCATATCATTCCAAAATCCATCAATACCAAGATCTGTAAGTATTTTGTATTTTGCACCAAACCACTCTCTTGCTTTTGGATTTAAAAAATCTGGAAAATGCACCCTTCCAGGCCATACTGCACCGACAAAATCATTTCCATCCTGATTCTTACAAAAATAGTTCTTAGCTACACCTTCCTCATATACATCATAGCCTTTTTCTATCTTCACACCTGCATCTATAATAGGAACAAGATGTATTCCTTCAGACTTCATATCTTCTGATAATTTTTTCAAATCAGAAAAACGATTCTGGTCTATAGTAAAGTCTTTATAGTTATCCATATAATCAATATCCATATAGATACTGTCAATTGGAATTCCTGCTTCTTTATAATTCTTCGCTACCTGTCGTATGTCATTTTCATCCTTGTATCCCCAACGGCTCTGGCCGTAACCCAAAGCCCACAAAGGTGGAATATAACTTAAGCCAATTAATTCTCTGAACTGATTAATGATATGCTTAATGCTATCACCTGTAATAATATAGATGCACAAATCCATCGTTGCTGGCTTTATAGTCATCATCTCTCTTTTTGTATATCCTATATCAAATGAAATCTGACCAGCATAATCAAAAAACACGCCAAAGTCTTCATCACCTTTTACGATAATGAAGTTGTGTGATCCGTACAACGAATGTGTATCCTCGTGATGATGCGGATTGTCAAAATTCCAGTTATTGTATAACCATCCTCGCTTGTTGATTCCTCTAATCTGTTCACCAAGTCCAAACACCATATCATCATCTGCTAAATCATACACAAAAACTCCATATTCGTTTGTATTAAAATATGGAATTTTATCCGCAACAACCTCTACCTCTTTAATTGCGGCCTCTGTTGGAAATGGATTACCATAGACGTATTTTCTAATCATTAGTATTTAATCTCCCGATTTTTACTACTTGTATTTAGTCATTATTATACCATAACCACACAAAAAGGACCCCCATAAGTCGACATGTAATCTACCTATGGGGGCATACCCTTTTTGCTTTATTAATTTTATTCTAGTAATTTTTAATCAGAAATTATACTTCTGCTCTATGAAGAAGCTTGTGCTCATTGCCTGCAATTACATCTCTGTAGGTCTGAGCAATAATTGGATTCTCATCAGATACTCTAATCTTAGAATCTCTGTCAACCTGATAGATTCCTTCGATACGTCCTGCTTTGGTTCTTGGTCCAATTGGCATTGGCTGTCCACCACCGGCGATACAACCATTTCTGCAGGCCATAACTTCTACGAAATCGTAGTTAAGTTCTCCAGACTTCAATCCTTCAAGAACTGTTGCTGCATTGGCAAGACCATGAACAACTGCCATCTTTATCTCGCGTCCATTAAGGTCAAAGCTTGCTTCCTTAATGCCTTCTGTACCTCTGACACCTGAATACTTAATCTGTTCAAAAGCCGCATATCCCTTATCTGCTGCAAGATGACGAAGTACAGCTTCCGAAACACCACCTGTTACACCAAAGATTGATGCTGCGCCTGATGCCATACCAAATGGCATGTCTGGTGCCTCTCCCTGAAGTTCATCAAACTTAATACCTGCCTGACGAATCATTCTGATAATTTCAATAGTAGTTAATACTCTATCTGTATCCTGTCTTCCATCTGTGTGATTGTCTGGACGGAGAATCTCAGCCTTCTTAGCTGTACATGGCATAATTGATACCACATAAGTCTGCATCTCATCCTTTTCATCCTGCTCTTTGAAATATTCTTTAACAACAGCTGAGAACATTCCCTGAGGTGAACGACAAGTTGAAATATTCTTAGTAAATTCTGGATATTTTGTCTCACAGAATTTAACCCATCCTGGGCAACAGCTTGTGAACAATGGAAGATTATCGCCCTTTTCAAGTCGCTCTGCCAATTCCTTTGATTCTTCCATAACAGTAAGGTCAGCACCAAAGTTTGTATCATATACCTTGTCAAAGCCCATCATTCGAAGCGCTGCAACAAGCTTGCCCATTACGTTTGTTCCCTTTGGCATACCAAACTTATCACCAACTGCAATTCTTACTGCAGGAGCAATCTGAGCAACTACTCTAATGTCAGGATTGGCAATTGCATCCCATACATCTGTAACATTAGTTTTAACCGAAAGTGCACCTGTTGGACATACAACTCTACACTGTCCACAGCCTACGCAGTCTGTTTCAGCAAGTGGTCTGTCAAATGCAGGGCAAACCTTAGCTTTAGCACCACGGTTTGCAAAATCAATTGCACCTACTGCCTGAATTTCTGAACATGTTCTTACACAGTCACCACAAAGAATACACTTATTAGGATCTCTAACAATACTTGGTGAAGAAAGATCGATTGGCTCGATTTCTTTTGTATTCTTAAATCTTACGTCATGAATTCCTACCTTAAATGCAATACTCTGCAACTCGCAGTTTCCATTTCTCGTACAAACTGTACAGTCTCTGCAATGTGAAGCAAGTAAAAGTTCAACAATAAGTTTTCTATATTTTCTGAGTTTCTTTGTATTTGTTCTGATAACCATTCCTGGCTTTGGCTGTTCTGAGCAGGAAGCCATAAGTCTTCCTTTCTCATCCTCAACCATACACATTCTGCAGGCACCATAGACACTAAGTTCTGAGTGATAACAGAATGTTGGAAGATCGATACCCGCCTTACGAATAAGCATCAGAATATTTTTCTCGCCCTCAATTGGAACGCATTTTCCGTCTATTGTAATGTAATCCATATCTATCCTCCCTAACCTCTGCTAATAGCGCCAAATGGACAATTCTCCAAACAGGCACCACACTTAATACACTTGCTCTGGTCAATAGTAAATGGACTCTTAATCTGTCCTTCAATAGCAGAAACAGGACAGTTTCTTGCACATTTACTACATCCCTTACATTTTTCAGGGTCGATAGTAATCTGGCACAATGACTTACATACTCCAGTACTACACTTCTTTTCTACTACATGCTCAACGTACTCATCTCTAAAGGTTCTGAGTGTTGAAAGTACAGGTAACGCTGCACTCTTTCCAAGTCCGCAAAGAGATGTATCTGTTATAGCTTTTCCAAGTTCCTCTAGCATATCAAGATGCTCAAGTGTACCATTTCCAGCTACTATTTCCTCAAGAATCTCAAGCATTCTCTTGGTACCTTCACGGCAAGGTATACACTTTCCACAGGACTCATTCTGTGTAAAGTTCATGAAGAATCTGGCAACTTCAACCATACATGTATCTTCGTCCATGATAACAAGTCCGCCTGAACCAATCATGGCACCACGCTTCTTAAGCGAGTCGAAATCCAGAGGAAGATCAAGATCTGTACCTATCAGACATCCACCTGATGGTCCACCAATCTGAACCGCCTTAAATTTCTTATCATTCTTGATACCACCACCGATATCATAAACAATTTCTCTAAGAGTTGTTCCCATTGGAACTTCTATAAGACCTGTATTTTTAATACTACCTGTTACAGCAAAGGCCTTTGTTCCAGGACTCTTCTCCGTTCCAATACCCTTGTACCAATCAGCACCATTAGTAATAATCATTGGTACGTTAGCATATGTCTCAACGTTATTAAGAACAGTTGGCTTACCAAAAAGTCCCTGCTCAACAGTTCTTGGTGGCTTAGTTCTTGGCATACCTCTCTCACCTTCAATAGAAGCTGTAAGAGCTGAACCTTCACCACATACAAATGCGCCTGCACCTCTGTTAATATTAAGTTTAAATGAGTAACCTGATCCTAAAATATTCTCGCCAAGTATACCTGCTTCTTCAGCCTGTGCAATGGCAATCTTTAATCTCTTAATAGCAAGTGGGTACTCGGCACGAACATAGATATATCCTTCCTGTGCTCCTACTGCATAACCAGCAATAATCATACCCTCAATCATCTTATGTGGATCACCTTCCATTACGGAACGATCCATGAAAGCACCTGGGTCACCTTCGTCACCGTTACACACAACGTATCTGATTTTCTCAGCCTGACGTGCAACCTGCTTCCACTTGTAACCAGTCTGGAAACCACCGCCTCCACGACCTCTAAGTTCAGAGTCATAAATTGTATTAATAACTTCTTCAGGGCTCATTTCAAAAAGAGCCTTCTCAAGAGCTGAATAACCATCTACTGCGAAATATTCTGTAATATGCTCCGAATCAATATGTCCGCAGTTCTTAAGAACAAGTCTTGTCTGCTTAGCATAGAAAGGAATATCTTCCTGTGCCTTATATGAAACACCATTCATAGAGTAAAGAAGTCTTTCAATTACTTTTCCACCTAAAATAGTCTTCTCAAAAATCTCTTCACAATCCTCTTCCTTAACCTTGATATAAAGGATTCCAAGAGGCTCAATACGAACGAGAGGACCCATCTCACAGAAGCCGTGACATCCACTCTTCTTAATTCCTGCGCATTCGCCGTTAACTGGGCATGAACCGTCGCTGTTATGAGCAATTCCCTCGCCAAATTCAACAGATACATTTACTGCTTGTCCGCTTTCCTGGGCTAACTTAAGAAGTTTGTTATATATTTTTTCTGAACCGCCTGCAAGACATCCTGTACCAGCACATATAAGTACTCTGTACTTCTCTGCTTTCATAGCAGCCTTTGCCTGCTGTCTTGCTGCAATAAGCTCTTCTCTGTTATTAATTCTCATGACAAAGCTTCCTCCTTAAGATTTTTAATAAGCTCTGTGACCTTATCTGGAGTCATCGCTGGATGTACATCATCATTTACTGTAAGAACTGGTGCCAATCCACAGGCTCCAAGGCATGATACAGTTTCCAATGTGAAAAGCATATCATCTGTAGTAGACTGACCTGGCTTTAATCCAAGCTCTTCTCTAAGTTTACTAAGTACATCTGTACCACGACGTACATGGCAGGCTGTTCCATCACAAACTTTAATGACATATTTTCCCTTCTGATCAAAAGAGAAATTCTCATAAAATGTTGCAACGCTATATGCCTTTGCCTCAGTAATATTTAATTTATCAGCTATATATTTCAATAATTCAGGTGGTAAATAACGGTATTCACTCTGTACATCCTGAATTACTGGTATCAGAAATCGGCTTTCTGTTCCATACCCTGCAATGATCTCGTCAACTTTTTCGTAATAACTCTTATCCAGCATACATTTCTCCCATTAAATTTGGTTTATTATTAGCACAAACATAGCATCTGTCTAAACAAACATTTTACTACATTTATAGACTTATTGCATTACAAATAAAATCCACATATCTCTGTTGTATATGACTTAACTTTGTTACCAAACAAATCAACTTCCTCAAATAAAATTTCATTATTAGATACTTTATTCCATATATCCCTAACCTTTGAAACATAATCTCCAGTAAGAACAGGTTCATCATGTGAAGCATAGATGTAATCATATTCATCACTCAAAGATAATAACTTGACCAATGACTCTCCATAGATTTGTGGCTGCCTATGTTCTCCAAACATGTAAATATGTCCCTTTTGTACAGAATCTCCTGCATACAAAACACGCTTATTCAAATCTAAAATAGCTATGCTTCCACGAGTATGTCCTGGTATATGAATAATTCTAAGTGCTCTGGCACCCAGTTCTATTTCTGACTCATCATCAATTTTAACAAGTTTTGTACTTGGATATTTTTCCCCAACTCTGCATCCAATATAATCCTGCTCGTGCATATAAATCTCTGAAAATGCACCTGTTCCAGAAGTGTGATCCATATCACCATGTGTATTCAATAATATAATCGGCTTATTCGTACATGTGCGCGCCAAATCAATTGCATCCGGGCAACTTACACCACTATCTATTAATACAGCTTTTTCATCGCCTTCAAGTAAAAAGAACCTTACAAAGCCATCTTCTATTCGCCATGTAGTATCGTCTATTTTTATTATCTCTGCCATAATTTCCTCCAATACTATATACTTTGTATACCCTTATTCCTTGCTTGCACACGGATTATCAATCGTAATCGTCATATTATAATCAAAGTGAAGAATTATTTTTTCGCTATTCTCGTCAACTACAACTGGAACCCACCAGCTCATAGTCTGGTTCTTTTCCAATGACTTACTATATTTATCAATGAACTCATTAGTACTTGAGATCATCTTACCGCCACCATAATAGTTATCATCACTGCTGCCATTTAAGAAAGAATCTCCGCATATTACAATGTTGTCATCATTCTCATCACAAATATAGAGCCCCATATATGAAGTTGGTTTTCCATATATAGTTACCTTATCCTGGAAGTTCTTAACCTTGATCTGAATAGCAACTCTATGCTCAACATCATGCAAATGAGGATCACTAGTCACATCATATCCCCAGTCCATCGGATTATGATCATAATTAAGTTCATAGGCAACTGCATCTGTGACCTCTATTGAATAATATTTATCCTTTTGTATAACCACATTCATTCCAGTTGCTTCAACAACCTCATCATCATATGCTTTTTTCTCTGCTTCAGCTTCCTCTTTTTGACGCTGTTCCTCAGCTAATTGTTCCTGTTTTTGCCTTTGTCTTTCCTGCTCGCGTTTTTCTTGATTCTTATTGCTCAAAACAATCGCTATAACAAAGAACAGCACAAACAAAATTGCAATTGTGCCATAGACAATTTTTATTATTTTTAAAGCTTTCTTCTGATATGTGGTAGTAGTCAGTCTAACATTTTTAGCCTCAAATTCTAGTTGTTTTTTATATTCAATCTGCTTTTCACGCTGATTTATATATTGTGCTGCTTTCTCATTGACACTTCCACAATTTGGACATGTCTCGCTAGTAGCCTCCATTGCGCTATTGCAATAACTACAATTAATCTTCATTCACAAACTCCTCTGATAAACACTATCCGGCTCATATATTACATTTTCATCAATTATGCTTTCAAACGTAACAATTTCCGGAATACTATTATATACGATGTTATTCTTTTTAAATTAATATCCAAGTTCTTCTCCTACAAGAATAACCTTAATTCTTCCTGGTATTCTTGACTGTCTTGTTACAACAATCTGACAGCATATTGTGTCCTTTAAACAGTTGCCACACTGTCCTGTTTTTGCACAAGGAGTATCACAATTTAATCTGACGGTATTCGGTGGTGTAGCAAAATTACGAACTCTTCTGATTCCATCTTCAACATTACTAACAACTTTATTCATACCAGCTACGATAATTACACTATCTGGTCCATATATCATATAAGATACACGATTACCTCTTCCATCTATATTGACTAACTCTCCATCCAACGTAATAGCATTTGTGCTCATTAAAAATACGTCAGCATTGACTGTCTTTGCCTTACATTCTTTGAGTTCTTCTTCAGTTTTGTAATTTTCTCTTATAATAAGTTCATGACCTGCAGCTGTAACAACATCTTTAAAATCATTATCATCAATAGTCATAGAACCACCATAGGCAACTGTTTTGGCTCCATCCCCTATTAATTCAATAAGTTTATTCTTTGCGCTTTCCACGTCAGCACAATAATATCCTTCCATATTTCTAATCTTTAATTTACTAATAATACTATTAGCCTGATTCTCATAAAATTTAACTTTCGAATTATTCATGTTTACCTCCAACTAACATTCTATATTTTCTGTGTATCTACAATTGGGGAATCCTAAGCATCCCCAAAACTCTCCATATCTGCCAGACCTTTTCTTCATGGGCTGACCACATTTGATACATAATTTTATTTCAGGTCTCAACTCCAATGTTCCTTCGCCCGAAAGTTCCTTGCCCAATAATTCAAATACCTTCTGATTCATCCTACAGTCAGCGAGTGCTCTATGCGCTCCTACTGTGGAAATCCCATAATAATCTGCCAAGTCTGAAAGCCTTCTGTGTTTCCAATCTGGAAATACATGCTTTGCAACATTAAGTGTATCTATATAATCATTGGTCAACGACTGACCATAATATTTCTCGCAGTCGCGATAAATAAACTTCATATCAAAACTGTTGATATTGTGTCCTACTAAAATATCTTCTCCAATAAATGAGAGAAACCTAGGTAAAACCTCAGCCAACATAGGTGCTTCAGCTACCATATCATCAGTAATATTGTTTACCATACTTGCAGCATATGGAATCGGTCTTCCTGGATTAACAAGTTCGCTAAACTCATCTACTATAATTCCATTTCTCACTCTTACCGCAGATATTTCTATTATATCGTCATAATTACACGATATTCCAGTTGTCTCCAAGTCATAAAGGACATAATCTGGAACATACTGATATATCTGTTTTCCTCTATTGCCGCCTAACATTAATAAACTCTCCAAACGTATATAATAAATTATATATAGCATAATAAAAATATAGCGGCATTGTAAAGAACAACACCGCTATATCGTTAACGTTATTTAGATTATCTGTCAATCTTTCCTATTTATGCAATCTGTCTTTGAAGAATTCTGTTCTTTTTCATCAGTACCATTATCAATATAATCTCTTACATTGAAACTCTCACCGGTAGGCTCTTCCTTATCAGTTATTCCCTGAACATATTCTGTTATATTAGTAATTCCTGTAGCACGATCAATGTAATAGCGAACCTGTGCTCCAGTATAAGATCTGAACAATACAACAATCCCGCTATCATCACTAGAAGAAATCTCCCAATAAACTGGATATTCCTTCGCTGCAATACTCTCCAAATCCGGATTAACGTCGCAACAATAGTTCCTAATTGCTTCAATCGCCTGCTCATCTGTGATTAGCTCCGCTATTGCCCCTTCAGTTTCATTTAAACCTTCAGATACAGAAGTACTTGCAGTATTCTCTGGTGTGATAGTTGTTTCTGCCTCAATTTCATGTGCTGTCTCATCATTATTCTTTCCACAACCCCAAATCATCATGGACAACCCAAGTAAAAGCACACATACTTTAATTTGTTCAATTAGTCTCATAAGCTACACTCCTAACTAACACAACTAACGCTGTACTTTTTATTCAATTTTGTTTATCCGTAAATTACAATTTTCAAATCAATTTATTATATTTTCTCCATCATTTCATGAAGAATCTGATATAACATCATTGCTTTTTCTGGATTAAGAGGTACGCAGTTTCCAATCTTAGCAGGAATTTCAGAAGCTTTATCACGAAGCAATAATCCTTTTTCTGTTACCACTGCATACATATCTCTCTTGTCAGTTTCGGAACGCCTTCGCATTGCATAGCCTTTCTTCTCCAATCCATTTAACACTGGTGTCAGTGTGCCTGAATCAAGAAACAGTTTCGCCCCCATATCTTTTACAAGAATCTCCCGTTCTTCCCACAAAACCATCATTGTTATATATTGGGTGTAGGTAAGATCAATCTCATCAAGATATGGCTTGTACTTTCTTACTATTTCTTTTGATACTGCGTAAAGCGGAAAGCAAAGTTGTCTATCCAATTTCAGCATTTCATATTTATCTGAATTACTCATCGTCATCCTCTTCCAGTGGAGACCTATAATTTGGATCCGTAGAAGCAATCTTTGCAGCTCTGACAGCCTTTGCTAACTGGTCAGAACATGATGTTCCTCGTCGTCCGCAAACAATGCCAGACAATCTATCTTCTATCTGGTCCACGCTCCATCCCTCTAATAATAAAGGAATAGTCTTCAAATTTCCATCACATCCACCCATAAAGCTGATATTTTTTACTTTATCATCATCCAAATCAAGGCTTATAACCTTAGAACATGTTCCTTCCGTCAAATAGTCAAAATGAAACATTATAGCACCTCCTGAAGTTTTTCTCTGACATTTTTGATATCTGCTGTAGGCTCAAATCGTTCTACAATTTCTCCATTTCGATCAATAAGAATCTTTGTAAAGTTCCATTTAATATTGCCATTATTCTTATAATCCCTATCCATCTTTTTAACCACACCTTTAAGCAGTAATCCCATTGGACCATTAAAACCAGCAAATTTAGTATTCTCGGTAAGCCACTTATATAAAGGAATCGCATTTTCACCAATAACATCTACCTTTGAGTACTGTGGAAATGTTATTCCATATCTACCCGTGCAAAAATCGTGTACTTCCTCGTCACTTCCAGGTGTCTGTTCTCCAAACTGATTGCATGGGAAATCCAGAATTTCAAATCCCTGTTCTTTAAACTCTTCGTACATCTCCTGAAGTTCTGTGTATTGTGGCGTAAATCCACAACCTGTTGCAGTATTCACAATCAAAAGTGCTTTTCCCTCGAAATCTGATAATGCTACATCTGCTCCATCTTGGGTTTTAACTGTAAAATCATATACATTCATTTTGTTGTCTCCTTTTAATCAATTGAATTCAATTAGTTTATTGTGAATTGATTGTATTCAATTAATTCGGATTTGTCAACATTTTTTAACAAAAAAAGACGAATTCAATTATTTTTGAATCCGTCTAATAAAAAACTTATCTCGTGAAATAGGAATTCATCTTTTTTTCTTACTTGTTTTTTCATAGCTCTCAGCTATCAAATTTTTTATTCCTCATCCGGCGCTTGTCCATCATGCGCCAACCACTTACATTCAGTTATTTCCAAATTAGTAAATGTAGCCTTAAAAGATGAATCTTCTGGACTACAAGCGTAAATACCAAACTGGATTTCATCATTAGCCTTATACATATGGCAGATTCTCATCTGCTTATATTTAACACCATCTTCAGAGCATTCTATACAATAATCATCTTCGCGTCTGCTAAATCTGTACCACATGGATTTAATACCAGCATCAATCTCCGTAGTTGCCCAGTCTGAATATCCATTATTGGTAGCTACACTGCCAAGGTGCTGGAATT
>JAZQOC010000139.1:0-6450 GCA_045627645.1 Lachnospiraceae bacterium
ATAGATCAGATGTCTTACGACAATATATTTGTTGATAATCTGATTGTTTATAATATTTCCGGAGATTTTTACAGATTTGCAGGAAATCTTGATAACACAAGCGTTAAGTATGTTATGCAGGTGGTGGAGCGTAACGACTTAAAAAGCCATGTTCAAATAAAGGTTGAGGATAAAAATTACATTGGCTATGTATCAGATATTTATGATGGAAGTAAAAAGATTGGCGCACTTGTTATATTAACTGAAGAAGCTGAAATCTATCGCTTGTTTGAACAGGTTGGGAAGAGTGAAAAACTTAGAATAGCACTGGCCGCTGATAATCAAATTATTCTGTCGAACTATATCGAATACATAGATAAAGATGCCTTGTCAATCGAGCAGGAGTCAGAATACTGTCTGTATAGGACGGTTGGATTTACACCATTTGGTTTGATGGTTTCCTATGAGGATTCGGATCGCTATATAAGCATCATTTTCCTTACGGCAATGGTAATTATGGCGTTGATTCTTTTTGGAATTCTTGAAGTATTCCTTTACTTTTGGAGAAAGAAATTCTTTTCACCGATACAGTCTGTTATTACAGAGGTAGAAGGCTTTGAAGGCGGAAAAGGGGAACAGCTTCCACTTACCGGTATGGAGCATTTTGATGGTTTAGTACGTGGAATAAATGAGATGGTCGAGCGTATTGAGCAAAAGGAAAAAGAAGTATTTGAGGCGTCATATTCTCTGCAGGAAGCAGAGTTAAAGAAACAAAGGGCACTCATTGTATCCCTTAAAAAGCAGATAAGCGCACACTTTACTGTCAATATTTTGAATATTATAAAGGCCCTGTCAGTATCCGGTGAAAATGAAAGAGCAGGTATATTGTGTGACGGACTTTCCTTTTTGCTACGCTATGCCAATGCAGGTGATTCATTTATAAGTGGAATGGATGAGTTCTTTGTACTGACTAAGTATGCAGAAATCATGGAAGTACGCTATCCGGATAAGTTTACCGTTGATATAGACATTGTCGATGAACTGGAGGAAATAGAACTTCCCAGAATGCTCTTGCAGCCAATTATTGAGAACAGCATTGTTCATGGAATTGTGGGTGGAGCATTAGAGCATAGAGGAGAAATCCGTGTTTATAGTGAGATTTCTGATGAGAAAGTGAGATTTATAATTGAGGATAATGGATGCGGCATGAGTGAGTCTGCATTAAATGAACTTCGGGAAAGTATTTCGAATGCAGATCTAAATGATGTGGAAGTGGAAGGCCTTTCTCATGTTGCGTTGGCAAATATAGAGAGAAGAATTCATTCTTACTTTGGAAATGAGTTTGGCATTGAAATAGAATCTGAAAAAGATAAAGGAACAAGGATTACGGTTGTGCTGCCACACTGTAAGCGTTTCGCATAAGGAGGGAATTTGATGAAGAAAAAGCTTGCTATATCAATTTGCGTAGCGTTGTTTTTGACTTTACTTGCCGGATGTGGCAAAAATACAAAGCATGAGATGGCTGACTGGGAAAAGGCTACAAAGCTGCAGGCAGAGCAGTCAGCAGAAGAACTTTATGAAGCAGCAAAGGGTGAAGACGTCTTAAATATCTACACGGTTTCCTCAAGGCTGTTTGACGTTGCTGAATCATTCCAGAAGCAGTATCCGGGACTTTTGATTGAGGTGAACTACTTAAGAGCCGAGGAAATGGTAGAAAAGGTAAAACAAAACAAAGAGAATGGAACCTATGATTGTGATCTTCTTTTTGTTACGAATGGTGATGGAAGTATAACGGAAGATTTAATCCCGAATAAACTTGCTTATAAGTATGTTCCATACGATATGAAGGATAAGTTAAGGACAGGAGGTTCTGATGAATACCTAAGTGTTTTACTGGAAGTTCCACTACTTACTTATAATGAAGATTATTATGCAAATACTCCTATTTCTAACTGGTGGGAGCTTACAGAAGAAAAATGGCGCGGTAAGCTCTACATAACGAACCCAACAAAAAGTATGATTTCATATACACTGTTCGCTATGTTTATAGAGAATACTGAGAAGATGGAGGCTTCCTACGAAGCATATTTTGGAAGGAAATATGTTGCAAATCGAAATGAAAGTGCCGGTGAAGCATTTGTAAGAATGCTTATTGAGAATGATATCAATGTGGTAAATGATAGTGATGACGTTGCAAATGCTGTAGCAGCACCGGCCAGCCAAAGTGATGCTGTTGGAATACTAAATGCAAGTAAGCTTCGCCTCAGAGATCAGGGATATCCTTTACAGGTTTGCTATGATTTGGAGCCATTTGCCGGGGTAATCAATCCTGCCAATATCCTGATAGCCGGTGGAGCAAAGAATATAAACAGTGCCAAGCTTTTTGTACGCTGGATACTTGGAGAGGCGGATGGAAAGGGCGAGGGTTATAAGCCGTTTCTACAGGAAGGAGCCTGGCCTGCGCGTCTCGATGTAGAAGGTGGTGCGTCACAGAAATTAGAGGACATGAATGTAATCTATACGGATGAAACCTACTCGTCAAAGAACAGAGAAGCTTTTTTGAATTTCTGGAATCAATTTTATAAATAGATGTATGAGCTGTCATAGAGTAATCTGTGGCAGCTTTTTCTTAATTTTTTACCAACGCATGTTAAGATAATACATATGTTTCCGAAGAGTAGATTTGTATAATGAAACAAAATGCAAATGTATGTGTATCGAAAAGGAGGACACTTTCATATGAAAAAAATATTAGCAATTTTGCTATGCGCAGTTATGACACTATCTTTAGTGGCTTGCGGAACTCAAAAGGAAGGAATACCGGCTCAGAATAGCGGAGTAGTAAGTTCATCTGATGAATCAAACAGTACAACTAATATGAATAACATGGTAAGTAGTGATATTACCAATCCTTCGGATAATGTACTTATTGGAACTTGGAAATGCTTAACATACGATTATTTAATTTACACATTTGTAAATGATACAGATCTTGAAGTTTTTAGTATTGATGAAACATTTACGCATTCATACCGTCTTGATGGAGAAAAACTGACAATAAGCGATGGCGATATTTCACAGACTTTTGATATTCAGATATCGGGAGACAGATTTTCTTTTGTTTCCGATGATGTGGAACTAGTATTTGAAAAAGACAATAGTGTAAAAGAAGAAGTAAGCAACTCTTCATCAGAGGATACCTCCGACGCTGATGTAAAAAATAGCAGCAAGGATGATACGAGTGGTTTGGTAGAAAATTCAGGAGAAGATAACACTAAAGAAGTGAACTCTGAGGAGACTAATGGTGGTGAATTGTCTGCAAGTGAAAGTCAGTTGGTAGGAACATGGGAATGTGAACTTAATGGTGGATTTTATACGAAAACATACACATTTAATTCGGACAGAACAGGAGTTATTCAAGATACTTCCAGTGGTTTAACTTCACAGTTTGATTTATGGGAATATGATGGCAGTGTGCTGTACTATGAAAGTAACTTCACTTATAGCGACGGTTCTGCCGGCAAAGATACTGGAAATCTGAATATTAATCTGAATGGAGAGACATTCACCTGTGTTAATTTGTGGGGCGAGGAAGAAGTTTACACAAAGAAATAAAACATAATAAAGGCTATCTTTTAGGCATAGTGGTTATAAAACGGCCACTATGCTTTTTTATAATATTCTACCAATGCATGTGAAGATAATACATATGTTTTAGGGGCATGCATTTGTATAATGAAGCAAAATGGAGATGTATGTGTACCGAAAAGGAGGACACTTTCATATGAAAAAAGTATTAGCAATTTTGCTATGCGCAGTCATGACGTTATCGTTAGTGGCATGCGGAGAAGAAAGCAAAGAAAAACAGGTGCAGAACGATGTTGCTGAGGTTGTTGATAGTAATAATAACCTAACCGACAGCAATGCTTCTATAGCTGAGCCTAGTAATGAGAATGATATGATAGTAGGATCTTGGTACTGCGATGAGGTTCAGGAAGAGTTGGATTTTACAAATTCTTCAATGGTCACTGCAACTACACCGATGGTCAATATCTCCGGTTCATATAAATTGGAAGATGGAAAGATTATCATGACATATGATATAGGTGAAGACATATATGAATATGAACTGTCAGACAGTGCACTTATCTTAAAAAACAGTGATGGAACGTATACATTTACTAGAGGAACGGCAGATTTTAGCATAGAAAATGTAGATAACAATAACACATCGACAAGTGCCGATGCGAGTTTGTTATCTGTTGTAGTATATGGAAAGAATGAAGCGGACGTGTATTGCCGGTTAGACAAAATGCCTCAGGCAGGGGTTCAAGTTTATTTTGAGGGAACGCCATACATGTTGATATATGGTGATGTGGGTGCCGGCCTTTCAGCAAATGTATGTAATAGTACAAATGGCTCCGTTTTAGGTAATATTCTTTATGAGATATCTGATACAGAAGTGGTGTTCCATGCAGATATGAGTAGTTATGCAGATTTTTCTTTTGAATCAGTTTCCTCATATACAGTAAGCATCGATTATGACGGAAATGGTGGAGAAAGAATTTCATATGCTGTAAATAATGTTGTAAAGCAGGGAGAACGTGCAAAACAGGAGAGCGAGAGCACAGAAACAAATCAAGCAGAGGTTGGAGAAAAGACGGTTGATAGGAGTGTTCTTGCTAACTATGCAGGCAAATATACAGATAGTTTAGGAAATTCTTTTGAAGTACGAAAAGATTTTGAATATGGAATTTATGATTTGAAACTTTATTCAGCAGCCGGATGGCCTGAATACAGCGATAATGATGGTATTAGATTTTATGATACACCTACCATTTCATCTGTAAAGCAGGGACAAAATTATATTGTAGTAGAAACTATTTCTCAGTACATAATGTCAGAAGGTAGATTTAAATTTTTCTCGGATGGGTCTGTTGAGGTGACTTATAAAGGAGGAGTACTCACAGGCGATTTTTCGGGTAGATTTTCTAAATAAGTAATTACGTGGCTGCAGGATTTTGTGGAAGTATATTTTCAGGGAGGAAGCAATGGTGAAAAAACGACTAATTATTTTGCTATGCGCAGTCATGACGTTATCTTTAGTGGCATGCGGAGAAGAAAAATCGGAGAACCAGTTTATTGAAGAGATAAGTGATGTGCGAGGTGAAAATGACAATTCACCTACTACTGAAAATGTTGGAGAAGTGTACAGTATTGAAGATAATGAGGGCACTAATGTCACGCAGGATGGATTTATCAATATATTCATTGAGAATGGATTTGTAAGTATCCTTATTAACCATGAAGATATGACTATTCTTAATAAAGAAAGTACAGAATGTTGGATAAGATTTTATGATAATGATGACAAATCTTCCGGCATTGAAATCACAGCAATGAAAGAAAACTTTGTGGTTGCACCTATTCCATTGGAAGGTGGAGAACCACTGGCTGATGGCTATAATGCTAATGCATATGTAACTGGAACGGTTTTGTCCTTTGACTTTACAAATGAAGAAGTTGCTAAATCGATTGGTTCCAGTGAATATTATGAAATAATCATAAGAGACTGGAATGATTCATCTACTCCTAGAATGATTATGGATGGTAACTCAGAGAGCATTGAAGGAATTCGTACTTCTATAGCTTCTGATCAAGAAGTCAGCGAAGAAGGTAATGAATCAGATGAAGTTAGTATAAATAATCAGACTGATCAATATAATTTGCTAATCGGCTCATGGGAAGAAAATAAAAGACATATGGTTTATACCTTCTATGAAGACAGAACAGTTAAAGAATGGTTCACTACTGATGAATTACGTTGTTCTTATTTTTCAGAAGCGACGTTTGATGGAGTAAACATTAAATTTAAGTATTCTGACGGTACGTACGGTAGTTTGGGACCTATTACATTAAATGATAAAAGTTTTACAATTAATGCTGGAGGTTGGGATGGTGATAATATATCATTCTACTTAAAAAACTCACCTTCCAAAGCAGATTAAATGTAATCCTATATCGGTATATTATAAACAAAGGGTTGTATTGTGGCTTAAAACATTGTGGAGGAAAAAATAATGAAAAGGATATGTACAATTATATTAAGCTTGGTTTTAGCACTTTTATTGGTTGCATGTGGAACTCAGTCAAGCTCAGAAGCAGAGAAAGTGTCAAAGAAAGACGATATCGGGATTAAGAACGAAATAAATATCGGTTCAGACGAGGCAAAGAACGAGAATCAGCCTAGTGATGATGCTTCAAAGGATGAGGGAATATTTGCGGGCGATGATAATAGTGGCGGAAATACGTCCGGTGTTGGAGAAGACACGAATGATAGACATTACTATAGTAAAGTAGTAATAACATCGACAAATTTAAATATAGGTGACTTTATATATGGTGTAGATTCGGCCCTTATGGATTTCGGACTTTTCGATGGTGCTGCTTATTGGGGATACGAACCTTCGT
>JAZQOC010000140.1:0-80774 GCA_045627645.1 Lachnospiraceae bacterium
TTTGACGAGAACGTAAAAGACTTTCTTCCCCAAAAGATTGATAGTTTTGAACCCAATTCTGAATAGGCGTTTTATCCGGCATACCATGTAACTTAGCTAGATATTCAAAACTTCCTTGCCCGGATAGATATTCTTTTACAAGTTGCTTTTTGAACTCGAAACTATATTTAGCCATAAAAAAATACCAACCTCCAATCGTTAGATTTTGGTCTAACTTTTGGGGGTCGGTACATAATCATCATCAACCGAGTTTTTATTAACACATATAAGTTATTGATCTTTTAACCTTTAACTCAAAAAATCTATACTATCTTTTAGCTAACTCATCACAGATTTCTTCCCATGTAACTTCTTTCTCTGCCATAAGTACCATACAATGATATAAGAAATCACTTATCTCATACTTGATCTCATTGGTATTAGGATTCTTAGCTGCAATAACTATTTCTGTAGCTTCCTCTCCTAACTTCTTTAATATTTTGTCAATTCCTTTGTCGAACAAATAATTAGTATATGAACCTTCCTTAGGATTTACTTTTCTGTCTTTAATAACATCAAATACTTCTTCAAAAACCTTAATAGGATTATGTTCTTTTCTAACTTCTTTGTTATATACATTTGTAAAGAAACAAGATTTATTACCAGTATGACAAGCAGCTCCTACCTGAATAACCTTGCATAACAATGTATCCTTATCACAGTCAATATCCATAGACTGCAAATACTGGAAATGACCAGATGTAAGACCTTTAACCCAAAGCTCATTTCTGGATCTGCTAAAGTATGTCATTGTACCTGAATTCAATGTCTTAACATAAGCTTCTTCATTCATATAAGCCATCATTAAAACTTCATCAGTCTTAACGTCCTGAACAATTACAGGAACCATTCCATCAGAATTCTTCTTAAGTTCAGACCAAGGTAAATTTATCTTCTTAATTGTAGTCTGGATGCCATTCTCAGCTAAAATAGCTTTAAGATTCTTAATATTCTCAACGTTTTCGCTTATTACTTCACCACTTATACCAACAATATTTTCCTGTGAGAATAAATCTATAAGCTTCTCCAGACTAATTTCAGGAAGTAAAGCTACATATGGCAGCTTGCATATCTCAGCAGCCTCAATAATATCCTTATGATACATAAAGAGCACTGAATCCGCATAATTTTCAATATCTGCAATATGTTCAGCTAATTCAGTAGAATCTTTAACAGATACTACAATCTTCTCTTTTCCAAACTTCTTTGAAACTTCTTCTAAAATTTCAACATTAGATTCCTTAGAAAAATTAAGAGCTGCCTTATCACAACCAGCATATAAAAGTTTCTTTATATCTTCCATACGCTTAACGTTTCCAGCTCCGTACACAGGAATATTAACCGCATTGCAAATAGCCTTTATTTCATCAAGTGCCGCTTCATGAGCCTGATCTTCATTTGGTGATAAATCAAACACGATAATTGCATCTGCATCATTGGACGCATAATACAATGCAAGATTAATTGGATCTGCATCTACCAATGTATTATCATTAAATCCTTTTACAGCTGTCTGATTGTATAAATATATACAAGGAATCATCTTTTTGATTTTCATGTTAAATTACCCCTTTTGTACTGGCAACACCCTCAATTCTTGAATCATAGGTTATTGCTTCATCAAGTGCTTTTGCAAAAGCCTTAAATATAGCTTCCATCATATGATGTGCATTAACACCGCTTAACATTTTAACATGAATATTCATCATGGCGCTATAACTAATTGCATAGAAAAACTCTCTTACCATGTCAGTTTCCATTTCTCCACATTTTTCAACTGGGAAATCACACTGAAAATCAAGATAAGGTCTTCCGCCTAAATCAATAGAAACAAGGGCAAGAGCGTCATCCATTGGTAATATGAAATATCCAAATCTCTTTATTCCTTTTTTATCGCCTACAGCCTCTTTAATAGCCTGACCAATTACAATACCACAGTCTTCAATACTATGATGTCCATCAACAACCAGATCACCATCAATTTTAACATTCATATCAAATAAACCATGCTTTGTAAAACCTTCAAGCATATGATTAAAGAATCCAATACCTGTATCAATATTTGAATTGCCTTTTCCATCAATATTTAATTCGACTTTTATCTTTGTTTCCGAAGTATTTCTTTCTACTGTTGCTTTCCTCATACTTACTCCCTTTAAATAATAATCTTTACTCAAATCTTACAGCAACTGAGTTTGCATGTGCAGTAAGACATTCCTGCTTAGCAAAGTATTCAATCTTTTCATGAACAGCTGCAAGACCTTCTTCTGAATAGCTGATAATACTTGTCTTCTTAGTAAAATCATCAACATTAAGAGGTGAGAAGAATTTTGCAGTGCCATTGGTTGGAAGAATATGATTTGGTCCTGCAAAATAGTCTCCCAAAGGCTCTGATGAATATGGTCCAATAAAGATAGCACCGGCATGTTTGATCTTTGTCATAATACGTGCACTGTCTTTTGCCATAATCTCAAGATGTTCGCTTGCAATTTCATTGGCCGCATCAATTACTTCATCCATAGAGTCTGCAACCATAATATATCCATAATTATCCAATGACTTTTGAATAATCTCTTTTCTTGAAAGCTTAGCAGTAAATGCGTCTACCTCAACGCTTACCTGCTTTGCAAGTTCTTCACTTGTAGTTAATAAAATAGCACTTGCAAGTTCATCATGCTCAGCCTGAGATAATAAATCCGCTGCTACAAATCTTGGATTAGCTGTTTCATCAGCAATTACAAGAATCTCGCTTGGACCTGCAATTGAATCAATACCAACCTGGCCAAATACAGCCTTTTTAGCTAAAGCAACAAAAATATTACCAGGGCCTGTAATCTTATCTACCTTTGGAATTGATTCTGTACCATAGGCAAGAGCTGCAACAGCCTGTGCGCCTCCAATTTTATATATTTCATCTACACCTGCAATATCGGCCGCTACAAGAGTTATAGGATGTACATTGCCTCCTACAGCAGGTGTTGCCAATACAATTCGTTCTACACCTGCAACCTTGGCAGGAATAATATTCATAAGAACAGAGCTTGGATAGTAGGCTTTCCCTCCAGGTGCATAACAACCAACTGAGTCAATCGGTGTAATCTTCTGTCCTAATATAGAACCGTCCTTCTTATTAAAAAACCAGCTTTCTCTAACCTGTTTCTGATGAAATACTCTTATGTTTTCAGCAGCTTCCTTTAATATTTCAATAAAGTTTGCATCAACTGTTTTATATGCAGCCTCGATTTCTTCTCTGCTCACCTTAACATTCGATGAATTGATATCCCATTTATCAAATTTATTTGTTAATTCAAAAACAGCAGAATCTCCATTTTCCTTAACATTCTTAAGTATCTCATTTACAGTATCTTCATACTGTGTATACTGACTAGGACTTCTTTTTAGCAAATCCTTAAGTATATTATTCTTTGTCTCATTAGTTAATTTTACGATTCTCATCTTATGCCTCAATTTTTTCTTTTAATTTCTTAATAATAGCACGTATCTTATCACCATGAATCTGCATACTAACCTGATTTACAATCATTCTGGCTGATAAGTTACAAATTTCTTCCAAAACCTCAAGTCCGTTTTCTCTAAGTGTGGAACCTGTTTCTACTATATCAACAATAACATCACCCAAGCTTACAATAGGACCAAGTTCAACAGATCCATTAAGCTTAATAATATCTACAGTCTGATGCTTTTTGTTATGGAAATAGTCTTTTGCAATTACAGGATATTTTGAGCATACTCTAATCATCTCATGATGTTTCAATAATTCGCCTGCTTCCTTAGGACCACATACACACATACGGCATTTTCCGAAGCCCAAATCTAAAACCTCATATACTCTTCTGCCTTCTTCCATGATGGTATCTTTACCTACAACACCAATATCTGCTGCGCCATACTCAACATATGTTGGTACATCAGGTCCCTTAGATAAGAAGAATTTAAGCTTAAGTTCTTCATTGACGAAGATAAGCTTTCTTGTATCCTTATCCTTCATTTCTTCACAGGTAATACCAATTCCCTCAAGAAGTTCCAAAGTCTTACTTGCAAGTCTTCCCTTTGTAAGAGCAAAGGTAAGATATTCATCATCTCCATTTTCCTGCTTAATTAAAGCATTGAGTAAATCATCAATAATGACAACAAATCCAATGGCAGGTGCATTTTTACCAAACTGACCAAGAAGATTATCATATCTTCCACCCTTAACGATTGCATCACCATTGCCATAAGCATAACCCTTAAAAATCATACCTGTGTAATAGTTATATTTGCTAAGTAAACCAAGATCAAAGAAGATGTAATCAGATAAACCACATTCATCAATGCAGTTATATAATTCAATCAGTCTTTCAATTGCTGCTTTTGATCTATCATTATTAACGATACCCAAAGCATTTTTTAATGAATCAATACCACCAACCAAATCATTGATAGATAGAATCTTGTTCTGGTCATCAGAATTTATGCCAATATTCGCCATATATTCCTGAGCGCCAAAGAAGTTCTTAATTGAAACATATTCACGTAAAGCAAGTTCTGTCTCTCTGTCAAGTTTAAGTTCCTCACATAAGCCTCTGAAGAACTCTACATTACCGATACAGATCTTAAACTTATTAAGTCCGGCTGCTTTTAAGGATTCGGCTGCAAGCCTTATAATTTCAGCATCCGATGTGCAGTCGCCTTCACCAATTAATTCAACACCCATCTGAGTAGTTTCTTTGAGTTTTCCCTGCAACTGCGCAGTATTAACAAATGTATTTCCTTTATATGTAAATCTTAATGATTTGTCATCTTCTAAAAAGTACTTGGCTGCACATCTTGCAATACTTGGTGTGAAATCACTTCTTAAAACAAGAGTCTGACCATTATTATCTGTGAATTTATATAAACCATTGGTGTCAGTTGTTCCAATTTCTCCACTAAATAAATCAAAATACTCAAAGCTTGGAGTCTGTATATCTTCATAACCATAAGACACAAACATTTCATGAATTGTGTTTTCTACCTGTAATTTCTTGGTATATTCGCTTCCATAAATGTCCCTTACACCTTCTGGTGTGTGTAATATCTGTTTCATAATTATCTCCATTTCACTTATTCTGCGCTTTAGCGTGGTAGAGTGGTAGCGTGCTAATTCGCTAACTTAGTGTAGTATATATTATTGCTACAAATGCGTCAACCCCAAATTAATCACGCAATCTTAAATCTTTATTAATGTAATCAAGATAAGGAATAAATATAGGTTTAACATTTTCGAAGAAGAACTCCTCATCCAGTTCATCAAAACGAAAACTCTTTCTTCCACCACTCTTAGCTCTGTCCCAAAATTTCATAAGCTGTTCAAGACGTAAATAATAGTATCTGTCCTTCTTCGTATAATAAATAAGGAAAAATGCGATTCCACCCTGATTTTCAAATTCTTTCATGAATTCAACCTGATGATCATGAATATTTTGCAAAGAAAAAGTGTCATAGGCACATTCTTTTGCATCAAAACATATTGGTATACCCTGAGCAACCCCAATATAATCAACAGTACTCTTCTTTTCAAAATAGGCCAGAGTAATCTGTTTGGTCTTTGAATCCATATTTATAGGCGTAATCGGAGTAGGAACCTTCTGAACTAAAGCCAGATGATTACTCAAATATTTATCATTTGTCATATTTATGAGTTCTTCAAGAAACGATCCTCGAAGGCCTCTAGATTTGAATGTTGGCATACAATTTCTTTTCCACTAAGTTCTAATAATCCATCATTTTGCGGAAATACAACTTTATAAGCATGTAAAAGCTGATATTTCAGCCCAAATTTCGCATTTATACTTCTCTTGCCATATTTATCATCTCCCACCAGTGGATGCCCTATATGAGCCATATGTGCACGAATCTGATGTGATTTACCAGTAATTAAATCAATTTCAACAAGAGAAACATCTGTTACTTGTCCATCAATAGTGGTTTTACACTTTTTTAAAGATTTATAATACGTTTTCACCTGATTATATTTATGCTTTTCGTGTTCATCCAAAGAATCAAACTGGTTTTCATCAATAATAGAAACAATATTCTTGTCACTATCTTTCAAATGATAACCCACTAAAAGTTTTTCATCATCTAATTGTCCTAATACATAAGTTAAATAATATTTATTTAAACTTCTGTCTCGAACAATTTTAGTTAATAAATTTAACCCATATACTGTCTTTCCTGCAAGTACAATACCTGATGTATTTCTATCAAGTCTGTTTACAATTGAAGGCTTACAGGAAACAAGACTATCTTTAGTAACACTATTATTATTCAAACAGTATCCAACAATCCATTCATTAATTGATAAATCAGAATCTGCAGCTTTTTGGCTAAGAATTCCTGCAGGCTTATATATAACCAAAAAATGCTCATTTTCAAAGAGAATATCAATACCTTTGAATTTATTAAATGCATCAATATATTCCTTAGTATTAATTACATCAGAAACTACCGTGGCAAATTTGTTAAATGTCTCATCCGAAAACCATATCTTAATCGAATCATTGAGGTTAAGAATCTCATTGCCCTCAATCTTTTTGTCATTGATTACAATGTTCTTCTTTCTCATCATCTTATAAAGAAAGCTTTTTGATGCATTCGGCATTATTCTTAACAAATATTTATCTACACGCTGACCACTATCTTTTTTCTCAACAATAAATTCTTTCATAGTGTTATATTTTTAACCAATTCTGCCATTTTATTATTAGTATCTTTAGACTGCTCCAACATAGACAATTGACTTAGTCGGTTAATATACGCATCCTTATTGTCGAAAATCTTTATCAGCATATTGCTGATTCCCTCTATCTTCATATGCTTTTCAAGATGCTCGTTAAACTTCTTTCCGTCAAAGTCCTTTTGGTTACTATAGCCAATCAACGAATCCGAAGTAATAATACAATGACCGATATAATAATTTTCTTCATAACTTGTAAAATACAGATTATAGAAACCATTCATCGATTTGCTTTCTTCATCAATCTCTTCTTTGATTTCTGTTGGTAGTGTCTGCACACGGCATGACATAATAAAGGAAATGAGCATCTTACTGGCTGGTAAAATACCAAGAACTGCAACAATTGTAAGCAGATTCTTATTGGATTTAGTTGTTATTAACCCCATCAGGTATATTGCCGCAGATAAGCAATATAAACCTAATGTGTAGATTAGAAGCTTATTTCTTGTATATTTAGCGTATTCATATTGTCCTTTTTCCAATTTATTAAACAATATCTTTACCTTCTTCCTGTTTTATTTTTCTTATTACTCTCTTTTCTATTTTTGTTTGTTTTTACAGGCTCTCTATTATAATTTCTATTATTATTTCTATTATTATTTTTATTAGAATCTCTAATTATTTGTCTTGGTGTAATAAGACAATTCTTGTCGAATCCTATTAAATCCTCTCTATGCGCTTTCAGTAATGCCTCTTTAACCAGATTATAGTTTTCTGATTTTCTATACTGAATTAAAGCTCTTTGCATGGCCTTCTCATGCGGGTTTCTACATACATAGATTTCCTCACCTGTAATAGGATTAATCCCCGTATAATACATGACCGTGCTTACAGTCGAAGGAGTTGGATAGAAGTCCTGAACCTGCTCAGGCATATAACCAATATCTCGAATATATTCAGCAAGTTCAATTGCATCTTTAAGTGTAGATCCAGGATGAGAACTCATAAGATAGGGAACAACAAACTGTTTTGTTTTAATCTTATCATTGACTTTATTATATTTCTTAATAAAAGCTTCATATACATGATTATCTGGTTTGCCCATAGCCATAAGGACATTATCACATATATGTTCCGGTGCAACCCTCAACTGACCACTAATATGATATTTGATAAGTTCTCTAAGGAAACTTTCATCTTTATCCAGCATAAGATAATCAAATCTTATACCAGATCTGACAAATACCTTTTTAATACCAGGCAATTCCCTTAATTTTTTAAGCAGCGACAAATAATCACTATGATCCACTTTAAGGTTAGGGCAAGGCTTAGGTGTTAAACACTGTCTGTTTTTACATACACCCTTTTCAAGCTGTTTATTACACGAAGGTCCTCTAAACTGCGCTGTCGGCCCACCAACATCGTGTATATAACCTTTGAAGTCAGGAGCTTTAGTCATAGCAACAGCTTCATTAATAATTGATTCATGGCTTCTTACCTGAACCGTTCTCCCCTGATGAAAAGTAAGAGCACAAAAGTTACAGCCACCAAAACACCCCCTGTTGCTTGTAATAGAGAACTTAATTTCATCTATAGCAGGCACACCGCCCTGTTTCTTATATATTGGATGATAATCGTTCATATATGGCAGTGCATAAATATCATCCATCTCCTGCACGGTCAGCGGAAACTGTGGAGGATTTTGTATAACAAATACATCATGTGGATATTTTTCAACCAAAGTTTTGGCTGTATGTGAATCCGTGTTTTCATACTGTATTTTAAAACTTGCTGCATATAATGATTTATTTTGTAAACATAGCTCATATTCAGGCAACAAAGTAAAATCTACTGCTGTATCTAAATTCCTGGCCTTATATACAGTACCTCTGATAAATGAGATATCATTCACATCGATTCCACTATTTAATGCATCAGCTATTTCAACTATAGCCTTCTCACCCATGCCATAAATCAAAAGGTTTGCTCCACTGTCAAGTAAAATTGATCTTTTAAACGAATCAGACCAATAATCATAATGAGCAAGTCTTCTCAATGAGCACTCTATTCCACCAATTATTATTGGCTTATTTTTATAATTCCTTCTAATAAGATTACTATATACAACAGCAGCATGATCTGGTCTTTTACCCGCTACACCGCCAGGAGTATATGCATCCATATCTCTTCTTTTCTTACTCACATAGTAATGATTAACCATTGAATCCATATTACCACTGGAAACAAGAAATCCCAGTCTGGGTTCACCAAGAATACACACAGAATTTTCATCCTTCCAGTCTGGCTGAGCAATAATACCAACACTATAACCATTAGCTTCCAAAACACGGCTAATTATAGCAGGCCCAAAACTGGAATGATCTACATAAGCATCCCCGATTATATATATGAAATCCAACTGTTCCAGATTTCTCTTTTTCATATCAGCTTTTGATATTGGTAAAAAATCTCTCATATATCAACCATTACATATAAATCTGAATTGATTCCATTTCAGATTCACTTAATTCTCTATATTTTCCTGTTTCTAGTCCTTCTTCCAATGTCAAAGGGCCAAAAGATAATCTTCTCAGATATACCACTCTATTATTAACTGCTTCCATCATTCTTTTAACCTGATGAAATCTGCCTTCGTGAATTGTTAATTCTATAATATTCTCATCCAGTCTTTTAATTTTCGCAGGTAAGGTGATTGAATCATCCTTAATATCAACGCCCTTTTCAAGTTCAAGAATATCATCATCTGAAATATTGTGCTCCAACTTTACAAGATATACTTTTTCCACATGTTTTTTAGGGCTAAGCATATTATGGTTAAGTTTACCATTATTAGTAATAAGCAAAAGGCCTTCAGTATCTTTATCCAATCTTCCTACCGGAGATAAATCCTTACATTTCACATCTATCAAATCCATGACAGTTTTAGAAATATTATCTTCTCTTGCAGTAACAACACCCGCCGGTTTATTCATTACAAAATATAAAAATTCATTATATTCAATAACATTTCCATTTACTACAACTTTATCATTTGCAGATACATGAAATCCATTGTCATTAATTAATTTATCATTAACATATACAGACTTTTTCTTAATTATCTGTTTCACTTCACTTCTGCTACCAATATTGCAGTCGCATAAGTACTTATCTAATCTCATAATGTCTTTACCACATATAAGTTTAATATATAAACTAGCGTCTGCGCTTTTTGCTCTTACCAGCTACAGCTACAAAAAACAAAATATTAAATAACACAAACAATGAAATCAATGTAACCAGTAATACCATTACTGGTAATATCTGCAGACTACTGTCTTTTTTATTGAGAGTAATACTAATTTCTTCGTAATCTTTAGAATCAGTTTCAGCAGCACTCTCCTCTATAATCGCAGCTGGAATAGTAATGCTATTGGAAAGCTTACAAAACTCATACTGATTATAAACATTAACTATTAGTTCACTTTCGGTTTCCGTTTTATCAATTTTAAAAATCTGACTATCGCTTTGTCTATCATCCCATGCTTCAAGTCTTGAAAATGACCTGCCACCATCTAATGAATACTGATAATACTGAACATAAGTATCACTATCAGAAGCTTTAATTTCAATAGTAGCACTAATATCATCACTATCAATCAGATTAATCTCACAATATTCCGGTTCAGTTGAATCAACATCATGCCTGTAATCAGGTTCTATGACTTCGATCGTTTCAAAATTTGAATTATCTATTCCAAGTGAAGCAGAGGACAACTTGAAATATTTCGCTATAGAATCAGCATCAGTTTGGCCTAAAAGTTTATAACCTTCCTCATTCCAAAATGCACTGTCTCTTTCCTCATCCAGATGACAATGTTCGATGATAACTGCAGGTATATTGTAATCTTCTGCGTATTTTAATATACCGTAATTTTCTCCATTCTTTGCATCATTGAGCTTGCATTTAATACCTCTGTCAAATAACCCCAATGAAGTTAAGGATTCCATCTCAATACTTGCAAATTTATAACCCTTAACATAGTTAGTACCTTTAGATGCAATCCATACTTCACTGCCATATAAGGTATGATTTTCAGACATGTTGTAATGAATAGAAAATAAAAAGTCAGCATTTTTATCTTTAGCAACATCCAGTCGCTGTTTTCTGCTTAAATCTTCATCTTCATTATTGTCCCTTGTAATATATACATCTATGCCTTCATACTGCTCTAGTCTCTCTTTAAGAGCTTTGGCAGTAATAAGATTAATATCTCTCTCAATCCTGTTATCCATATTGCCACCAAGCGCATCACCACCATGACCAGGATCAATAACTACTACAACATTTTCGCAATATCCCTTAACAGAAAATGTATACATACCTGAAAGGAATACAATAAGAAACATATTAAGTTTAATAATAATTCTTAAAAATCTTTTCATAATATCCAACAAAACAAAAGGCTGCGACTATACGCAGCCTTAATTTATTAAAGTAATTCCAAATCAGCCAAAGCATCTGAATTAATAGAAGCTGTATTCTGTGTAGGTATATAACCAGTAGTCTGTGGAACAGTTGGTGCTGCTGGATATAATTCACTTCTGTTTGTTCTAACAGTTTCAACACACTGATTAAGTCCATTGATAAGACTATTGAAATCCTTAGCTGAAACATTAACATAATGAGAAGCAACTTCTTCAATGTGAGCTAAAAGATTGTCTGTATACTGTGTAGCCTGTTCTCTTAATCCGTTAGCTTCCATAACAGCTGCATCTACAATCTCCTGAGCCTGACTAGCTGCAAGATTAATAATCTCATTAGCCTGATCGTAAGCTCTCTGCATGATTTCATGTTCGCTTATCAACTCATTAGTCTGTGTTATAGCCTTATTAACTATATCCTGAGCTTCTTTCTTGGCATCATTACGAGCTTTATCAGCTTCTGCCATAATAGCATTTCTATTAGCTATAATCTTCTGATAATGTCTGATTTCTTCAGGTGTATTCTTTTTAAGTTCCATAAGATAAGAATCAATCTCATCCTTATCTACCAGAATAATGGTATTGGATAAAGCTTTGAACTTACAGCTATCGATATAATCCTGAATCTCGTCAATCAACATTTCAATCTTGCTCTGTTTGTTTTCCATTGTTCAAATTACCTCTCTTTAATCACGCTTTTCAAAGCCGAATTTTTCATATACTTTATCAGCAACAAATTTAGGAACACATTTGCTTATATCACCATTAAATGTTGCTATTTCTTTTACACCAGATGAACTCAGATATGCATATTCCAAACTTGTTGTTAAGAATAAGGTATCCAGCGCACCACCGCTTAAAAGCTTGTTAGTCTGTGCAATCTGAAGTTCATACTCAAAATCGGTAATAGCTCTTAACCCTCTGATAGAAATATTAACATCAATAGACTTAGCATATTCTATCAATAATCCACTAAACGCTTCTACTCTGACATTGGGAATATTTTCAGTAGCTTTTTTCAACATCTCTACACGTTCTTCAACTGTAAATAATGCTTTTTTATTACAGTTATCCAATACGCTTACAATAACCTCATCAAACATTCCTGATGCTCTGTTTATAATATCTAAATGCCCAAATGTCACCGGATCAAAACTACCCGGATAAATAGCTGAATGCATAATCAATATTACCTCAATTCATTAACATAAACCAAATATTATTATACACAAAAATCGATGTTTTGAAAACAACATATTACATCATGAAAGTGCGAAAAAACAATGTTTATTGGTTTTATAACATTTTTCTTTATACATAGAAAAACCCATCTCCTCTATGTCAGAAAAATCTCGATCAATCCTTGCTTCGATAATGATAATTGTATCTTTATCAATCACAGAAGTGTTTTTAAGTTGGTTTAATACATTAATTTCATCTTCAAGATCATATGGTGGATCCATAAAAACAATATCAGCCTTATCATGAATCTCATACAAAGCATCTTTCGCATCTCGTTGAATAATTGTCGTCTCATCTGCAAACTTACATTTAGCCACATTTGCCTTTATGCATTCAACAGCTTTCCTGTTATTTTCAACAAGATATGCATGTTTAGCCCCTCTGCTAACGGCTTCAATTCCAATTGCACCGCTTCCGCTATACAAATCCACAAATACACAACCTGGTAAATCAAAATTTATCATATTAAATAATGTTTCTTTGATTTTATCTGTTGTTGGTCTGGTATCAAGACCAGCTGGTGCTATCAAAGGAACTGAACGTGCGCTTCCCGCTATTACTCTCATACTTATCTCCATTCAAAATAAATACAACTACTAAAACAGTACTAATTACCTCTTATTTTAGTTCCCTTCGTATCTCTTTTACCTAGTTTTATAGAATTCAAAGCAAGTATTTTACCATTGTAGTTATAATTCTGTTCAACAGCATTCTGTGTATAGAAGACTTCCTCCACAAAATCCTTGCCCGAAAGTTTCATACCACGTACACCTACTGCAGCCTTTTTCTTTTCAGGAATTTCATCAATTGGAAATCTTAAGAAGAAACCATCCGCTGATTTAAGAACGATATTTCTCTGTTCTTTAATAGGCACAACACTTACAACTTCATCATCATCCAAAAGTTTTGTAGCTGCCACGGTACGTTTTGCAACATCAAACTCACCACCATCAACTATCTTCATCATACTCTGCTTAGTTACAAAAATAAGACGATAAAGATTAAGTTCACTCTGACTGGTTACAGATATAATTTCTTCTGTTGCTGATGAGAAATTACTTACGTTATCAATTGGCTTACCTTTATCTCTTAATTTACCAAATGGTAAATCCATAACCTTAATAGTATGCAACTGTCCCATATTGGTAAATAAGCATATCTTACCAATATTCTTACACTTACAAACATATTTAATAAGTCCCTGATCTAATTCACTTTGAATAGTTTCAAGATTTCTATCGTAAGTTGCCATATCAATAACTTTGGAATAACCAAATTTATCCATCACAAACATTACATCCATCTCAGGTACTTTAACTTCTTCAACAACCGCCTCTTCACAGTTATCAATTACAGTTCTTCTAGGTCTTCCAAATTCTTTCTTGATCTCATCAAGTTCATTAATAATAACCTGAGCCATACTGTCTCTGCGACTCAAAATATCTTCATATTTGTAAATATTAGCCAAGGTATCATTATGCTCTTTAATAAGTGCATCAATTTCAAGACCAATCAACTTATACAGGCGCATTTCCAAAATAGCATTGGCCTGTGGCTCGCTGAACATAAGCTGCTTAGCCATAACTTCACTTTCTTTGGACTTAAACTTAATACCTTTTGTCTCGCCATTAATGAGACAGTTTTTAGCCATGGCTCTGTCTTTAGAACCGCGAAGAATTTCTATAATAAGATCAATTACATTGCAGGCCTTAATTAAGCCTTCCTGAATTTCACGTTTACACTGTTCTTTTTCAAGAAGATATTCATACTTTTTAGTAGTAACTTCGTATCTAAAATCAACACATTCCTTAAGAATACGCTTTAGTCCCATAGTTTCAGGCTTACCACCAGCTATCGCAAGCATATTAACTCCAAATGTGTCTTCAAGTTTGGTCTTCTTATATAAAAGATTAATAAAGTTATCTACATTAGCATCTTTTTTTAGTTCAATAACAATTCTGATGCCTTCCTTTGAAGACTGATTTGAAATATCAATAATATCAGGCGCCTTCTTAGTTTCAGCCAAAGTAGCAACATCCTGTAAAAACTTGGTAATATTTGCGCCAACCATAGTAAATGGAATCTCTGTAATTACTACATTAGTCTTACCATTCTTAGCCTTTTCTACCTCAACTTTACCACGTACCTTGATCTTACCTTGACCTGTTTTATATATTTCAAGCAGTTCATCCTTGTTTGTAACAATACCACCTGTTGGAAAATCTGGTCCCTGAACATAACGCATAAGATGACTTGTAGTGATATTCTCATCCTTCATATAGGCCTTCATAGCACTGATTACTTCACCAAGATTATGAGGTGGTATACTTGTAGCCATACCTACTGCAATACCTTCGGTACCATTAACAAGTAAATTTGGAATTTTAGCAGGCAATACAGATGGTTCTGTTTCTGTCTCATCAAAATTAGGAATAAACGCTACAACGTTGTTCTTGGTTTCTTCTAATTCTTCCAAAAATGCAACCTGAGTAATCTTTTGAAGTCTTGCTTCAGTATAACGCATGGCAGCAGCACCATCGCCTTCAATGTTACCAAAGTTACCATGACCATCAATAAGAGGCATCCCCTTCTTAAAATCCTGGCTCATAACAACCAGAGCATCATAAATAGACGAATCACCATGTGGGTGGTATTTACCCATGGTATCACCTACTATACGAGCCGATTTACGATAAGGCGCATCATACTTAATCTTAAGCTCATGCATATCATATAACACACGACGCTGAACTGGCTTTAGTCCATCTCTTACATCAGGCAAAGCACGCGCTACAATAACTGACATAGCATAGTCAATATATGACTTTTGCATAATCTCAGAATATTCGGTTTTAATTATTTCTTCATGTATTTCAGTGTTTTTGCTCATGTTTTCCTCTATACATCTAATTCTGCATCATTTGCATGCTCATATATAAATGCTTTTCTAGGTGGAACTTCATTGCCCATAAGCAATTCCGTTATATCACTAGCCATTCTTGCATCTTCAATTTCAACCTGTTTAAGTTTTCTTTTAGCAGGATCAAGTGTAGTCTCCCACAACTGCTCAGCATCCATCTCACCAAGACCCTTATATCTTTGAAGGGTAAATGGCCCCTTATGAGTCTTACGATACTTTTCTAAAGCTTTATCATCATACAGATACTCCTCCTCACCCTTTGAAGGCATTGCCTTATATAACGGAGGCATAGCAAGATAGACATGTCCTTCGTAAATAAGTTCTGGCATAAATCTATAGAACAAAGTAAGTAACAATGTAGAAATATGAGCTCCATCAACATCGGCATCTGCCATGATAATAATCTTATCGTATCTCAGCTTATTTATATCAAAGTCATTACCATAACCTTCTGAAAAACCACAGTTAAAGGCATTAATCATGGTCTTTATTTCCGCGTTGGCCAAGACCTTATCAATTGAAGCCTTTTCAACATTAAGAATCTTACCTCTGATAGGTAAAATCGCCTGGTAATTTCTATCTCTGGCGGTCTTAGCAGAGCCACCGGCAGAATCACCCTCTACAATAAAGATTTCGCATTTTTTAGGGTCTCTTGACTCGCAGTTAGCAAGCTTTCCATTGCTATCAAAGCTGTATTTAGGCTTAGACAGCATATTAACCTTAGACTTTTCCTCATTTTTTCTAATCTTAGCCGCTTTTTCAGCACAGCCAATAACATTTTTTAAAACTTCAAGATTACGATCGAAATAATGAACAATCTCCTCACCTGTAACCTTCGCTACAACCTTGGCCGCATCCTGGTTATCAAGTTTTGTCTTTGTCTGACCCTCAAATCTAGGATCCGGATGCTTAATGGAAATAACTGCAGTCATACCATTTCTAATATCTGCACCAGTAAAGTTCGCGTCTTTTTCCTTAAGCACGCCTATTCCACGGGCATAAGTATTCATAACAGTTGTAAACTGAGTTTTAAATCCTGTAAGATGAGTACCACCCTCAGCATTATAAATATTATTACAAAATCCCAGTACGTTCTCATGGAACTCATTAACATACTGAAATGCCCCCTCAACAGTTATACCTTCTGATTCACCCTTAAAATAAATAGGCTCATGTATAACTTCCTTAGAACGGTTCATATCAGCCAAAAATCCAATTAATCCTTCCGGTTCATGAAATTCAACATATTCTTTAAGTTCTTTACGTTTGTCTTCAAAAATAATAGTCAATTGAGGATTAAGATAAGCAGTCTCATGAAGACGACTTTTTACTTCTTCTTCCTTAAACCAGGTTTTATCAAAAATAGTTTCATCCGGTAAAAAATTAATAGTAGTACCCGTTTCTCTTGTTTTACCAATCTGAGGAAGCAATCCATCTACCAAATCCATAGTAGGCTTTCCATATGAATACGAATCTTCGTAGATACCGCCACCTTTTTTTACTCTTACAGTAAGTCTCTTGGATAAGGCGTTTACAACAGAAGAACCCACACCATGCAAACCACCACTGGTTTTATAAGCAGAATCATCAAATTTTCCACCTGCATGAAGTGTTGTAAATACAAGTCTCTCAGCACTTATACCTTTTTCATGCATCTCAATAGGAATACCTCTTCCGTCATCTTCAACGGTAGCAGAGCCATCCTCTTCAAGTGTAACTTTAATTTCTGTACAATATCCGGCCAGATGTTCATCAACAGAGTTATCTACTATTTCATAGATAAGATGATTCAAACCTTTTGTTGAAACACTACCAATATACATACCAGGTCTTTTTCTAACTGCTTCAAGACCTTCCAGCACAGTAATACTGGATGCATTGTAATCTTCTTTATTAGCCATTTCTAAAACCTCATAATAATCCACTATCTTTTATATAATATCACAAAATATTGTATTCCCACAACTAAATACACAATATATTGTTTAAATAAAAAATCCACTTCCGAATGGAAGTGGATCAAAACAACAATTATTTAAGTTTCTTACAGCAAGCAACAGCAATGGCACCTGTGCCTATATGACAGGAAACACTTAAAGACAATGGATCAGCATAGGAAACCTTGAATCCTGGAAATGCCTCTTCAATTTCTTTAACAAAAGCATCAACATCTGCACCATGTGAGTATGCTACAAAAATATCAATATTATCAGGACTAAGACCACCAAAACGCTTTTCAGCATCATTCTTTATGGCGTTAATCATAATAGTTTTTCCCGCACTTGAAGTTCTTGCTTTAGCAAAAGCATCAAGTTTTTCGCCCTGAATCTGTAAAACAGGCTTTAGTTTCAACAATTCACCCAACGCAGCAGCTGCTGGAGTGATACGTCCACCCTTTTTAAGATATTTAAGGGTATCTAACATAATATAAATTGAAGAGTTAAATTTATCCTCAATTAAAATGTCATGTATTTCTTTTCCGCTTTTACCTGCTTCAGCCAGCTTTAAAGCATCTATTACTGACTGTCTTTGTGTGACACTAATTCTCTGATTATCAACAACAAAAACTTTATCTTCATAATCCTGTGCAAGCATATAAGCAGTCTGACAAGAACCGGACAAACCAGAACTCATAGGAATATATACTATTTCATCATATTCCTTAAGAATATTGTCCCAAAGTTCCATAACACTTTCTGGACTAGGCTGAGAAGTCATAACCTCTCCACCATCGATTAATTTTTCATAAAACTCATCCTGTGAAAGCGTAATGTCTTCATAATAATCAACACCATCAATAGTAAAAGGCATCGGAAGGACTGTAATCCCCATCTCCTTTGCTATCCTCTGTGTTATACCAGAATTACTATCTGTTAAAATTGCAACTTTTCCCATAAATTTATCCCGTCTTTTAAAAATTACTATGATAATTTTACTTTTATATAGTTCTAAAGTCAATGGAATTAATATTTGTATCCGACATACACGCCAATATGTAATTTAGTTTTTCTTTATTCTCATCTTTCATAAGCATATCAGCGCACACAGCAGCTTCTCTAAGTATATTGCTGTCATTATATATATCTGCAATAGTAAAACCAAATTCTCCGCTCTGTCTAATTCCGAATAAATCTCCCGGACCTCTAAGTTTCAAATCCTCATCAGCAATTTTAAATCCATCATTACTATTGTTTAGTATATTAAGTCTTTCCATTGTTGCTTTATCATTCTTAGAAGACATAAATATACAGAAGCTTTGTGAATCACCTCGACCAACACGCCCTCTAAGCTGGTGTAACTGAGCAAGACCAAATCTTTCAGCATTTTCTATAAGAATAACTGTTGCATTAGGAACATCAATTCCGACCTCTATTACCGTTGTTGACACCAAAACGTCAATTTTTTTATCCTTAAAGTCCTGCATAATCTCATTTTTCATAGCAAGCGTCATCTTACCATGTAAATAAGCGATATTTATATTGACTGGCAACTCTTCAGCCAGTTTTTTAGCATAATCTACTACATTCTCAAGGTTATCATCCAAGCCCTCTTCAACCTGTGGACAGATTACATAGGCCTGATGACCATTACACACCTCTTTTTCTATAAATTCATAACTCTTCTTTCTAAATTCACGACCAACTACACAATTCTTGATAGGGATTCTATTACCAGGAAGTTCATTTATAATAGACAAATCCACATCCCCATACATTATCATAGCCAAAGATCTCGGAATTGGAGTTGCACTCATAACAAGTACATGAACATTATTTCCCTTTTCAATAATAGCCTCACGCTGTTTTACACCAAATCTATGCTGTTCATCTGTGACAACCATTGTAAGATCATTATACGAAACCTTTGATTGAAATACAGCATGAGTACCAATTATAATATTGGACTCTTTGTTTTCAATTGTTTTATAAACAGCTTTTTTATCAGAAGCACTCATACTTCCAAGTAAAAGAACTGGTTCAATATTCAAATTATATTGCTTCTTAATTTCAACAATGTTTTCATAGTGTTGCTTAGCCAAAACCTCAGTTGGCGCCATCATCGCCCCCTGGTGACCATTGCAGGCATTCATAATTAAGGCCAAAAATGCAATTATAGTTTTACCACTTCCTACATCGCCCTGAATCATTCTGTTCATGCATATACCAGATTCAAGATCATTTCTGATATCTGCCCAGGTCTTTTTTTGAGCATTTGTCAATTTATATGGAAGTTGTTCCAAGAGTCTTACTGTATCTGCCGTTTCAATCATCGGATATCCAAAAGGAATATTCCTTGTCTGATTGTTTTCAGTTCTCATTTGCAAAAGAAAACTTAGGAATTCATGAAATACCATTCTTTCTCTGGCAATCATAAAGGCATTAAGAGAGATTGGAAAATGCATGTTTTCTACAGCCTGACTAAAACTTACACTTCCAATCTTTAGATCATCCATTCCATCATCAGGAATCTCTATCTTATCAATTATCTGTTTAACAGCTTTGCTTATAGCAGTATTAGTAAGTCCTTTTGTAAGCGGGTATAAGGGTTGCAGAGTATTTTGGATACTTTCATAGGAAGACTTCGTATAAATCTTCGGCTGAACCATTGATAATGCCCCACCTTTTCCAATTTCAACTGTTCCTCTTATGACATATTCAGAAGAATAATCCAACTGTTTTTTCAAATACGGCATGTTAAACAAAGTTAAATATACATTCTTCCCACCCGACACAAAAACAACATGGCTAAAATCAAGATGACCTTTTTTTACAGAGTTAAATGAGCCACTCTTAAAATAACCCGAAATAGCAAAGTTACCCTGTTCGAGACACTTATCAGCTTCTAATGGCTCGCTAAATAAAATAAAGTCTCTCGGAATATAGAATATAAGGTCCCTGACTGTTTCAATCTTTAGTTTTTTTAAATAAGCTGCTGTTTTTTCACCAACACCTTTAATTTCTGTAACCTTACTGTCAAGATTCACATAAAACTCCATTTCACTTTGCGATAACAAAAAAGCCAGCATAAATGCTGGCCTTATAAAACAAATTATTCAGCAGAAACAATATAATAATATATTGGTTGTCCACCATACTGAACTTCTACATCACATCCATCATGTTTCTTAGAAATCTCTTCAGATAAAGCATTTGCAGCATCTTCAGTAATTTCTTCACCATAATAAATGCTGATAATCTCAGTTGAATCATCAACCATGGCATCTATCATATCAAGTACTACAGTGTTCATATCCTTACCAACAGAAAGAATACCTGCATCACCGATACCCATATAGTCACCAGATTTAATTTCCTTATCATCAATGACTGTATCCCTTACAGCGTATGTAACCTCACCTGATTTTACATTGCCAATATCTTCAGTCATAATCTCAGCATTTTCATCCGCGCTGTTGCCTGGTACATAACTAATTAAAGCTGTAATACCCTGGGGAACAGTCTTTGTTGGAATTACAACAACATTCTTATCTTCAGTCAAATCCTTAGCCTGGTTTGCTGCGAGAATTATATTCTTGTTATTTGGTAAGATAAATACATTATCTGCATTAATCTTCTCGATGGCATTAAGGATATCCTCTGTAGATGGATTCATAGTCTGACCACCTGAAATAACAAGGTCAACACCAAGACTCTTGAATATCTCATCCATACCATCACCAACAGAAATAGCAACAAAAGCATCATCCTTATGCTCCATTGTAAATTCAGGTTCAGTTGGAGCTGTATTCTTATTTACAGCACTAATTTCAACATTTTCAACAGCTTCCGCTTCACCATTCTCATTTCTTCTGACAAGATTTTCATGATGCTCAAGACGCATATTATCAATCTTCATATTGCTGAGCGAACCATACATAAGAGCTTTCTGAATGGCCATACCTGGATCATTGGTATGAACATGAACCTTAACGATTTCGTCATCAGCTACTACAACAATCGAATCGCCAATAGATTCAAGATACTTCTTAAAATCTATCTCAGTTTTAACATTGAATGATTTCTCAAGCATGATAATAAATTCAGTACAATAACCAAATTTAATATCTTCCGAATCAATACTTTCCTTGTAAGAATCAACCTTACTAACACCAGGAGTAACAGTGCTCTGCATTACAGTTATATCAACTTCTTTGCCGCACATAAGATCATATGCACCCTGAAGAACAACCATAAGGCCCTGTCCGCCGGAATCTACAACTCCAGCCTGTTTTAAAACTGGAAGCATCTCAGGAGTCTTTTCAAGCACTTCATTACCATATGCAATCACATCACCAACAAATTTTAAAATATCTGTTTCGCCTGCATCTGCAAGTTCTCGTGCCTTATCACTTATCCCCTTAGCAACTGTAAGAATTGTACCTTCCTTAGGCTTCATAACAGCCTTATATGCTGTTTCTACAGCTTTCTCACAAGCTTCAGCAAGAACAGGGATATCTATTACTTCGACTTCTTTAACTACTTTTGTAAATCCACGAAGAAGCTGTGAAAGAATAACACCTGAGTTACCTCTTGCTCCTCTAAGTGATCCACTACTGATAGTCTTACACAATGTAACCATATCATCACTGTTAAGCGATGCTACCTCTTTAGCAGCAGACATAATAGTCATAGTCATGTTTGTACCTGTATCACCATCTGGAACAGGGAAAACATTAAGTTCATTAATCCATTCTTTTTTAGAATCAAGGCTTTTAGCTCCCGCTAAAAACATCTTTGATAACAAAATAGAATCAATACTCACGTTAGACACTTTGGTCTCCTCCTTAGTCTATTACACGAACACCTTCAACAAAGATATCAATCTTTTCAACTTCGATGCCCGTAAATTCTTCAACTTTGTATTTAACACTCTCAATCAGATTATTCGATAACGCACGAATATTTACACCATAGGCAATTATTACGTGAAACTCAAGAGCAAGTCTGTCTTTCTTTAAACTAACCTGAATACCCCTTGTGAAATTATCCTTCTTAAGAAGCTTTACAATACCGTCCTTAACATTAACTCCAGCCATTCCAACAATACCAAAGCATTCCATGGCAACGGAACCTGCGTACTGTGCAATAACTTCTTTATCTATGGATATATTTCCCATATGAGTGTTCATTAAAGAATTCTTCATGCAAAGGACCTCCTTTCGGTTTATATGTCCATTAAACACTAATTTTACCTGTATTATTATATATTAAATAGTAAAAAAATGAAACAATAAATATTTTTGAAAAATAATAGAAAAAAAGTAAAAAAAGAACTTGATTTTTATGTAGACCTTTGATACTATACTAATGTTGTGATTTAAGAAAGAAAAAGCTTGGAGGTGAAAAACCATGGCAAAATGTGAAATCTGTGGTAAGGGCGTACATTTTGGTAACGCTGTAAGCCATTCTCATAGAAGATCTAACAGAATTTGGAATTCAAATGTTAGAAGTGTTATGTGCAAAGTTAATGGCGTTTCTAAGAGAATGCATGTATGCACAAGATGTTTAAGATCAGGTTCAGTTGAAAAGGCTTAATTTGATTAATAAAAAAACACCCAGTTGGGTGTTTTTTTATTGCTAAAATTTATCTTTCAAACGTTCATACTCTTCTTTAATAAGGACAGCCATATTATTATCACCATCCAAATTGTCTGGATGAAATATTCTGAGCAGTTCCTTATACCTTTTCCTAAGTCCCAAATAAGAAGTAACACCCGAAAACAACAATGAAGTATTAGCCGGAGAAATACTCACATCCTTCTTCTCTTTTAAAAACTTTTCTTTTTCTTTCAAAAAAGCCTTACGATCCATCTCTAGATTCGCAAACCCACTCTGAAGAATCATTAATTTTTTATCAAAGAATGCCTGTTCATCTTTAAGTCTTTTACGCTCTAATAAAACCTTTAGATTAAGTTGTTTCATCTCTTCGCGAAAAGACAGTCTTTCTGACATAAGTTTTTCATAGAATTCTTCCTGAGCTTTCTTTTCAGATAATAACGCAATTCTTTCTTCAAACAGAAAACGTCTTAAATCTTTTAATTCTTCTTCACTCATCGTATTCAGATTTTCATCTATAATATGTGCTTTGGAAGATTCCACAAATATTATTCCTCATCTTCTGGGAAAGCTAAATCCTTAGCTTCCTCATCACCTATCATGTCCTTATCTTCTTTTTTTGTTGTAAATTTATCAACAATATCTGGCACCATATCAAGAATCTTTGTAAGAGTATCCTGATTCTTAATATTAACAAGCTTTGTATGTCCATCCTTTATCACTAATACTGCACTTGGGCTCATCTTGCCTGTAAGACCGCCACCTGCTCCGTCTTTCTTCTCTGCAGCAGAACCACCTGCTCCAATACCAAATGTAACATCAACAAGTGGTAAAATAATAGTATCACCAAATTCTTTTGCTTCACCAACTACAGTCTTAGTAGATAAAACTGAATCTACGCCCTTTAACAATGATTCCATAACCGATCCAAAATTATTGTTCATACCATCTTCTCCTATTTTTTCTTTATAAATAATTTAATTAATCTTCTACAATTTCTGTCAAGTAATATACGAATAACGTGATACAATATTCCAATTGGATGTATTCTTCCTTTAAACCTTACATCAACTTCATAATACTTTTCAGTAAAAACCGGAACAAAGCTTATTACATGGCCAATAAAAGGGTATAATGCCTGATAATATCCCAGCATTTCTCCCATAAGTCCTGCATCACCAGAACCAAAACAAATATATATTTTTCCTTTTCTTGGTAATATACTCTTTATCGCTTTACCAATTCTATACTTGCAGGTTTTAAAAGCTTCCTTCGTTTCATTTGCACACAATATCTCAAGATAAAACTTAATACCATTATTAGAAGTATTTTTCTCTTTTATATCAACTTCTGTTTTGACCTTAGTATCTTCATTCTCTTTAGATTCAGTAGTTACTTCAGTTTCCGCATTATCTTCAGTATCATTATCAGCCTCAGACTTTTCCTCAGATACCTGCACAGTGTAAACAAGATTTTCTGTTTTATAATTTTCTGTTTTTGAAGAGTCAATATCTTGTTTTTTATTAGTATCTATTTTCTGCTTTTTTACTTTTTTCTTACGATTTTTAAGATTAAATTTAATCCCAAATACTTTTAGGAAATAATCAATCTCTTTTAAAAACACAAACCAAAAGCTAATAATATGAAGCAAATAGGATGCATTTAATTTAACATCTATTTTTTCTTTTGATATATGGCCATCTGCTTTATATCTTAATGGTACGAAAAGTACAATCAAAATAAGCAATAAAACAACTCCTAAAATAGCCAATATAAATAGACCTATGAATTTTAAGATACCCGTCAAAATCAGCAACATACTTTATACAAAATTATCAATCAAATACTTCTTCATATTAGCATTACCATTTTTTTCAATAGTATCCTCTAAAATCCCCTGAACCACTAGTAATGCCTCATCATAAGAAGCTGCCAAACCTACTATTCTTATATCAAATTTACGATATAATTTTTGTTTAAACATGGCATTATGAAATATATCAAGTTGATCACTGTTGTTATTGGATAATGAAATAATATATAAATCAAACCTGCCTCTGCCTTGTCTAATGTTTCTTTTTATCTTATTCAGTTTTTTCTCATTAACACCTTCTCCAAGGTATAAATTCTCAGAATAAGTAACCATACATTAATAATATTTTTTATTGCCCCATAGGCCATTCTTCTTTAGTTTCTGATATTCATTATAGGCTTTTTCCAAAATCTCTTTCTCATTTGGAAATTTAAGCAAATGATAGGCCTCATGATACTTATAATAACCACTGTCTACAAAATACTCTTCTTTCTGTGGCTTACTATAATAACTCTCACCCATCATCAAATACCAGTGAACAGACTTATCTACTTCATCCCCAGGTACTGTAAAAGTATATGAACTCTTACCAATATATTTAATAATAGTAGCCTTTGCACCGCTTTCTTCAAGTACTTCCCGAAGAGCTGTATCTTCGTGTTCTTCGCCTTCTTCAACAGTGCCCTTAGGCAGTACCCATCCTTCATATTTATTATGTATATTTTTATACAGCAGAAGGATCTTTCCCCTAAAAATAACGACCCCACCGCAGCTAACTGCTTCAATCATAACCTAGTTCCTTTTCTATACTTTAAAGTATAAAGCATATATTAGTATTCGTCAAAATAAGCATCGAATATACGCTTAGCCATAGGAACCGCATAATCTCCACCTGTACCAATAGATTCAACAATAATTGTAACACTGATCTCAGGATCATCTACAGGCGCAAAACCGGTAAACCATGCATGGGAATCCTGTTTTAAACTATCAAATTCGGCTGAACCAGTTTTACCCGCAGCAGAATAATTTGCCCCCGACATTCCTGCTTTAGCTGTTCCTTCTCTTACTACAGACTCCATAAGATTTTTCATTGCATCAGCTTCATCCTCGCTCATGAATCTCTTATATTCCGCATTCTCCCACTTCTTTAACACTTCACCATCACAAGTCACTGCTCTGTCAAGAACTCTCGGTTCCATAGCAATACCTTTATTTGCAATGGAATTAGTAATCATATTAAGAAGCATCGGTGTAATCTGGGCCTTACCCTGTCCAATTGCAATCTGTGCCATATCATAATCAGCTGTATTATTATTAACATTAAGTTTACTAACTGAATAATTATACTGAGTAGGCATATTGGCGTTAAACGAGAGACTATCCAGTGTTGCACCAAAGGAATCTCTATTTAACTGCATACCAATATTTGCAAAGGATGAGTTACAACTGTGCGCAAAACTTGATAAGAAGTTTTCACTTCCATGGACAGAACCATGGAAACAGTTAATTTTTATTCCATCACCCTTAAAAGATCCATTACACGAATATCTGTAAGTCATGTAATTATCAGGATTTTCTTTTATATATTCCAAAGCTGTAATAATTTTAAATGTTGAACCCGGTGGATATAATCCCTGTGTTACACGATTAAGCAGAGTTCCTGATTCATTATCGGACATGAATTCGTCCCATTGAAGAACGATATTATTAGGATCAAAATCCGGCTTACTGACCATAGCAAGAACTTCACCAGTTTTTACATTTGAAACAATAATTGCCCCTTTATACATTCCCATGGAACGATAGGCGATTTCCTGAAGATCATAGTCAAAAGTAGTATACACATCATTACCTGGATTTTTTTCACCCGATATATCATTTTCCACCTTCTGTGCAATGGAAGCACTGGTATTAATTAAATAATAATTAGCCATACTTTCAATGCCAGTCTTACCCTTGGTTGAGTATCCAACAGCATGAGCAAAGAGATTCTCGTATGGATAATTTCTATACTCTTTACCATTAACATCAGTAAGTGTCTGTGCCAGGACATTCCCTTTAGAATCAAATATTTTTCCTCTGGTATTTTCCAAAGCCAGTTTACTTTGTCTCGAGTTATAACTGTTATTAATAAGTTCCTGTTCGTTGTGAACAACATAATCACACAAATATATACTCATAGCAGTAAAAAGACATGTAAATAAAGCCAGCACAAGTCTTGTTTCCAATGGTCTTACAGCAGTCTTTTTTCTTCTCTTTTTATTCTTTTTTCTTTCCTTCGCCTGTTGCTTTTTGTACTCATTTAAATCATCAATATATTCAATATACGCATAAATATCGTCTTCATCATCTTCATCAAGACTGTCAAGCCAGTCGAAATAGTCATTCTCACGCTTCCTGTCAATAATTCCAAACAGTATATAATACATCAGAATACTAGATAACACAGAACTACCACCATAAGAAACAAGTGGCAAAGTTACACCAGTTAAAGGTATAAATTTAACACCTCCACCTACTGTAAGGAAGGTTTGTACAATCATGGTTGTACCAATACCAATCAAAACCGTTCTATAGAACTTGTCTTTTTCCTCAAGAGAATTCTTCAGAATAACCGCAAAAGAAAACAGGCAGACAAATAACATGGCAATAGAAAAGATAATTCCCATCTCTTCAGATATAGCAGAAAAAATAAAATCTGATTCTACCGTCGGAATATCCGAAGGTGATCCTTTCATCAACCCCGTTCCAAAAAAATTACCACAGCTGACAGCAAATAATGACTGCGTAATCTGGTAACCCTGATTGTCAATTTTACTGAATGGATCAACAAAGGCCTGAACTCTGACTCTGACATGAGGAAAACAAAAATATGCTGCAACAGAGGCAAGGGATGCTAAAATAATACCTATTAACAAAAATCCATAGTTTCGGGATACAATAAAAAGCATAATCAAATATGCTACAAAAAATACAAGAGCACTACCCAAATCCTTAGACAAAACCAGAATGATTACATGCAAAGACGCAATACAGGCACCTATGCAGTAATCAATAAAGCCTTTGGCACGGGATAAAAATACCGCCATACAAAAAACAAATACAATTTTAACAAATTCCGATGGCTGAATTGTGATACCACCTATGGTATATGCCAACTTAGCTCCCTTAGTCATCTGACCAAGAATCAAAACTACTCCCAGCATAACAATGCCAAGCACCGCATATACAGCCCCATAGTCTTTAATCTGTTCAAATTTCTTAATAATAAATAGAACAACCAAAGCTATTGCAATAGAAACAACAACTATGCAAAACTGCTTGATAGCTCTGTTTACACTTAATCTTGTAAGAATAATAAAACCAATATCCAAAAGTAAAATCATATTGTTAATCAGCAATTGATCAAGTTTCGGATATAATAATATTGTTAAAGCCATACCAAAAAACAATATCAATATTACAACCGTGCCATACAGCAAATAGTCATATTTACCACTTCGCAGGCACATAGTTATATAAGCAATGGCATTAATAAAGAATATATAAATTCTTTGTCTGATATATATACCATTACAGTCATAAGGATTTTTCATCTTAAACATATATAATCCACATTCAAATATGTATAAAACGATAATTCCCGCCATTATGAACTTTGATAACTCTGCAATGTAAAACAACATAAACTCAAATTGCTCCCTTATTAAAATGAGCCGTCGTATAATCTGCGACAGGGAACGAGCCCTTTCTATTACTTACAATATAATAATCAAGAATCCGATCAATTAATTTATTATCTTCATCCGTAAAATCTATGCGAAAATCACTAAAGCCAGCTTGTATAATATCTACTACCTGTCTATGCAATGATGTAGGAACACTGTTAAAAATCTCATTGTAACAGTGTATACAGCTTGAATAAACCAAAAACTGCTTATTTTTTCTATCATTCAGTCTCCACTCAAAACTGCCATGAGTGCAATCAGCCATACAATTACCTGTAGTCTTTTTCACACAGTTAGCCGTGACCATCAATGGTGCCCTTCCATATACTGGATAAATTAGTTCTTTATCCCCTAATTCCTTAATCTCATGAACAGACAGTTCCATAGGAACAGTCTGTTTAGAAGAAAATGATTTATTAAATGCCAAAGAACTCTTATTCCAGTTATACAATTCATAATCTGTTTCTATCATTAAAGATGTATAACCTTCTATTTTTCCGTTAATAGAAATAAATTCATTTTTAAGAGACTCCTCTAATGAATTGATATATCCAACTTCCTCAATATTCTTTAATAAAATCCCATCCGCTTTGCCTAAAAGCAGAAACTCTTTAAGGCTATCAAGATATTCTTCATCTCTTTTTCGTATTATTCTTGGCATACTGATATATACCTGCTTATTATCAGCATGAATATTATCAACATCCTCAACGCCAATTAATCCCCAGAAGAATAAATCAAAGGGAATGTATATCTTTTTAACATCATACTTAAGAATAGTTGCAAGCTGTTCTATTCGCATTATTGAAACACTAATATCAGGCTTAATCATAACAGTGCCTCCTTTAGTTTATCAAATGCTTTGCGTCTTAACTCATTTAACGCTTTAACAGGCATAAAGCAATTATCATCCATCTGAATTTCAAGCTTTTCAAAATCAAATAAACTTTCTCCTGTTTTTAGAAGTTGCTTTCTTACATCATCTTCAGACAAAGGTCTGTTAAGTGCCTCAAGAACACACTCTCCCTCTGCTTCCACAAATTTATTACCATATTTTACAATAATAGATGCCGGTTCTCCAACAACAAGGGTCGCAATACCTATAATTTTCTTTTTTTCAACTGCCTTCACAAATTCGCTATTAATTTTTTCAACCACAGCAGAATTAGTTTCATTGTATGAAGGAGACAGCTTCGTAATCATGTCATCAGAATTATGCCTAAAATAATAACCATCACTCTGCTCAGATCTGATATAGAGACCAGACAATATATCTATATCTTTTTTATTAATCTTCAAAATGTTATTTTCAAGATATTCATCTATATATTTTCTATATATTGATGTAACTCCTGCAACATATTCGGGGCTCTTCAATCTTCCTTCAATTTTAAAAGAATCTATCCCTGCATCTATCAACTTATCGATACTATTAAGTGTACACATATCTTTAAGACTAAGAGGATATTTAACGTCTTCCTTCTTTATATATTTATTGCCACATCCAACAGTATATGGAAGACGACAAGGCTGGGCACATCTGCCTCTATTACCACTTCTTCCGCCAAGATATGAACTAAACAAACATTGTCCCGAATAGCAGTAACACATTGCTCCATGAATAAATGTTTCTACTTCGATATCGGCATCTTTACGAATTTCAGATATTTCGTCAAGTGACAGTTCTCGTGCTGGTACTACTCTCACAATCCCTCTTTCCTTAAGGATTTTAGCACCATACACTCCCGTCACAGTCATCTGAGTACTAGCATGAAGTTCAAGACCTTCAAAATTAGTTTTCATAAAATCGATCAAACCCATATCCTGAATAATAACGCCATCCAGTCCACTCTCATAAATGGGTCTTAAAAAAGACGTCAATGTGTCCCATTCACGTTCCTTAATAAGTGTATTCAGTGTTAAATAGATTTTCTTGCCATAAAGATGTGCCAGTTCAATTGCGCGAATAAGTTCTTCTTTCGAAAAATTCTTTGCAGAAGCTCTCGCACCAAATTCTTTACCAGCAAGATAAATTGCATCTGCACCTGCATTAATAGCTGCTTCAAGACATTCAAAATCCCCTGCAGGTGCTAGAAGTTCGGGTTTATTCATAAAACATTACCTATATATAAAAACAACGGAATCTCTGCAAAAAGATTCCGTTCAAGATCATTTATGCTTAAGCTGTGTTTCAAGCTGAACAATCTTCTTATCTTTTTCAGATAATTCTTCCTTCACACTCTTAAGATTTTTATCAAGATTTTCCATCTTGATCTGAGTAGTTACGAGTTCATGTTTAATATCATATAACTCTTTTTCTTTTGCTTCCATATCTTCTTCCATAGAAGCAATCTGTTTCTTTGCTTTGAAATAATCATCCGCAAGATTAATCTGCATAAGTACATTCTGCATGTCCATAGGAGCTCTTCTAAAGCCATCCATGCTATTATACTCACCCAGCTTATTATTAATATATGAAGCTACTTTTTGAAGATATTCCTCACTTTCATAACCACATATAGTATAAACCTTACCACCAATAATTACTTCTGTATCAGTCTTAATTGCCATAAAAACTAACCCCTCTTTAAATCTATAAACAATTATATAAAACCCCTATAGTAAATGCAATACCCACAAAATCAGGCATTATATTCAATCCCAAGATGTTTATATCCATTTTCTGTAACAACTCTGCCCCTTGGCGTTCTGTTAATAAATCCTTTTAATACCAGAAATGGCTCATAAACATCTTCTATTGTATCAGCATCCTCACCTATTGAAGCAGCTATAGCACCAACTCCAACAGGACGACCACCGTAATTTTCAATCATAGTTCTAAGAATCAGTCTGTCAGTCTTATCCAATCCTTTTTCATCAACATCCATAAGATCGAGAACTTCTTTTGCAACAAATTCAGTAATAACATTATCGTACTTAACCTGTGCATAATCTCTTACTCTCTTAAGAAATCTGTTAGCGATTCTAGGTGTTCCTCGACTTCTTTTTGCCATCTCAAGAGCACCACTCTGCTCTATATCAACGCCAAGTTTATGTGCTGAGTTATTGATGATAGTTGTTAATTCTTCATCATCATAAAATTCCAGTCTGTGTATTACTCCAAATCTGTCACGAAGAGGAGCCGACAAGCTGCCAGCTTTAGTTGTTGCACCTATAAGCGTAAATGGTTCTAAATCAATTCTAACAGATTTTGCAGTAGTACCCTTACCAATCATAATATCAATGGCATAATCTTCCATGGCTGTATAAAGTACTTCCTCTACCTGCCTTGTCAGACGATGAATCTCATCTATGAACAATACATCACCCTTTTGCATGCCACTTAATATCGCAGCCATATCACCTGGTTTCTCAATAGCAGGTCCACTGGTAATCTTAATATTAGTTCCTAGCTCATTGGCAATAATACAAGCTAAAGTAGTTTTTCCTAAACCAGGAGGTCCATAAAAAAGAACATGGTCTAATGCTTCATCTCTGCTTTTAGCAGCCTCAATACAAATTTTTATATTAGCCTTTATTTCTTTTTGACCAACATAATCCTTTAAATGCTGAGGTCTAAGCACATTATCATTTTTTAAATCATCTTCAATTACAGATGTCTGTAAAACACGCTGATTCATACTAATCTCCATCTTAAACACTATCTTCAAATCTTAGCTAATAGCTGTTTAATAATGCTTTCAATCTTTGAATCTTCTGTTATTTCTATTTCATTAAGCGCCTTGGTAGCATCAACCGAAGAAACCCCAAGTCCCGTCAACGCCTCATATGCTTCCTGTCTTAACTCAATTATTTTACTATTAACTTCATCATCAGCTGAGATATTAGTTACTATATCACCTATATTAATCTTATCTTTAAGTTCCAAAATTATGCGATTAGCAGTCTTCCCTCCAACTCCAGGTGCTGAACTAAGCAATTTTGAATTTTGAGTAATAATAGCACTTCTTACACTATTTGCATCAAGTGCAGAAAGGAGCGCAACACCAACCTTAGGGCCAACTCCACTTACAGTAATCAGTAACTTAAATAATTCCAGCTCATCTTTAGAATTAAAGCCATAGAGAATAAAGGCATCCTCCCTGACACAGGTATATGTATAAACAACCACATTGGATCCTGGTCTGTATGATACAAGCATATCCTTAGTAACATATATACGATATCCAATACTATTTACTTCTACAATCAGTGCGTCCTCTTCTATATCAGCAACCACACCCTTAAAATAGGCGTACATTTAATCTCTATTCCTCTTCTTCGTTGCATAATGGTAAAGTAATCAGATAGCTGGTCTGACTCTTACCAGCATATTTTTCCAGTACAATTGTACCGCCATGATATTCGACAATCTTTTTAGCGATGGACAATCCAAGGCCCGAGCCTGATTTATTTCTTGCAGGATCACTTACCACAAAAGGCTCAAATATTCTGTCTGCGACATCATCAGAAATACCGCCTCCATTGTCTTCATATCTAATCAGTACCTTTTCACTGGTACATCCCATATCAAATGAAAGCAATGTTCCCTTAGGGGTATGTGCTACAGTATTGGCAATAAGATTTTCAAAAACTCTCCTTAGCTGCATCTCATTGCCCAATATGTATCCAACCTCATTATCAGGGAAGTTTACTTCAAGTTCAAAGCCATTAACTGTAAGTTCATCAATTTTATCGGCAAGAAATTCTCTTAAAAACTCAGCAACATTAAGCTTATTTAACTCAAAAGAAAATTCCGGATGTTCGAGTTTACTATATTCATAGAATTGATTAATAAGATCAGCTACGCTTCCACTTTTCTGGTTAATAATTCTAAGATAATCCTGTATCTCATCATCCTTAATTAATCCGTCATGCAAAGCTCTTGCATAACCAGAAATAACAGTTATAGGAGTCTTTAAATCATGACTGATATCTGCAAGCATCTTGTTCTTTTCATCAGCCAGTCTTCTGTTCTCCATCTCAGTTTTATGAAGTCTGTCAGACAAATCATTAAAACTGTCCACCATGTCCTTAAATTCTTTAGGGCCTTCATACTCAATATGAGTTGATGTTCCGGCACTATAGTTCTCTATCGCATCTCTAAGAAGTTTGAGTGGTTTTGTAAGCTGATTACTAATGATAAGACAGAATAAAACCATAAGTAATAAATACAAACCAACAAAGAAACAAAGGAAGATAAAAATAGCTTCATCTGACGCTACTCTGTTCTCCGTAATTTGATACATGGTAAATCCGTAGGTAATAAATCCAAATATCAAAGCGAGTACAGTCATTATAATGATATAAGTAATCAAACTGGATGAAATTGTACTTATAACTATTTTCTTAGGTTCTTTATTATCTTTCTTCATGACTAATGCTTCTCTATCTTATATCCAAGTCCTCTTACAGTCTTCAAATATTGAGGATTCTTAGGATCTTCTTCAATCTTCTCTCTGATTTTCGAAATGTGAACCATCAGAGTATTATCATCAGACTCATAGTAGTCACCATTAATATTTTCAAAAATCTGCATCTTGGTATATATCTTACCCGGTGTCTTCATCATCAAAGATAAAATCTTAAGCTCAGTAGGTGTAAGGTTAATAATCTCTCCATTCTTATTTACATTCAAATTAGATGGATCAAGTTCCAATTCACCTACTACAAGAATATTATTGCTTTCTTCAGATGAACTTGAATTAAGATCATAAAATCTTCTAAGCTGGGATTTAATTCTTGCAACTACTTCAAGAGGATTAAAAGGTTTTGTAAGATAATCATCAGCCCCCAAAGTCAATCCTAGAATTTTATCACTATCCATATTCTTTGCCGACATAACAATAATAGGAATATTAGATGTATCTCTTATCTTTTTAATAAGTTCATATCCATTGAGCTTAGGCATCATAATATCAATCAGAGCAACATCAATAGAATTCTTCTCAAAGCTTTTATATGCTTCTTCTCCATCCCTGCTAATAACAAGATCAAAGCCTTCATTCTCAAGATAAAGTCTTAAAATTTCAACAATATCATTATCATCTTCAGCAATTAATATCTTATAACTCATATATGAAAAACCTTTCCAAAAATGTCCAAATCATATATATTTTATCACATCATATTAATAAAATGAACAAAAAAGAAAGGCCTTTTGAATGAATCAAAAGACCTTTTTTAAGCCAAAATATTACATATTACCTGCGTTAATGTAGTTTACAAGACCTTCGCAGTCAATAATCTTCTGCATAAATGCTGGGAAAGGCTGTCCTTTAAATGAAGTGCCCTTTGTAACGTTAGTGATTACACCACTGTCGAAATCAACTTCAACCTCATCGCCTGCTTCAATACCTGCAACTGCTTCTGGACATTCAATGATTGGAAGTCCGATATTGATTGCATTTCTATAAAAAATTCTGGCAAATGTTTCAGCGATAACACAGCTAATACCACAAGCTTTAATAGCTATTGGTGCATGTTCTCTTGAAGAACCACATCCAAAATTCTTCTGAGCAACCATAATGTCGCCCGGCTTCATATTCTTAACAAAATCCTTATCGATATCTTCCATACAGTGTGTTGCAAGTTCCTTAGGATCTGAGCTGTTAAGATATCTTGCAGGAATAATTACGTCTGTATCTACATTGTCACCGTATTTGATGACTGTACCTTTAGCATTTTTCATCGCATTTTCCTCCTATACCTGATCTGGACTTGCAATCTTACCAACTATAGCACTTGCTGCAGCAACTGCTGGGCTTGCAAGATAAATCTCACTAGTAATATGTCCCATACGTCCAACGAAATTACGGTTTGTAGTTGATACGCATCTCTCATTTTCAGCAAGGATACCCATATATCCACCAAGACATGGTCCACATGTAGGAGTTGAAACTACACCGCCTGCATTGATAAATGTCTGGACTAAACCTTCCTTGATAGCATCAAGATAAATCTGCTGTGTACCAGGGATAACAATAAGTCTCATACCCTTAGCCACCTGCTTGCCTTCAAGAATCTTAGCTGCAATTCTAAGGTCATCCATACGGCCATTTGTACAAGAGCCAATAACAACCTGATCAATTACAAGATCATCAGCAACTGCTTCATCAATAGTCTTTGTATTTTCTGGAAGATGTGGATAAGCAACCGTTGGCTTAAGTGTGCTTAAATCAATCTCAATAGTCTCATCATATACAGCATCTTCATCTGCTTCATATACAACAGGAGTTCTGTTACTATGTTCTTTAATATAAGCCATACATAAATCATCAACAGGGAAGATACCATTCTTTCCACCTGCTTCAATAGCCATGTTGGCAATTGTAAATCTGTCATCCATAGTAAGATACTGGATACCATCACCAGTAAATTCCATAGACTTATAAAGTGCACCATCAACACCAATCATACCAATGATGTGAAGAATAATATCCTTACCACTAATCCACTTAGCTGGCTTATTCTTAAGAACAAACTTAATTGCTCCAGGCACCTTAAACCAAGCCTTACCTGTAGCCATACCAGCAGCCATATCAGTACTACCAACACCTGTTGAAAATGCGCCAACCGCACCATATGTACAAGTATGTGAATCCGCACCAATAATAACATCACCGGCGATTGTAAGACCTTTCTCAGGTAAAAGCGCATGCTCAATACCCATCTGTCCTACTTCAAAATAGTTTGTAATATCGTTTTTCTTAGCAAATTCTCTGACACATTTACAATGCTCAGCACTCTTTATATCTTTATTTGGAACAAAATGATCAGGTACAAGAGCAATCTTATCCTTGTTAAATACTCCATCCACCTTCATCTTATCCATCTCATGAATAGCAACTGGGCTTGTTATATCATTACCGAGAACTAAATCAAGATTCACTTCAATAAGCTGACCAGCTTCAAGAGTATTAACCCCAGCATGAGCAGCGAGAATCTTCTGTGTCATAGTCATTCCCATAATAAATTTCCTCCTTTTTAATGCTCAAAGGTTATTATATCAGAAAAATCAAAAAGATACAGAATTATTTCATAATTCTGTATCTATCTTCTTTGCTACAAATTTCTTCAAAATTTGTAGCCATCGAAAAAGCGGAGCCTTTAAAGGGGGCTCCGCTTTTTCTTAGTTGTTGATAAACTTATCTTCTTCGTTATTCCAGCTGTAAAGGTTTCTTACTTCCTCGCCAACCTTCTCTGCTGGATGCTCAGCAGCAAGCTTTCTCATAGCCTTGAAGTGAACCTGACGTCCTGCTGGTGACATATCTAATAAGAATTCCTTTGCAAATGAACCATCCTGGATATCTGAAAGAATCTTCTTCATTGTCTTCTTTGTCTCTTCTGTGATGATCTTTGGACCTGTGATGTAATCACCATACTCAGCTGTGTTAGAGATTGAATATCTCATACCTGCGAAACCTGACTGGTAGATAAGGTCTACGATAAGCTTCATCTCGTGGATACACTCGAAGTATGCATTTCTTGGGTCATAACCAGCTTCAACAAGTGTTTCGAAACCAGCCTGCATAAGAGCACATACACCACCACAAAGTACAGCCTGCTCACCAAAGAGGTCTGTCTCTGTCTCTGTTCTGAATGTTGTCTCAAGAACACCAGCTCTTGCTCCACCGATTGCAAGTGCGTAAGCAAGTGCCTTATCAAGTGCCTTACCTGTAGCATCCTGATGTACAGCTACTAAACATGGAACACCCTTACCAGCCTGGTACTCTGAACGTACTGTATGACCTGGTCCCTTTGGAGCGATCATTGTAACGTCAACATCCTTTGGTGGGTTGATACAACCGAAATGAATATTGAAACCATGAGCAAACATAAGCATGTTACCTGCTTCAAGGTTTGGCTCAATGTCTTTCTTGTACATGTCAGCCTGAAGTTCATCATTGATAAGAATCATGATAACGTCAGCCTTCTTTGCAGCTTCAGCTGCTGTATAAACTTCAAATCCCTGCTTTACAGCCTTATCCCAGCTCTTTGATCCTTCGTAAAGACCGATGATTACGTTGCAGCCTGACTCCTTAGCGTTAAGAGCATGTGCATGTCCCTGGCTACCATAACCGATAACAGCGATTGTCTTTCCTTCTAATTCAGCTAAGTTACAATCCTGCTGATAAAAAATTCTCTGTGCCATTTTTAATGACTCCTTTCCTGGCTTTCGCCTATGTAAAAAATAATATTTTTTAATGATCTTGGTTACCCAAGTTAAATACTAATCAACTTTAGGATATACAATATCCTCTGTACCTCTTCTTAAACCAGCAATACCTGTTCTTGCGAGTTCAAGAATTTCATAACCGCTAAGAAGACTGATAAATGCATCAATCTTTTCCTGGTTACCAGTCAACTCAATAATAAGTCCTTCTGGTGCAACATCAATAATGTTAGCTCTAAAAATATTAGCAAGCGAAATTACGCCTTCTCTTGTAGAAGCATCTGCCTTAACCTTAATAAGAGCCAGTTCACGATAAACACTTGACTCTGGCTTGAGTTCTCTGATATCACATACGTCAACAAGCTTTGCAAGCTGCTTTTCAATCTGATCAAGCGCTTCATCTTCACCATTGGCAACAATAGTAATTCTTGATACCTTAGGATCAGCTGTAACACCCGCTGTAATTGACTCTATATTATATCCTCTTCTTGAAAACAGACCAGATATTCTGCTAAGAACACCTGCATTATTTTCTGCGAGAATCTGAAATACTTTCCTTTTCATACTATCACCTCAAAAATCTCTTTATCCATTATATAAGCCATTATTTGCGTTGTCAATGTATGAAAAACAATAGCCTATATATGAATTTTAAGGAAATTTTTAAGCATCTCCATACCTTCTGGTGTAAGTATAGATTCAGGATGAAACTGTAATCCATAAACCGGATAATCCTTATGCTCAACAGCCATTACTTCCCCGTCATCAGTCTGTGCAATAACCTTAAGACACTCCGGTACTGTCTCCTTAACAGCGGCAAGTGAATGGTATCTTGCAACAGCTGTCTTTTCGCCAAAACCTTCAAAAATTTTTGAAGATGTATCAAGACTTACAACAGACTGTTTACCATGCATAAGCTGCTTTGCATAACTAACTGTAGCACCAAATGTTTCACAAATAGCCTGATGTCCAAGACATACGCCCAAAATCGGCATCTTACCCTTAAAATATTCAATGGCTTCTTCACATATTCCGGCGTCACATGGTTTTCCAGGACCTGGCGAAACAATTAAATAATCCGGTTTTAAATCTTCTATCTCACTGATAGTCAATTCATCATTTCTGATTACTTTAATATCAGACTCAAGAGTTCCTATTAACTGAAACAGGTTATAAGAAAAACTATCATAATTATCAATTAGTAAAATCATTTCTTATACCTCCTGTGACTTTTCAATGGAAGACATAACGGCTTTGGCTTTATTAATACATTCCTGGTACTCATTTTCAGGAATTGAATCAGCCACAATCCCAGCACCCGAACGAACAAAAACCTTTCCATTCTTCTTAAATGCAATACGAATTGCTATGCATGTATCTAAATTACCAGTGAAATCAACATATCCGATAGCGCCACCATAGATACCACGCTTATTATTTTCTAATTCATTTATTATTTCACAAGCTCTGAATTTAGGAGCACCCGAAAGAGTACCTGCTGGCAATATTGCATCAACCGCATCAAGTACATGACAGTCATCTCTTAAATCGCCTTTTACTGTTGAACCAATATGCATTACATGAGAAAAACGCTCGATTGACATATATTTTTCAACTTCAACAGAACCAAATGAGCTAATCTTTCCTATATCATTTCTTCCAAGATCCACAAGCATGTTATGTTCCGCACGTTCTTTCTCATCAGCAAGGAGTTCTTTTTCTAAAGCCAAATCCTCTTTAGCATCTTTACCACGAGGTCTTGTTCCGGCAAGTGGAAAAGTATGTAACACTCCATCTTTGCACTTTACAAGTGTCTCTGGAGATGCACCTGCAACCTCTATATCATCTCCTGAAAAATAGAACATGTAAGGAGAAGGATTAATAGTTCTAAGAACTCTGTATGTATCAAAAAGACTTCCCTCAAAATCAGCATCAAGTCTGTTAGATAAAACCACCTGAAAGATATCCCCTTCATAGATGTATTTCTTAGCCTTTTCAACCATGGCGCAGAACTGGTCTTTATCAAACAGTTTTCTGTAGTCAGATTTTAATCTGCCTGGTTCGATCTTTGCTGGTTTTCCATTTTTTATAAGTTCTATAATTTCTTCAATAGAATCAGCCGCTTCTTTATAACCAATTTCAACATCATCTGTAGCAACATTAGCTATAATAACAATCTTTTGCTTAACGTTGTCAAAGCATATAACCTTATCAAAAAGCATAAGATCCACATCTCTGAAATGTTCCTCATCCTCTGCGTCAAGGAACAGTTTGGGTTCACTGTATTTGATGTAATCATATGCAAAATATCCTACAAGTCCACCTGTAAATGTCGGAAAGTCCTCCATCTTAGGGCTCTTATGTTCTTCAATGACCTTCTTAATATATTTTGCCGGATGGTCTGTATTCTCCTGATATAAAACATTAGCCTGGTCATCTATAACAGTAAGCTCACCATTGTTACAGGTAACGCACATACTAGGCTTATAACCAAGGAAAGTATATCGTCCCCAGTTTTCCTGATTCTCAACACTTTCCAGCATATATACATGATTACTCTGGCCTTTGAGAATTCTTAAAACCTCGATTGGAGTCTTAATATCAGAGTAAATCTCCTTCTTTACAGGAACGTATTTATATTCTTTTGAATACTCTTTTACCTTTTCTACAGATGGTGTTAACATAGGTATCTCCTTTTAGGATTAATCCATAAGTATTATTTCGTTATATAACTCTGTCAAATCTTTTCTTCCTGCCTTTGTATAATCAATAGCAGCCTTTGGATGACGATTTAAAATCCCAGTGAAAAGATACTGCATATCATATCCCCACTCTACAGTTTCCTTAAGTGGATTAATATAATCCTGAACAAACTGAATAATAGGCAATAAATTATATTTTGGATTATGAAGGAAAGAAATAAGAGATTCAATATAACAGTTACCAGCACCTCTTCCCATTCCTGAATAAGTTGCATCAAGATAATCAACGCCACATCCTACAGCTTCAATTGTATTGGCAAATGCAAGCTGCTGGTTGTTATGAGCATGGATACCAACCTTCTTTCCATACTTTTCAGCAACTTTTAAATATTTATCAGCAATTCTTGCCATCTGTTCTGGATAAATCGAACCATAACTGTCAACGATGTAGAAGCATCCAACATCTGTCTGACCAAGCATATCAAGTGCAACCTCAACATCCTTTTCCTGTGCCTGAGATATTGCCATGATATTTACTGTAGTTTCATAACCTTTTTTAGATATGTCATTAATCATATCGATACACTGTGGAATTGTATTGATATATGTAGCTACTCTGACAAGATCTACAGGACTTTCAGACTTTGGTAAGAAATCCTTTTTATAATCACATCTTCCTACATCTGCCATTACTGCAATTTTTAAATCAGTATTGTTATCACCAACAACTTCTCTTATGGCATCATCATCACAGAATTTCCATTTACCGAATTTGTTAACATCAAACAGTTCCTTAGAAGCCTTATAACCAAATTCCATATAGTCTACACCAGCCTTAATATTTGTCTGATATAACTTCTTAACAAATTCATCTGTAAAATAAAAATCATTACAAAGTCCGCCATCTCTAAGTGTGGCATCTACAACTCTAATCCCTTCTCTAACACCCATTAACTTTTCAATTTCTTTCATAATAATCTCCTAATTCATCGTTACTCAAAATCAAATAACTACTTTAGTTCTTTGATTCCTTAACAAAATTATTTAAAGCCTCAAGAGCCTTACCACTGTCAATAAGTTCAGCAGCAAGTTTAATACCCTCTGCCAAAGATTCAGCTTTCTCATTGATATAAAGCGCTGCACCTGCATTCATTAAAACAGTGTCTCTCTTTGGTCCCCTGTCTTTACCACTTAATATATCAAGAGTAATCTGTGCATTTTCCTCTGGCGTGCCACCCACAAGATCTTCCTTCTTACAACGTTTGAAGCCAAATTCTTCCGGAGTAATCTCATAAGACTTATACCAGCCATCCTTAAACTCACATACTGCTGTTGGTCCAACTGCTGAAATCTCATCAAGTTTTTCCTTACCATATACAACCATACCACGCTTTACACCTAATTCATAAAGAACCTGTGCAAGTGGCTGGCAAAGATACTCATCATAAACTCCAAGAAGCTGTCTCTTTGGACAGCATGGATTGGTAAGTGGTCCTAAGATATTAAATACTGTTCTAAAACCGAGTTCTCTTCTGATTGCACCAACATACTTCATAGATGTATGGTATTTCTGAGCAAAGAAGAAGCAGAAGCCTGTCTTATTAAGTAAGTCAACGCACTTCTCTGGAGAAAGGTCAATATTGGCACCAAGTGCTTCTAAACAGTCAGCTGTACCAGACTTTGAAGATGCTGCTCTGTTACCATGCTTAGATACTTTAATTCCTGCAGCAGCTGCTACAAACGCTGTAGTTGTAGAAATATTAAAGCTTCCTGCTCTGTCACCACCTGTACCAACAATTTCAAATGTATCCATATCGCCTGTTTCGACTTTGAGTGCATGCTCACGCATTGCAGCTGCGCAACCCTTAATTTCATCGATTGTTTCAGCTTTTGCGCTCTTAGCTGATAAAGCTGCGAGAAATGCTGCATTCTGTGTTTGAGTTGTTGCTCCATCCATAATTTCATTCATTACTGTATATGCTTCTTCATAAGTCAAATCTTCTTTAATAACGATTTTTTCAATAGCTTCCTTAATCATATTATTTCTCCTTTTGTGTCAATTCCCATACCTGTCTATTTATAATTCATTAATTTCTCTTTTGAATGTAGATACATAGTCTTTAGCTGCATCAGCTTTAAAATCATTTTCTCTCATAAGATTGATAAAATGTGTACCCACAATTGCTCCATCAATTATGTCCTTCATTGGCTCAACATCTTTTGCTGTTCTGATACCAAATCCCATCATTACAGGAATCTTTGAATTTTCTTTTACATATGTAAGATAATTAATTACTTCCTTGTGGAAATCAGCGGCCTGGCCTGTAACTCCCATAGATGATACGCAGTATACAAATCCTTTTGCATTTTCAAGAATCATAGGAATTCTATCCTTTGAAACAGGTGAAACAAGCTGAACAAGTATTGTTGTATCATCCTTAGCAAGTTCTGCCACTAGTGTTTCCTGCTCCTCATATGGAAGGTCTGGAACAATAAGACCATCTATACCAACTCTGTTACATTCTTTAACAAAAGCTTCAATACCATAATTGGTAATTGTGTTATAGTACATCATAAATACAAGTGGCATTGTAAGACCTTCATTACGAAGTTTCTCAACCATAGTAAATGTCTTCTTAAGTGAAGCACCACCTAAAATAGCTTCATAACTTGCCTGCTGGATAACAGGACCATCTGCTGTTGGATCAGAAAATGGAATTCCAAGTTCAATTACATCTGTAATGCCTTCCTGTGCTTTTACTATCTGTGCTGTATGCTCCATATCTGGAAGTCCAGCCGTTATATATGTTATAAATGCCTTCTCGCCTTTTGCTTTTAAGGCATTCATTTTTTCTTCTATACGATTAGCCATTGCTTCTTCTCCTTTTCTAGTTTAGATATCCCTTACCTGCAAGGTAATTTGAAATTGTGTTTACATCCTTATCACCACGTCCTGAGAGGCAAACAATCATAGACTGATCTGGTGTCATTTCTTTCGCCTTCTTAAATGCATAAGCCATAGCATGTGCACTTTCAATTGCAGGAATAATACCTTCCATTCTTGTAAGCTCCATAAGAGCATCCATCGCTTCTACGTCAGTAATAGGAACATATTTTGCTCTTCCTGTATCATGCAGATATGCATGCTCAGGTCCTACACCTGGATAATCAAGTCCAGCTGAAATAGAATGTGCTAACTGAATATTTCCATCCTCATCCTGAAGAAGATATGAACGTGATCCGTGAAGGATACCAGGACGTCCCTTAGCCATAGATGCTGCATGTTCATCTGTATCTACACCTTTACCTGCAGCCTCAACGCCAATTAACTCAACTGATGGCTCGTCAATAAAGTCTGCAAACATACCGATACAGTTAGAACCACCACCGATACAAGCCATTACTACATCTGGAAGTTTTCCTTCAACTTCATAATGCTGCTTCTTTGCTTCTCTACTTATTACTGCCTGGAATTCCTTTACCATCTTTGGATATGGATGAGGACCTACTGCAGATCCAATTATATAGAATGTATCCTCTGCTGTCTTAGCCCATGTTCTGATTGCTTCATTTGTAGCATCCTTAAGTGTATTGCTTCCTGATTCAACAGAAACAACCTTAGCACCTAACATTTCCATACGCATAACGTTAAGCGCCTGTCTCTGAACATCTTCCTTACCCATATATACAGTACATTCCATATTGAAAAGCGCTGCACCTGTTGCCGCTGCTACACCATGCTGTCCTGCACCTGTTTCAGCAATAATCTTTGTCTTACCCATTCGTTTTGCAAGTAATATCTGACCAAGAACATTGTTAATCTTATGAGCACCTGTATGATTAAGGTCCTCTCTTTTAAGATAAATCTTTGTACCATATTTCTCTGACAGTCTTTCTGCAAGATAAAGAGGGGTCTCTCTTCCAACATACTGCTTAAGATAATACTGATACTGCTTAATAAATTCTGGATCTTTGATTGCTTCCTCAAATGCCTTATCAATTTCATCAAGTGTATTCATAAGTGATTCTGCTACGTACTGTCCACCGTATTCACCATAATATGCTTTTGTATTCATCAACTAATTCTCCTTTATTATTGGTTTGCTCTTACCGCATCAACGAATGCATCTATAAGAGCTTTATCTTTACCATCTGTACCTTCAACACCTGAGCTTACATCCACTATATCAGGATTAAAAAGTTCAATTCCTTCAGCCACATTTTCTGGTCTTAGCCCACCCGCCAGTACAAATGTAAATCTTTCAAGTATTGACGTTGGCGGCGATTGAGAACCCGCCTTTTTAAGTCGCTTACTCTTACGCCAATTAAATGTCTGCCCGCTTCCAAACTGAGGAGCATCCACAACAATTGCCTCTATCTTTGAACCAAGTTCTTCATCAAGGTTATCAATAAACTCCTGCTTTGCAGCAAGTTCCTCCTCGTTGTCTATATTAACCGCGTACCAGACTGGTTTATCAACTGCAGCCAAAACCTCTTTTGTCAGCTGCTTATGGATCTGATAATAATCAAAGCCAAGTGGTTTCAAGGACTCAATCATGTCCTCATCTGGCGATACCATAACCGCAACCTTTTTAATATCAAAATCAAGGCCACTCATAAGTTCCCTGGCCTTTTCTTTTGTCACATTCCTTTTACTTTTTTCATAGAAGACAAAACCAGCATAGTCAACCTGAGCTTCATTCAGATATTTAGTTTCATTAATTCTTGTAATACCGCATATCTTAATCTTCATATGCAATCTCCAGTTTAATCACTAAAAGCTTTTCCATTTTTTAGCTAATTCTCTTGGATTATCCGATTCCATAAAGGCTCTTCCAATTAAAAATGCGTCAACGCCAACTTCTTTAAGATATTTAACGTCTTCGTCACTCATTATACCACTTTCTGCAACATATACCTTATCATTAGGAATATACTTTTTAAGTCTTCCTGTATTCTCAAGTGAAATAGTAAAATCCTTAAGGTTTCTGTTATTAACGCCAATTATACGTGGATCAATCTTTAATGCTCTTTCAATTTCATACTCATCATGTGTTTCAACTAATACATCAAGTTCCAGGTCTCTTGATAACTGATAAAAGTCCTTCATTTGAGCATCATCCAGAATAGCTGTTATAAGCAAAACAGCATCAGCACCTATTGCTTTGGCTTCAAAGAACTGATATTCCTCAATCATAAAATCTTTTCTTATAATCGGTAATTCCGACTTTGCTCTTATAGTTTTAAGATAATCAACATTACCGTTAAAATGGTCTTCCTCGGTAAGACATGAAATAGCATCTACAGAAGCATTATAGTCTTCAATTCTATCCATCAAATCAACTTTAACATCAATCTTACCAAGACTTGGCGATGCCTTCTTAAATTCACCAATAATAGAAATACCCGGTTTAGACAAATTATTAAAAAACAGGTTCTGAGGTCTGCTTTTCTTTTTCATCTCATCTTCACAAAGTTTTCTCATTTCCATGTCAGAAATTCTCTGCTTATGTTCAACCAGTCTAACCTTTTTATCTTCAACTATTTTGTCTAAAATCATAAATACCTCACTTTGCTTTACTTTCATGTCAGGTAAACACCTGACATAAAACAAGCACTTCAAATTCATAAAAAAATCCCAGCATCACATACTAGTAATGCTGGGACAGGAATAACAAAACCTGCGGTGCCACCCGGCTTGATGAAAAATCATCCTCTTAATGCATATTAGGTATTAACACATACTATCATATGCTGACTTTTAATTACGGAGAGTCCAGCTCCGTCTCCCATACTAGCTATGCTTTCTGTTCGCCCTCAGAGGTCCATTCATAATTACGTCTGCTATCACAATTCCAGCCACTGTGACTCTCTCTTAACAGATGATGTAAAAATTACTTACTCCTCTTCATCAGTTTAGTACATTAAAGCATTGAATTGATTTAATGTCAATAGATTTTTTAATATTTCTTAACTTAATAAGGAAAACTCCTCAAGATTCCAAACCTTGTCAACAAGTCCATCATAAAATTCAGGTTCATGACATACCAAAAGAATTGCCCCCTTATATTCTTTTAATGCACGCTTAAGCTCATCTTTTGCATCTACATCAAGATGGTTGGTCGGCTCATCAAGAAGTAATATATTAGTTTCAGTATTAATAAGCTTGCACAATCTTACCTTTGCCTGTTCTCCTCCGGATAATACTCTGACAAGACTCTCAATATGTTTGGTAGTCAAACCACACTTTGCCAAAGCCGATCTTACTTCATACTGTGAAAAGCTTGGGAACACCTCCCATATCTCATCAATACAGGTATTATTTGATGGTGTAACCTCTTGTTCAAAATAACCTTTATACAGGTAATCTCCTAAAGCAGCTTTTCCAGAAACAGGTTCAATCAGCCCTAAAACACTCTTTAAAAATGTTGTTTTACCAATTCCATTTGTACCAATAAGAGCAATCTTTTCTCCTCGTTCCATACGAAGATTTATTGGTTTTGAAAGTGGCTTCTTATCGTATCCAATTATAAGATCCTGAGTTTCAAAAATGACCTTTCCGGCTGTTCTTGCATTTTTAAAATTAAATTCCGGCTTTGGCTTCTCAGCTGCTAATTCAATAACATCCATCTTATCAAGCTTCTTTTGTCTTGACATAGCCATGTTACGGGTTGCTACATTAGCCTTATTTCTGGCAACAAAATCTTTTAGCTCACTGATTTCCTGCTGTTGCTTTCTATAAGCTGCCTCAAGCTGTCCCTTCTTTACTTCATAGACTTCTTTAAATTTATTGTAATCACCTACATATCTGTCAAGATTTCCATTTTCCATGTGATAAATGATATTAACTACATCATTCAAAAAAGGAATATCATGAGAAATGAGAATAAATGCATTTTCATACTCCTGTAAGTATCTTTTAAGCCAGGCAATATGAGGAGCATCCAGATAGTTAGTTGGCTCATCAAGAAGAAGTACCTCCGGCTTTTGCAATAAAAGCTTTGCAAGAAGAATCTTTGTCCTCTGACCACCACTAAGATCAGTTACCTCTCTGTCAAGACCCAGTGGAAGTATCTCAAAGGCTCTTGCGATTTCCTCAACCTTAGTATCAATCTGATAGAAGTCGTGTGCGTCAAGAAGATCCTGAAGTTCTCCCATTTCTGCCAGTAAGTCATTCATTGTATCTTCGTCAGCATCAGCAAGTTCCTCACAAATCTCATTAATTCTTGATTCCATAGAGAAAAGTTCTTCATAAGCAGACTTAAGAACATCACCTATAGTCATCCCTTGTTCAAGGACAGTATGCTGATCAAGATACCCAACCTTTACATTCTTTGCCCATGTTACTTTGCCATCTTCAGGATCCATAGAGCCAGTAACAATGCTCATAAATGTAGACTTTCCTTCACCATTGGCACCAACAAGTCCAATATGTTCACCTTTTAGCAATCTGAATGAAACATTATCAAATATTACTCTGTCGCCAAAACCATGACATAAGTTACTAACGTCTAAAATCATTATAAATCTCCGTTTTATTTAATCTTAAAATAAGGATGAAATCATAGATTTCACCCTTACAAATAAATCTTTATTCTTCAGAACACTTCTGTAATGCAAGGCATCCAGTCCTTGCAACCTCTACAATACTCACACCAGTAAGCATATTCATAAATATAGAAGTTCTTTCAGGAGTGTCACACATCTCTATAATCATATGTGTTTTACTGATATCTACAATTTTTGCTCCCATAATATCGCAGTTTTCCATAATATCACTGCGAGTATTCTTGTTGTATTTTACCTTAATCAGCATCAGTTCACGACTTATAGCAGACTGTTCATCAAATGTTTTTACCTTAATTACATCAAGCTTTTTATTAAGCTGTTTTTCAATCTGCTCTATAGTTCTCTGATCACCACTGCTGACAATTGTCATACAGGAAACATCCGGGTCATCTGTCTCACCAACTGCAAGACTGTCGATATTATAGCATCTTCTACTAAAAAGGCCTGCAACTTTGCCAAGTACACCCGACCTGTTTTCAACTAAAACTGAATAAATTCTTCTCATATTCTTATCTCCCTATTTAACAACCGCCATAGGGTTAATCAAACATTCCATAAGATATCTGTTATCGTCCTTAAGGAACTTCTCAATTGCGTCATCAACCTCATCCATGTTATGAACACGAATAAATGGCATATCATATGCACTTGCAAGTTTCTCTAAATCAGGATTACCTGATAAATCTACAACCGAGTAATTATCAGCATAGTTATAATGCTGGAACTGTCTAACCAGCCCAAGGTATCCATTATTAAACACAATAATCTTTGCCGCAACATTATTCTGTCTGATAGTAGCAAGTTCACACATACTCATCTGAAATGAACCATCACCACATACTGCAACAACCTGTCTGTCAGGTGCCGCCATCTTTGCGCCCATGGCTGCAGGTATAGAATAACCCATTGTTCCCATACCGCCTGTTGTAAGAAAATCTCCATCTATAATCTGTGCATAGCCGCAAGACCATAACTGATTCTGTCCAACATCGGCAACATAGATAGAATCCTTTTTCATGGCTGAAGTAAGCTTTTTAATAAATGTAGGAGCATCAACAAAATCTCCCTGAGAATCCAGCTTAACCTCAAGTCTGTTTCTATAACCATCTAATGTATCAATCCATTCAGAATAGTCAGCATCAAATTCCTTAACAAGTAAGTCATCAAAAATATATGAAGCATCTCCAACAAGTGGAATAGATGGTCCAGCGTTCTTACCAATTTCAGCAGGATCGACATCTATATGAATCATAACCTTATCTTTTGTAATTAAATCTGGCTGATTGACAGCTCTGTCTGCAACTCTTGCACCTACTACAATTATTACATCACTCTCAGCTACAGCTCTGTTGGCATATGCTTTTCCATTGTTACCAACCATTCCATAATACAAATCATGGTTAGTTGGCAATACACCAATTCCCATCATAGTAGAAACAACTGGAATATTATGCATTTTAGCAAACTCTTCAAGCTTATCACCCGCACCCGAAAGAATGACACCTCCACCTGCATAAATAAGTGGTCTTTTTGCCTTCTCTAATTCCTTAATTACCTTATTAATCTGTGCCATATTGCCTTTAACAGTAGGCTTATATGTACGCATATTAACCTCATCTGGATATACAAACTTCTTAACATCAGCCTGCTGCATATCTATAGGCACATCAATAAGCACAGGACCCTTACGACCTGTATTAGCAACGTGAAATGCTTCTTTCATGATACGTGGTATATCGTTAACATCATTTACAAGATAAGAATACTTAACAAATGATTCACACGCACCTGTAATATCTGCCTCCTGGAATACATCTCCACCTATTAATTCACTCTTTACCTGACCTGTAATACAAATAAGAGGGATACTATCTGCAAAAGCTGTAGCAATACCTGTAATCAAATTAGTTGCACCAGGACCTGATGTTACTGCACATACGCCTGGAATCTCTTTATTAATTCTTGTATAGCCACTTGCAGCATGAGCAGCCGACTGTTCTGTACGAACCAAAGTTGCATGAATCTTACCAGAGGAACGAACTGCTTCATAAAAAGGAGCAATTGCAACACCCGGATAACCATATATCTCTGTTACGCCTTCTTCAATAAGGCATTTTACCATTATATCTGCACCTGTCATTTTACATTCTCCGTATAAATAACAAAATTTTATGATTTAATAGTATACAACAAATGTATCATTTATGTAAACTATCTATTATATTTTTCTTATCTGAAAGCACCAAAGAACTTGCTTAAAGGTTCAACAACATTACCAAGATCAACAATTGCATTATTAAGTCCTTCAAAATCAATGGAATTAATATTATCAAATGCCTGTACCAGACTCTCTGAACTGTCGTCCACCAGACCTGTAATAGAATCAACAGCTTTTTCCATAGAATCTATAGTAGATGTCATGTCTGTCATAATATCTTCAGCCTGACTTAATGCCTCATCAGCCTTAACCATAGTCTGCTGTGCAACATTAAGTGTCCTAATCACAACTGGTACGACAATAGCAAAAAGCACAACCATAACTGCTACTAGAACAACTGAAACTCTTGTCCAAAATAGCCTCTTTTTATTAATATCTCTTATCTCTTTAACATAATCAATTGTTTCTAAAGTCTTTTCTTCCATCTTCTTTACTCCTATAACATATTAAGCAGTCTCTGACACAGTTTAACAGCATCAGCTGCATCCTTGCTATAACCATCCGCGTTTATCTCATTGGCATAATGCTCACTTGTAACTGCACCACCAATTACAACTTTTGCCTTTAAGCCTTCTGCTTTAACAAGTTTATTAACCTCATCCATCTGCTTCATAGTAGTGGTCATAAGTGCTGATAATGCAATTATATCCGCATCATGTTCTTTTGCAGCCGCTACAATTGTTTCCTTCGGAACATCTTTACCTAAATCAATAACATTAAAGCCATAATTTTTAAGCATCAGTGCAACAAGATTCTTACCTATATCGTGAATATCACCCTCAACTGTAGCAATTACAATTGTAGGCATCTTTTCTGAATCATTACCAGCCATCAAAAGTGGTTCTAATATTTCAATAGAACTTTTCATAGTTTCAGCGCTGGCAATAAGCTGAGGAAGGAAATATTTCCCTTTTTCAAAGAGATCACCTACCTCATTGATAGCAGGAATCAAAACATCATTTAAAAGCATCTGTGGATCATCACCTGCATCCAGACAGGCCTTTGTACATTCTTCTATATTATTTTTCTTTCCCTTTAGTACTGCAATCTTTAGTACATCTGAAGGCTTTTGTTCAGTACTTTCAGCCTTTACCTTAGCTGCGGTCGCTAAAGACACATTGCCACCATTGGCATCTACACCAGCCTCTGTTAATGCATTCATTCTTTCGATGTATATAATATCAGCATCATTCTTATTCCTTAGCAGATTAGCAGCCAAAGCTGTACTCATTAACAAATTCTGATTTGGATTAGATATTGCCATGGTTAATCCATTGGCAATAGCCATACTTAAAAATGTTGCATTAAGATATCCTCTCTGTGGTAATCCAAATGAAATATTGGATAGTCCACAGGTTGTTGCATAATCATTTTCATAGCAGTATTTTATTGTTTCAAGAGTTTCGAGTGCTGCATTTTTATTTGCGCCTACAGTGGCTACGAGTCCATCTACAACAATATCTTCTTTTTTAAAGCCTAAAGATAATGCCTTTTCACTGACTTCATTGATAATATCAATCTTTTCTTCAAGACTTTCTGGCAATCCCTTATCTGAAAGTGGTAATAGAATGAACATTGCACCATATTTCTTTGCAATATTTAATAACGCATCTCTTTTATGACTTTCATTACTTATAGAATTAATTAATGCTCTTCCAGGATATTTTCTTAAAGCAGCTTCAATAATATCCACATGGGATGAATCTATACAAAGTGGCAACTGAGTTACACCTGCCAGTTCTTCAATTGCTCTAAGCATTAATTCCTTCTCATCTACTCCACTTGTTCCAAAATTAACATCAAGAAGTGATGCACCATTGGCTTCCTGTTCTGTTGCAAATTCAAGAGCTTTTTCTATATTGCCCTCTCGAAGCTGTGCCTGGAACATTTTCTTTCCAGTTGGATTAATACGCTCGCCGACAATCATAAAACTGTCATCAAGAGTAAATGCGACAGTTTTTCTTTCTGAAGTCAGATAATGCACATTCTTACGATTGTAGTTCAATGTCTTTTTCTTATATTTCTTATTAACGACACATCTTATATAATCTGGATCTGTACCACAGCAGCCACCTATAACTGAGGCTCCTGCTTCAATTAATAATTCAACTTCATTAGCAAAATTTTCTGCTGTATTATCGTATACTGTTTCACCAGCTTCATTGAGTCTAGGTATACCTGCATTTGGTTTGGCAATAACCGGTATATCAACAACTTCACACATAGCTGTAACTGTATTAACCATATCTTTGGGACCAGTTGAACAGTTTGTTCCAATAGCATCCACGCCAAGACTTGCCAAAGTAATTGCAGCAGTTTTTGCATCACTACCCATGAGTGTACGTCCATCTGTCTCAAAGGTAAGCGTAGCCATAATTGGTAAATCACAACATTCTTTAATCGCAATTACACATGCTCTTGTTTCCTGTAAACTCATCATGGTTTCTACAATAAACAAATCAACACCAGCTTTTATTAAGGCATTTACCTGTTCCTTGTAAATATCAATTAATTCTTCGAAATCCATAGGTCCCATAGGCTTAAGCATAATACCAGTCATAGTCATATCACCAGCAACATAAACCTTATGATCGGCACTGTCAGCAGCTTTACGAGCTGTTTCAACAAGCCCTATATTGATTTCTTCAAGCCTGTCATCTACACCATGTTCAGCAAGCTTTGGTCTGTTGGATGTAAATGTAGGTGCGTATATAATATCAGCACCGGCTTTAGCATAATTTGACTGTATCTTATACTGGACATCAGGATTCTCCAACATCCAGACTTCAGGGCACACTCCCTGAGGCATGCCTTCCTTAATAAGACAGGATCCCATACCTCCATCCAGTATTATTAACTTTGATTCAGCTAATTCCTTAAATTCTCTCTTTGTCATATCTATACCTTTATACAAAACACCAGAGACAAAAGTCTCTGGTGTCATATTATTCTATTTCTTCCTCTATAACAGGCACATAATCCTCTTGTTCATCGTCTTCGTTAAATGGATCAAAATCAGTCACCTCTTCCTCTGTAACCGAAACACCATCGCCCTGCGGTATATCTCCCTGCAAAATAATGGAAATATAATTAACTCGTGTCATAGCTCTGTCATAGTTTTGTTTGGCCATATCAACCAACTGTGAATCAGCATTCTCAGGATCCTGAGCCCATTCTTTATAAAGATTTGTTGCCTCTTTAATATATGTGTAGGCATCATCTCCCAGTTCTTCACAAGCAGAAAAATCCTTTGGCACATTTAATTCCGACATAATCCTAAACTGTTCTACCAATTTATCTAACTGATCACACACCTGTGAAGCAGCCGATTCCTTTTCAACATCAATTAGTTCAAGGGTTTCTGTAATAATTTGAATATTACCATTAAAAGCTGTCATTCCATCATAATATTCATCGAGTTTATCTGTATTGCCACAGCCGCACAAAGATATCAGCATCGCAATACACGCAATCATAATCAATCTCTTTTTCATATACTTCCCAACGCCTTTCAATATATCAACATAAAGTATATATCTCTTTTTAACCATGCATAATAATACCATATATTGTTTATCCTGAAAAGTATATACATAAAAAAGGCTCCGCCATAAAAGCGGAGCCTCAAAATCTAATTTGAAATTAGAACTTACCTTCTGTAGCTGCCATTTCAATTGAAACTGCTGTAGATACTGTCATACCAACCATTGGGTTGTTACCAGCACCGATAAGACCCATCATTTCAACGTGAGCAGGAACTGATGAAGAACCAGCGAACTGTGCATCTGAATGCATACGTCCCATTGTATCTGTCATACCATATGAAGCAGGACCTGCAGCCATGTTATCCGGATGAAGTGTACGACCTGTACCACCACCTGAAGCAACTGAGAAGTACTTCTTACCAGCTTCAAGTCTTTCCTTCTTGTATGTACCTGCAACTGGATGCTGGAATCTTGTTGGGTTTGTTGAGTTACCTGTAATAGAAACATCAACATTTTCCTTCCACATAATTGCAACACCTTCACATACATCGTTAGCGCCGTAGCAGTTAACCTTAGCACGTGGAGAATTAGCATCCTTTGAGTAGCACTTACGTGATACTTCCTTAACTGTATTTGTATATGGATCATATTCTGTCTCAACAAATGTGAATCCATTAATACGTGAAATGATCTGTGCAGCATCTTTTCCAAGACCATTAAGGATAACTCTAAGTGGAGTCTTACGAACCTTGTTAGCCTTTTCAGCGATACCGATAGCACCTTCAGCTGCAGCGAATGACTCATGACCAGCTAAGAATGCGAAACACTCTGTCTCTTCTTCAAGAAGCATCTTACCAAGGTTACCATGTCCAAGACCAACCTTACGTGTATCAGCAACTGATCCTGGGATACAGAATGCCTGAAGACCTTCACCAATTGCAGCTGCAGCATCAGCAGCCTTACGGCAGTTCTTCTTAATAGCGATAGCAGCACCTACTGTGTAAGCCCACTTTGCGTTTTCGAAACAGATTGGCTGAATGTTCTCAATAAGATGATAAACATCAATACCAGCTGCATCACAAATTTCTTTACATTCCTCAATTGAAGCAATACCATACTGAGCAAGTACAGCCTGAATCTGAGGTAATCTTCTTTCATATGATTCAAATAATGCCATTATATTATCCTCCTATTCCTTACTCTTTTCTTGGGTCGATAACACGAACAGCATCAGCAACACGAGCATCGCCACCTGTAGCCTTCTCCAGAGCCGGCTGCCCATCATTACCAGCCTTAATGAAATCCATCATCTTACCAAAGTTAACATACTTGTAACCGATAATCTGATCATCTTCATCTAAAGCAACACCTGTAATGTAACCATCTGTAAGTTCAAGGTATCTTGGTCCCTTTGAAAGTGTTCCGTATGTTGTACCAACCATTGAACGAGAACCCTTACCAAGATCTTCAAGACCTGCGCCGATTGCAAGACCACCTTCAGAGAAAGCAGACTGTGTACGACCATATACAATCTGAAGGAATAATTCTCTCATTGCTGTATTAATAGCATCGCAAACAAGGTCTGTGTTTAAAGCTTCCATAACTGTTAAACCTGGAAGAATTTCAGCAGCCATAGCAGCTGAGTGTGTCATACCCGAACAACCAATTGTCTCAACTAATGCTTCCTGAATGATACCTTCCTTAACATTTAAGGATAACTTACAAGCACCCTGCTGTGGTGCACACCAGCCAATACCATGTGTATAGCCAGAAATATCCTTTACTTCTTTTGCCTTAACCCATTTAGCTTCTTCTGGGATTGGAGCACAGCCGTGATGAACGCCCTGTGCTACTGGGCACATTTCTTCAACTTCTTTTGAATAAATCATGTGAAAAACTCCTTTCGACTTTTTATATAAAAACCGCTCTTAATATTTTGCCATAGATATATGCAAAAATCAACGCAATTTTAATCAACTTTTAATGCTTTCACCTAGCTTCTGACCATACTCAACAGGTATTTCATAACCTTCATCTGTAGCATCAAAATATTCTTCCGCTAAATCAGCCTTTCCTTTCTTCAAAAGGACAACTACAGTAGAACCGCCGTATTTAAAATACCCCTTTTCCTGTCCTCTTATCGCCATACCTTCACCAACATGATTACATATTTTTCCAACAAGCATGGCGCCTACTTCCATCTGCAAAACAGTGCCAAATTTTTTAGTCTTAATCAGGGTGTATTCTCTGCTGTTTCTTGTAAAAACAGGAAGTGTATTTAGTGCAACCGGTCTTACAGTATGTAGCTGACCTTGAATAAACACATTCTTGCTCTTTTTACCAGTATCAATATAGCAATATCTGTGATAATGATTAACGCACAGTCTGAATACAAGACATATGCCATCCTTATACAAGTCAGCCACACGTTGATCACCTACCAGATCTACTATTTTATATTCACTCTGCTTAATTGGAACAACTGTAGAATCAGTAATTCTGTAAGCACTCATAAGACCATCACATGGAGAAATCAAGACATTCTCATCCATACATACAGGTCTTAATTCACTTCTAATCTTTCTAATAAAAAAATCATTGAAGCAATGATATCTTTCATCTTCATACAAAGACAAATCAATATTATTCTTTTTTGCAAATCCTGGAATAAGCGAAACTGATAAATGAGAATCCAGATACCATCCTGCCGCTTTAGAAAGAGCTGGGCAAGTCAACATTTTCAAAATCATGCGACCCAGAATTGTTCTATACAAAAAATTTAATAGTTCATTATCTTCCTGTATCTTTTCCTTTATTATTTCCATCGTAATCACACAAATCTAAAATATTGCCAATAATATAAATTCAATTACACCTATGACAATCATAACCAGAATACCCTTTAATCCCGGTTTTTTTATCTGTATCTTAGATAAGAACAAAAATCCGAGAAGCATCATAAATGCAAAATATAACATAGTAACATCAAGTGGCAATATATACTGCAGTAATAATACAGTAGGGAAAACTAAGGCAGATGAAGTAACTGGTACACCACAATAAAATTTTCTTACTTCATCCTCTGTTTTTTGTCTAATTTCTTCCTCAACATTAAAGTAAGCAAGTCTGATCATAGCCGCCAGAATATATAACAGCATTATACAAAATAATAATACGGCTAATGATACAGTATATCTTCCATCAGCATTTCTTCTAGGTATCTCTTCAAGCGTTGGACTTACTCTTATCATTGCATTTCCAATACATGCAGGTAATACACCAAACGCGACCAGATCCGTTAATGAATCAATCTGAATACCAAATTTCATCTCCATCTCTGTTCTGTCTTTCTTAGTACGTGCAACTTTACCATCAAAGGCATCGCACAATCCACAGAACAAAAGGAAAAATATACCAAGATATGGATGTCCTTCTCCCTGTAAAGAAACAAAAATACCTATCCCCGCTGAAATCAGCGATGCATATGTCAAAACAACCGTATAATCATAAAAACCCAGCAGCATAACAAACTCCCCTCAAATCAATCAAATACAGCCTATTAGCCTATTCCTTCAATGCTTCAAAAACATTCTCCGAATCAATGCTGATAAGCAAAACTTTGCCCTTGTTATCACGAGCCGACACCCATGAGTATAAATTGGTTGACCATTTACATGTGGAATGATTCAGACATTCTTTTCTACAGTTAGCCTTCAAATCATTTACATCCATATAGGCCATAGGGCAATCAGCACATGGCTTATCATTTTCCTGTAATATGTCAAAACACTTCTTTCCAGCAAAATCCATACCACAAGCATCAATAGCCTTTTTATTCATGTATTCTACGGTATGACTATTTTGGTCAATTATATAGACGCATGCCTCCATACCCTCGAACATTTCAATTTTAGAAAATAATTCTTTGGATCCTCTAAAATTCTTAGAAAGAAGCGCATAATTCAAAATAGCATCCAACTGTGTAGAAATGGACATCATCTGAGAAGCACCTACTTTAGAATAGTCTCCGTCAACATTTTCAAAAACTATTCCTCCAACAAATTCCCCCTCACTCATAACTCCAAAATACAAAAGTTCATTTGTTTTGGTGTCGTCCATATAATTCATGATTTCAATATCAGCCGCTGGCATATCACGTCTTACTATGCCATATTTACCTTTTTCATCATAAAGCCTGTTGATAAGGTCATTTCTAATTACATCCAAGAATTCACCTTGAGCAAGTTCATAGCCTGGCATAGAAAATGACATCATTTTTTTATCATATAAATCATGTTCAATATTAGTCACAATAAATGCACGATTAAAACCATGATACAGACTAAAGATTTCCAAAAGTGAGTTTAAACATGCATAGATATTAGAATCATAATGGAACAGCTGTAAACTGACATCCATAAAATATTTATCCCAGGCATTTTCATCTAAAATTCTGTAATCAAAATCATCATAATCACCTTCAAAAAGGTAGTTACTAAATTTTGCCTTAGTCAATGCTGATTCATAAACTCTGTAGCAGTTTTTACCATTGGCTTTTGCTCTGATAAGTGCCTGATATGCATTAGTCCTTAAACTCTCATAATTCTTTCCATGAAACGGATAAACTGATATACCTACTGAACATGAAATAGAAATATTGTCAAATGATAATGCTTTTATATGCTTAAGCATTCTGTCACATATCTTTTCAATATCATTGATAGACTTAGGGTTTTGAATCAAAACAGCATATTCACCAAGATTAATCTGTGCAACAACATCTGTACCCTTAAAGAAATTTTTAATTTCTTCTCCAACCATCTTAAGGACACTGTCAGCTTCTTCAATTCCTAACTCCTCATTAATCTTATATAGATTATCAATATTTATAAGCAAAAGAGAATGAATTATGTGCTTCTTTTCTGCAACTATAATCTCATCTATCTTTTTCTCATTTTCAGTATAAAAATCAGTAATCATTCCCATATGCAAAATCCCCAATAATTACATCTGCTTTGCTACTATTACACCCTTATCTTTATAAATACTCTTTGGTGGTATTACCCCTCTTACACAGCTAACTGGATAAATATTAGATTCTTTACAAATAACTGTTCCAGGATTAAGAACACTATTACATCCTACTTCAACATTGTCACCAAGCATTGCGCCAACTTTTTTGATGCCAGTCTCTATGTTTTCTTCTTCATTTTTTATAACAACAAGAGTCTTGTCAGATTTAACATTACTTGTGATAGATCCAGCTCCCATATGAGCTTTATATCCAAGTATTGAATCTCCCACATAATTATAGTGTGGAACCTGAACCTTATTAAATAAGATTACATTCTTTAATTCAGTTGAATTACCAACAACAGCTCCCTTACCAACAATAGCGCTTCCTCTGATAAATGCGCATTGTCTGATTTCTGCATCCTCATCAATAATACATGGTCCGCCAATATAAGCTGAATCAAATAATTTTGCTGATTTAGCAATCCATACATCCTCATTGATTTTATCGAATTTATCCTCTGGAAGAGTTTTACCAAGTTCAAGAATAAAATCTTTGATTTTCGGTAAAGCTTCCCATGGATATGAAAGTCCTTCAAACAACGCCCCTGCTATTGTTTCATCAAGGGAATAATTTTCTTTAATAGTAATATTCTGCATATCTCACTCTTTCTTACATCAATAAAATTGTTTAACAAAAGCAAAACTATTCTGTAACTGTCTCTGATTTATATTGCTTTCTTTAACACCATCAGTTCTTCTTTTAACAAATCCATTAAGCTTTTCCAAATATTCTTCCGTGGATATATCACCTGCGGCAACACCAGTAAGTCCTTTTTCCCAGCTTGCTGTAAGTTCAGGGTTAAGCAACGGTTTAATAGAAGCTGATACAACCTCGTAAATCATCTCTCCCAGTAATGTAGGGGTAATAATTTGAGTCTTATTGTTAATTGACAGATACTTATTATTCACCAGCTTTTTTAGAATTTCAGCTCGTGTAGCACTTGTTCCAATACCACTACCTTTAATCTGTGATCTTAATTCTTCATCTTCAATAAGCTGACCTGCATTCTCCATAGCCAGAATTATTGAACCCGAATTATATCTCTTAGGTGGACTTGTCTCACCTTCTTTTGTATCTATACTGGCAAGATCTACAGATGTATTTTTTCTTACATTCTGTAAAAATATATCCAGTTTTTCATCAGTACTCTGTTCCAGTTCATCCTCTGAAGAGTTTTTATCACTAGTTTTATCTTCAGTCTTTTCAGGTTTAGCCTTTACAAAAGAATACTTTGTAACCTTCATATATCCTTCATCAAGCAAAGTTTTGTAGTTAGAATAAAAACTTTCATTCCCAGCTAGGGTCTCAAGCGTAATCTTTTGGAATACTGCAGGGCCATAGAAAATAGCAAGGAATCTTCTTACAATAATTTCATATACTTTTCTGGATGTATCTGATAATTTAGCAAGATTGGCCAGGCCCTGACCTGTCGGGATAATGGCATAGTGATCTGTTATCTGCTTATCATTAACATATCTTGACTTAGCAAGTTTTGTATACGCTTTGGCATTAATTATTTCTTCAACATATGGCTTAACCATATTAATGCCCTTTAGGCCATTCAGATTTCTTGTGATTTCCAAAGCCACCGCAGAAGATAATACTCTTGCATCCGTTCTTGGATATGTAGTCATCTTCTTCTCATACAATTCCTGAGCAATGGAAAGGGTCTGATCCGGACTAATCTTAAAGAGCTTTGAACAGTCATTCTGCAATTCCGCAAGATTATACAGTAATGGTGCGTTTTTTGTCTGCTTTTTCTTTTCAATTGAGCCAATTTTATATTCGTTCAAAGATTTAATATATTCAATGAACTCATCAGCATCCTCTTTTTTTAAGAAGCCATTATCTTTATATAATTTAGGGCTTCCATAATATTTGCTATTTTCAGTAGCTTTCCATTCTCCTAAATAGAAAATATTATCTTCATTTGATTTCGCACTAAATTCAGCACCAATCTTATAAAAGCTTGTCTTTACAAAGTTACGTATCTCTCGTTCTCTGTTAACAACCATGCCCTGTACACAGGTCATAACTCTTCCTACTGCAATTACAGTGCTTTTGTCATTTTTCAAAAAATTAGATATAGAAAAACCATATTTTAAGGTTAAGGCTCTGGAGAAATTAATACCCATAAGGTAATCTTCTTTTGCACGAAGATATGCTGCGTCAGAAAGATTGTCATATTCCGACATGTCCTTGGCTTCTCTGATTCCTCGTAATATTTCATCCTCGGTTTGAGAATCAATCCATACTCTTTTTAATGAAGCCTTATTATTATATCCAGCTTCCTGCATAACAAGACGCTGAATATACTCACCTTCACGTCCAGAGTCTCCCGCATTATAGATAACATCAATATCATCCCTGTTAAACAATTTCTTTATAATTTCAAACTGATCCTTAACATTATCTATAATCTGATATTTATAAACGTCTGGAATAAAGGGAATAGTTGCTAAATCCCATCTCTTTAAAGCAGGGTCATAAGCATCTGGATAGCACATGGTAACCAGATGACCAACACACCATGTGATGATGTAATTTTCTGATTCCATATACCCTCTGCCATTTTTCATATTCTCTTTAAGGGCAGCCGCAAATTCTCTTGCAACGGATGGTTTTTCTGTAATAATTAAACTTTTACCCATATTACATATTATCCAATGTTACTAGTGAAATGTTCTTTTTACTATTCGATGCAAACTTCAGCTTTTCATCGAATCCCTGCGCAGATATTAACATGCAGTAATCTGCTCTGATTTTGGCCTGTTTTGCACAATACAACAGCCATTCGTAATCTTCAAATCTAATCATAGGCTTTTCCCAATTGCATAATACAACAAGCGAATTGCCTTCATCATCTCTGGCTATATAATCAATCGTTCCCTGCTTTCCAATCCATCTTCCTAAACGATTATATTTAAATGGCAGGTTTCCATCTGCATTCTGTACATCAAGAAACTCCCTGCAAACACATGGAAAGAATTTGGCAGTATAACTCTTAAGATTAGGCTTTATATGTTTATCATAAAACGCCGCCTTAGTGTCATTTGTAAGTTCAGACTTATACGGAAACAAATACTTATAAGTGAAATCTACATAATTAATGCAAATATCATATATACCTTTTTGCGTATTATTTCTTCCCTCTGTGTCCACCGAAAACTCTTTGGTAACAAATCCAAGTTCCATAAGATTCTTGATATATACGCTTATTTTTGCTCTGGAGAAAAGAGTATGATTATACAAATCATTCAACTTATTTTTTCCTGATGCCAAAGCACATAAAATAGTATTATAAACACCTGTCTCTCTCAGTTCTTTCTTAATTGCTTCCTCTCCATAAGAAAACAGTGAAGAATTCACATCAAGAATATTATTTATAATATTATCTTTAAGACTTTTATTTTTATCAAAGAAATTCCATAACTTAGGAATACCGCCCAGTATTGCATATCCCGTAACACATTCATCAAATTTGAATTTACCAAAAAATTCTCTGAACGCACCAAAACCAAGCTCCTTTACCTTAAAGAAGCCTGTAATATTTTTTGCATCCATACCAATTTTCTTAATCATGCTATTCTCAACCCACTCTATTGAAGAGCTAATTAAGATTACATAGTAATTCTTATCTGTTGAATTTAAGAACGAGAACAGTTCTTTTGTGAATTCAGTCGAGTACTTTAATAAATACTGAAATTCATCAAAAATCAAAATTTTCTTATCATCTGCCTGGTCCAAATCATTATCAATAGCACTAAACAGCTGATTATATGATGGATACTCATCCAAATTCAGTTCTTTGTGACTATATAAAGACCACTGATATAACTGTTCTCTATCAAACAGCGGCTGACAATCAAAGTAATGCACATTATGCTCTTTTGCAAACTGACCAGCAAGCGCCGTTTTTCCAACGCCTTCAAGACCATACATTACTATAACCTGATTGCCAGATCTATTATAATATGAATTCAAAAGATTCAGTTCCGAATCTCTTCCAATGAGCATATCGATACTCCCTAATTATTTATATCTCTTTTACTTAACAGTTCATCTATATCTTCAAACTTCATAGGTTTTCCAAGATAGAAACCCTGTATGTTTTCACATCCGATATTTTTAAGCAGGCTGTATTGGACTTCCTGTTCAACACCTTCCGCAATTGTATCAAAGCCAAGTTTTTTACTTAAATCAATAATCGACTCTGCGATTGTTCTTGTTGAGCCATCTGTAACAACATCATCAACAAAGGATTTATCAATCTTAAGCGTATCAATTGGCAAATCTCTCAAATAAGACAATGACGAGAATCCTGTTCCGAAATCATCCATTGAAAATCTTATACCAAAGTCTTTAAGTATTTTCATCTTTCTGATAATTTCATCCATATTATCAATGAAAACACTTTCTGTAATCTCAAGCTCAATATTCGTTGGAGAAATGCCATATTTCTGAATAATCGAAATCAGATACTTAACAAAATTTTTGTTTTTAAACTGAATCGATGAAACATTAATTGAAATGAGAAAGTCTTCCATATTCTGATGCTTTTCATTCCATTTGGCAAAATCTGCAATACATTCCTCAATAATCCAGTCCCCCAGCAAAAGAATTGAACCATTTCTTTCAGCAATAGGAATAAATGTCTCAGGACTTACTACATTACCATCCTCTTCTCTCCATCTGACCAACGCTTCAACACCACGCAAATCACCTGTTGCACTGTCATACTGTGGCTGATAGTACATGAAGAAGTTCTGATTTTTAAGTGCCTTCTCCATCTTCTTTTCAATTTCAATATTTCCAATAAACTCATCTATTATTGGTTTATCATAGTACTGAATATTATTCTTACCCTTATTCTTTGCCTTAAGCATTACAATCTCTGCTAAATTTATAAGTTCAAGATAATTTTCAGAGCTTTCAGGATATTCAGCCACGCCTATACTTACAGTAAGGCTGGCCTCTTTTCCATTTACCAGTTTAATTGGCTTTTGAACTATATTTTTAATCTGTTCAACTACATTTTCTATACTTCTGCGTCCCATAGGATCATATACAGCCGCACAGAAAACATCACTGTTGAAATGAGAAATCAATACATTCTCATTCATCAGATTCTTAAATCCCAATCCAATAGTCTGAATAACCTCATCCCCCTCGAGGATACCCATTCCATCATTAATCTTTCTAAAATCATCAATATCTATGAACAATACACTAACAAGCGCATGATTGTCAGCAGCCTTACTAACTAACTCATTTAACAAAACAACAAAATAATTTCTGTTATAAAGTCCTGTCAACGAATCATAATATGCCATATATAACAATTCTTCATTCTGACTGGTAAATTTAGTAACATCACTAAATGTTATTATTTTCCACACAGGAATTCCTGCATTGTCATATAAAACATTAACTCTCGAGAATATATTTATCTTCTTATCACGCAATTTGTATTCAATATTGGATTTTTCTTCACCTGTTTTTTCCAGGTTAAGAATACGATATAATCCTTCAATATATTCATCGCAGGCCAGATCAATAATCTGACCTACGCTGATTAATTTATCCGGATCAATACTAAAGAAATGTGACCAGTTACCAAATACATGCATTTTTTTATCTTCATAGTCAACATATATATATGCATCCTCAGACATATCACATATATTCTTAAGCATACTCTCACTTTTGGTAAGCTTGCTGTTCATGGCCGCTAACAGACTAATCTGGTAATTGTTTGTATCACTCATATAATTTGTATTCCCCAATACATTTGTATTTGCCAAGTTTCCCTAAATTATTTCTTTGTAATATAACCCTGTGCCTTCAAAAGTTCTGCACAAAGAACTGCACCACCAGCAGCACCTCTTACTGTATTGTGTGAAAGTCCAATAAACTTCCAGTCATATACGCTGTCTTCACGAATACGTCCAACGTTGATACCCATACCATTTTCAAAGTTAACATCAAGCTTAACCTGTGGTCTGTTATCCTCCTCAAGGTACTGAATAAACTGCTTTGGAGCACTTGGAAGATTAAGTTCCTGTGGAACACCCTTGAATTCAACTAACTTCTGGATAAGCTGTTCTTTTGTAGGCTGCTTCTTAAACTTAACAAATACAGCTGCTGTATGACCATTTAATACTGGTACTCTGATACACTGACATGTAATAACTGGTGATGTAGCTGGCTTAATAACACCATCTTCAATCTTTCCCCAGATTCTAAGTGGCTCTTTCTCAGACTTTTCTTCCTCACCACCAATATATGGGATAACATTCTCAACCATCTCTGGCCAATCCTTAAATGTCTTACCAGCACCGGAAATAGCCTGGTATGTTGTTGCAACTACTTCATATGGTTCAAATTCCTTCCATGCTGTAAGAACTGGAGCATAAGACTGGATTGAGCAGTTAGGCTTAACAGCTATAAATCCACGTGTTGTGCCAAGTCTCTTCTTCTGGAAGTCAATAACCTTCATATGTTCTGGATTGATTTCAGGAACCACCATAGGAACATCTGGTGTCCATCTGTGAGCAGAATTGTTACTTACAACTGGAGTTTCTGTCTTAGCATACTCTTCCTCGATTGCCTTAATCTCTTCCTTTGTCATATCAACAGCAGAGAATACAAAATCAACCTCAGCAGCAACCTTTTCTACTTCATTAACATTCATTACAACAATATTCTTTACAGCTTCTGGCATTGGAGTATCCATTTTCCATCTGTCACCAACTGCTTCTGCATATGTCTTACCAGCACTTCTTGGACTAGCTGCAATTGTTGTAACCTCAAACCATGGATGATTCTCAAGCAGAGAAATAAATCTCTGACCAACCATACCAGTACCACCTAAAATACCAACCTTTAACTTATCACTCATAATTAAATCTCCTCTTTATATAATTGACTTTCGTCTTAATTTACTTAGTTTCAAGATACTTCTCATGCAATTTCAAAACTTCTTTCATCTGCTTTGAACCAGGAGCCCCTTTGGTAAGCCTCTTCTCAACACAGGTTTTAAGTGTAATTGCATCATATAAATCTGCTTCAAATACTTCAGATATACTCTTAAGTTCTTCAACAGATAAATCTTCAATACAACAATTCTTGTCTATGCAGAACAAAACAAGTCGGCCAATAATACTGTGAGCATCTCTAAATGGAACACCTTTTTTAACAAGATAATCCGCAGCATCAGTAGCGTTGGTAAATCCCATCATAGCTGACTTTGCCATAACCTCTGGCCTAAACTTAATTGTATCAAGCATTCCAGTAAACAACTTTATACAATCCTTCACTGTATCTATTGCATCGAAGGTTACTTCCTTATCCTCCTGCATATCCTTATTGTAAGCAAGCGGAATACCCTTCATGGTTGTAAGCATACTCATCAGTGCTCCATATACTCTACCAGTTTTTCCACGCACCAACTCAGCAATATCAGGATTTTTCTTCTGCGGCATAATACTTGAACCAGTTGAATATGCATCATCTATTTCAACAAATCTGTATTCATTGCTGTTCCAGATGATTATTTCCTCACTGAATCTGCTAAGATGCATCATAACTGTACTAAGTGCAGATAAAAACTCTATACAGTAATCTCTGTCAGAAACAGAATCCATACTATTCAATGTTGCACCTTCAAAACCAAGCATACTTGCAACATACTCTCTGTCAAGCGGATATGTTGTACCAGCCAAAGCCCCTGCACCAAGTGGACAGAAATTCATTCTTTCATAGATATCCTTCATACGACTTCTGTCACGCTTAAACATCTCAAAGTATGCTCCAAAATGATGAGCAACAGTAACAGGCTGTGCCTTTTGTAAATGAGTAAAACCTGGCATGTATGTCTCAATATTTTCACACATAATTCGATAAATTACTGAAAGCATATCATATAGGAGTTCATCAACTACTGTTACCTCTTCTCTGACGTATAAACGCATATCTAAAGCAACCTGATCGTTACGGCTTCTTCCAGTATGCATCTTCTTTCCCGCATCACCTATACGTTCAATAAGTTTTGCCTCAACAAAACTATGAACATCCTCATACTCTGATGTGAAATCAAGTACACCCTTATCAACATCTTCTTTAATTGATGTAAGACCTTTAACAATGGCATCCTTTTCTTCCAATGTAATAATCTTTTGTTTTTCTAACATCACAACATGTGCAATGCTTCCCTCAATATCTTTATGGAATAAACGCTTATCAAAAGATAATGACTCATTGAATGCAAATACACTGTCTTCTGTCTGTTTGGTAAATCTTCCGCCCCACAATTGTGCCACGTATAGTACCTCCAATTTATTAAGTCTAAATTTGATAATAACACTTTGATATTATTTTTTCAATAAAAAACCTCTTTACCTGGATTGGTAAAGAGGTTTAAATTAACCGTTGTATTTTTCCTGCTGTGACTTAATAAGTTCAATGTCATCGAAGTAATTGATTCTCATAGATGCCTTAACCTCATCAAGAGTCTTAGCTGCAACTTCTCGCGCATTTTCACTGCCTTTTTTGAGAACCTCATAAATATAAGGAATATCCTTTTCCAATTCATGTCTTCTGGCTCTGATAGGATCAAGTTCTTCATTAAGGACATTAATAAGAAGTTTCTTAACCTTAACATCGCCAAGGCCGCCTCTCTGATAATGCTCCTTTAATTCATCAAGATTAGCATAATCAGGAAGGTATCTTTCAAAATGCTCATCCTTACAGAAAGCATCAAGGAAGGTAAATGCCACATTTCCCTCTATATGACCAGGATCAGAAACATTAATATGCAATGGGTCTGTGTACATCTTCTTCATAACAAGTTCTTTTACAGTCTCTGGAGAATCTGAAAGATAAATACAGTTGCCAAGAGACTTACTCATCTTTGCCTGTCCATCTACACCTGGTAATCTCAGACAAGCCTTATTCTCCGGTAAAAGGATATGTGGTGTAACTAAAGTCTCACCATATAAATAGTTAAATCTCTGAACAATTTCCTGTGTCTGCTCAATCATTGGCATCTGGTCTTCACCAGCTGGTACGGTTGTTGCTTTAAACGCTGTAATATCTGAAGCCTGACTGATTGGATATGTATAAAAACCTACTGGAATACTATTACCAAAACCTCTCATCTGAAGTTCTGACTTAATTGTAGGATTTCTCTCAAGTCTTGCAATTGTAACAAGATTAGCATAATAAAAAGTAAGCTCTGTAAGTTCTGGAATCATACTCTGAATAAACAAAGTAGATTTAGCAGGATCAAGGCCAGCTGACATATAATCAAGGGCAACCTCAATAATATTGTCTCTTACCTTCCCAGGATTGTCCGCATTGTCAGTCATTGCCTGAGCATCAGCTATCATAATATAAATCTTGTCATATTCACCACTATTTTGAAGTTCTACTCTTCTTCTTAATGATCCAACATAATGACCAACATGTAATTTTCCTGTAGGTCTATCACCAGTAAGAATAATCTTTGACATAATATAAGCTCCTTTATAAAGCAATTTATAAAGCTGGAAAAGGGACTCGAACCCTCGACCTACTGATTACGAATCAGTTGCGCTACCAGCTGCGCCATTCCAGCATCTAACCAATTATACCATTATGCATAAAAAACACAACAGCATTAAAATAATGTCTGGTTATCTGTTTTCTCTTAGATGAACATCCATTTGTGGATATGGAATCTGAATTGAAGCATCATCAAAACTGTATTTGATGTCTTCAAGAAGTTTCCAGCAAACCGGGAAATAATCGGAAGATTTAGTGTAACATCTCACGCCAATAACAACTCCGCTAGCATCCAACGAAGACACAAATACCATCTTATCCAAATCATGTAATATAAGTTCATTCTGATCTAAAAGCTGTAAAATAATAGCTTTCGCTTTCTTTATATCTGACTGATAGCTGATCTCAATCTTTAAATCAACACGTCTTCTTCCATCTTCTGAATAATTAACCATACTGCTGTTAGCAAGTATTCCGTTAGGTAAGATAATTGTCTTATTATCAAAAGACAACAGCTTTGTGTAGAACAAAGATATTTCCTTAACAGTACCTTCGTTGCCATGGGTGTCTTCTTTAATATAATCACCTACTTTAAATGGTTTTAAAACAAGAATAAGTATACCACCGGCAAAATTGCTTAATGATCCCTGAAGTGCAAGACCGATTGCAATGGAAACCGAACTGATTAAAGCGGCAATAGATGTAGCTTCAACACCAAAGTTTACTGCCACCCACAACAATAGTAAGAATCCAAGCACTGTTTTAAGTAAGCTGTCCGTAAACTGAATAACACCCTTTTCAATACCAGCCTTAGTAAGGGCTTTTTTTACACCTTTTCTTATCCACTTGATGATTTTAATGCCGATAAAGGCAATAATGAGAGTCAGTGCAACTTTAACACTCATCGCAAGCATCTTGTCAGGAAGTTCATCGAGGTACCTTTGAATTGCTCCACTTTGAATATCCCTTCCAATTTCCTCGGTAGTTTTCATACCAAACTGCTCATCAACCGAGTCGCCACTACCAACATCACCATATAATATATTTACTGCTTCATTTAATAGCATATACATAAAACAACCTTTAAACAGTCAGATTAATTGCTCTTTTTAGCAAGACTGTTATATTCCTTTGCCTTTCTAAGAGCTTCCTTTTCTAACTCTTTTGCTCGTCTTTCAGCTTCCTTTTCAAGTTCTTTTCTAATTCTATCAGCCTTGCGCTCGGCAATCTTTAAGAACTCTTCTTCCGAATATGGTACATAAGAAAAATATGAAACTGAAAGCGCAGGTAAGCCAACAGTTAAAGTACTCTCCTTGCCATCATATTCCTCATCCACTGTATCCACAGCTTTGTTGGACATCTTGTAATCTCCACCAAATCTGCTTTCTTCAGAACAGAAAATACGTTTATATTTACCTTCAAAAGGAATTCCTAACTTATATTCTTCAAAGCTTTCTTTCGAGAAATTACAAACAACAAGTATATTATCCTTAAATATTTCTCCCTTTCTATAGAAAGCAATTACTCCGTTTCCACCAGCAAATGCATAAACCCATTCAAATCCATCTGCAGATCTGTCATATACATTAAATGCAGGCAGTTTTTTATATAGTTCTGTAAGTTCTGTAGAAATAGTCTTTTCGTCCTGACCAAGATACAGAAGTTTCTTTCCTGGTCTGGCATTTAAAAAGCTTAATGTTGCACGTTTAACCTTTAATTTTTCCGAATCATCATAAGCAACATAATCATAATATCCAGCACCTTCTGCAACTCTGTCAAAGTCGTTATCATTTGCACAAATAACATCCTCTTTAGAAATAGTAAGAATATAATTCTCGCTGTATGCATAAGCCATATTGTCAGTAAGTTTTCTTACATCAGTTTCACCAGATCTTAGGAAATCGATATAATCTTCGGAAAAACCATTGTCCCAGATATAGTCAAATCCCAGGCCCTCATCCTTTACTGAGTAAGTAACCTTTGGGAACATGCAAACTTCTTTTGTAGTAGTAATGATGCCTGGATACTTCTTATGGAACAATGTATTAACATCCTTTAAAAATGAGATTGCATCAATGTTCTCATTTCCACCATAGATATTTGGAATCCACTCCCCTTCATTTTTTCCATAATCAAGATAAAGTACAGTACTAATATCTTCAATATGAAGGCCATCAGCATGAAACTCATCAAAAATGTAATTAGCACTTGAATAAAGAAAATCCTTTACCTGATCTCTATTGTAATTGAAGTTATAGCCAAACATCTGGTTGTAACGCTGTCTTTCATCCAAATGACCATACAGATACGTACCATCAAATACCTTAAGACCATCTTCATCTGGAGCGAAACAGCTTGGATTCCATCTGAATATTACTTTAATATTCTTTGCATGCATACTATCAACAAGCATTTTAATCTCATTGATATCATTAATCGACTCGTTCACTCCAAAGAAATTATCGCTTCTTGTATTTACAAGTACATGAGTATATCCAACCTGTGAAACATAATCAACCAAACCAGATATCTGAGTATCCATGGAAGCATCTTCCATACCATTCCAAAGATCACTGTCCACCTCAAAAATGCTTACAACATCACTGGTACTTTTTTCTCTTTTTGACATATATGCGTTGTCAGACCACTTGTATTCAGCAATTTCTGTCAAATATGAATGACCATTCTTAACACTTATGCAATAAGGGTCAAGTTTTCTATATATCATATCCGACTTGGCACATATTTCGAACATGTACTCATTTTCAGTAGTCAGTTCAGGGATGAATAGGCTGAATATTCCTGTATTTTCATCAAAGATCATAGGATTAGCATGGCCATCCCAGAGATTAAAGTCACCAACAACAGAAACTCTTATTGCATTTGGAGCCCAAACTCTGAATATGACACCATCAACATCATCAATCTGTGTCTTATGTCCGCCCATAAACTTATAGGCTTCTAAAGATGTACCTTTATTCCATGAATTAGCAAGTTCTTTGTCCAATTTAACATCAAACATATATGGGTCATGGATTACAGCCTTAGTTCCATCCTTATATTCAACTTTATAAACATAGTCACGTTTATCTTTGCCTACAACTGCAACAGCAAAAAATCCTGCTTCATCTGCAAGTTCCATAGGATAAGTTTTCTTATCGTCAGAAATTGCAAGAGTAACAGATTTAGCATTAGGAATGAAAGTCTGATACAAGGAATATGTAGAGACATAATGTCTGCCAAGAATTGTCTGTGGATTTTTCTCTTCACTATATACAATTGCCTCTATCTGTGGCCAGCTCATCATCTTATATAATTTATCTTTCATCCCTTTTCTCCTTTACATTGCAGTGAGTTTATTTGATATCGTGTAAGAAAATACCACTTCTAAGCTTTGGCTCAAACCATGTTGACTTAGGTGGCATAAGTCTGCCCTCATCAGCAACATTGAATAATTCCTGAATACTTGTAGGATACATTGCAAATGCAACCTTACAATCTTCCTTACATCTCTTTTCCAATTCAGAAAGGCCTCTGATTCCGCCAACGAAATCGATTCTTGAGTCTGTCTTTGGATCCTTAATACCCCAGATTCCATCAAGAATATACTTCTGTAAAAATGCAACATCAAGTCCCTCTACTGCATCATTACTTGTATATTCAGCCTTAAATGTAATTTTATACCACTGTGAATCAATGAGCATTCCCACCTCGCCCTTATTAGCTGGCTTATACTGGGAATCTTTCTTCTCAATATCACAATATTTTCCTATAGCATCAAGCAGTTCATCATCTGTCTTATCAGCCTTGTCTTTTAAAACTCTGTTATAATCCATGATTTCAAGCTGATTATCTGGGAATAAAACAGACATAAAGAAATCTGATTCACTGTTTCCATTAGATTTACCTTCTGCTCTTCTCTTAAGGCCAACTTTAACAGCTGAAGCACATCTGTGATGACCATCAGCTATATAAATTGCATTCATCTTTTCAAAACATTCTTTTACAAGTGCTATGTCAGCATCATTATCTATAACCCATACTCTGTGACTTACTTCATCGTCTGAAGTAAAATCATATACAGGAGTTTCAGCAAGTTTTTTTGCCATAAATTCATCTATAGTCTCATTTGAACAGAATGACAAAAAGATTGGTCCTGTCTGCATGTTTGTCTTATCAATATGATTAATTCTGTCGGCTTCCTTGGCAGCAAGTGTATTCTCATGCTTCTTAATAATCTGATTCTCATAATCATCAATTGAAGCACAGCCAACGATACCTGTCTGCTTTCTGCCTCTCCACTCTTCCTGGTAAAGGTAATAGCATTCCTTGTCGTCCTGGACAAATTTGCCTTCTGAAATATAAGCCTTAATTAATTCATCAGCTTTCTCATATACCTTCTCGTCATATGTAGAAACATCGTCAGGAAAATGTGTTTCCGCTCTGTCTATTCCAAGAAAGCTAAGAGGATTTGCTTCTACAACAACCTTTGCCTCAGCTCTGTTATAAACATCATATGGTAATGCTGCAATCTTATCTTCCAAACCTTTTGCAGGTCTGTATGCCTTAAATGGTTTAATATTTGCCATATATATTCTCCTTTTATCTTAATGTTAATATCTAGGTGCCTTAGGTTGTTCAAATATACCCTCAAACTCGCCATTCATCTTATTTTCATAATCAACAGCTCTTTCTGTTGCCAAATCCATATATTTTATAAATGTGTCCTCAACAGTCATCTTATGTTTCATAGCAAGTTCCTGAATAATAGGACGAAGCTTCTGTAACTGTTCAGAAATCTGAACCTTCTGAGGATCAATATCTGGCATAACCTTATTTGCATATTCCTGAATTGTATTCAAAAATTCAATATCTTCTTTTGTCATCTTTCTACTCCTTTACGCATATTTTATATGCAATAATCACTCATATTAATATACCATAATTGCAGTCAAATCACTAGAAAAAAAGCCCTCATATCTGACAATATAATCAGATATGAGGGACAAATCAGTCATAAATCTTTATATTATTTTACAACACGTACCTTGAATACGCCTTCAATTGCCTGAAGCTGTTCAACAATCTGTGGTGTTGCAGCAGACTCAATATCAAGAACGGTATAAGCATAATCGCCTCTTGACTTGTTCATCATATTCTCAATATTAATTCCCTGATCACCAAATGCAGCTGTGAACTTAGTAATCATATTAGCAATATTTTTATGGCAAATTGTAATTCTGCCTGCTGTAGAACAAACACCCATATCAACATTTGGATAGTTTACAGAATTGATAATATTACCATTCTCAAGGAAGTTTCTTGTCTCATCAACAGCCATCTTAGCACAGTTGTCTTCAGCTTCCTCTGTAGAAGCTCCAAGATGAGGTGTTACGATACAGCCCTTCTTGCCAGCTGTTGTTGGATTAGCGAAGTCTGAAACATACTTCTTAATCTTTCCACTTTCGATACCAGCAAGTACTGCCTTCTCATCGCAAAGAAGATCACGAGCGAAGTTAAGGATTACAACACCCTTCTTCATCATCTCGATAGCATCCTTGTTAATTGTATTCTTTGTTGCATCCATAAGTGGAACGTGAATTGTAATGAAATCACAGTTCTTGAATATCTCATTGATATCCTTAACAATTTCAACACTTCTTGAAAGAGTTAATGCATTTGTAACTGAAAGATATGGATCATAACCAAGTACATCCATACCAAGTGAATGAGCTGCGTTGGCAACCTTAACACCGATAGCACCAAGACCGATAACGCCAAGCTTCTTGCCTTCAATTTCTGTACCAGCAAATGCCTTCTTAGCCTTTTCTGAAGCCTTAGCAATATCAGCATCAGCCTGATTATCTTCTACCCACTTAATACCGCCAGTAATATCACGGCTTGCGAGTAACATACCTGAAATCACAAGTTCCTTAACAGCATTAGCATTAGCACCTGGAGTATTAAATACAACAATACCCTTCTCTGCACACTTATCAAGAGGAATATTATTTGTACCAGCACCAGCTCTGGCAACGCAAAGGAGCTTATCAGAAAGTTCCATATCATGCATTACAGCACTTCTTACAAGAATGCTTTCTGCTTCTTCAACTTTTTCTGTCTGGCAGTAATCTGTACTGAATCTGTCAAGACCGATTGCTGCGATTGGATTTAAACAGTTATATTTAAACATTTTTAGTTTTCCTCCTCATACTTCTTAAGGAAATCAACGAGAGCCTGTACACCTTCCATTGGCATAGCATTGTAAATAGAAGCACGTAAACCACCTACACTCTTATGACCCTTAAGGTTATCAAAACCAGCAGCCTTTGTTGCTGCAACTACAGCAGCATCCTTCTCAGCGCTTTCTGTAACAAATGGAACATTCATAAGTGAACGAACTTCCTTCTCTACTGTTCCGTTGAACATCTTGCTGTTATCAAGGAAATCGTAAAGAACTGCTGCTTTCTTCTTGTTAAGTTCATCCATTGCTGCAAGTCCACCAATAGACTTAAGATACTTAAATACCTTACCGCATACATAAATACCCCAGCAGTTTGGTGTGTTGTACATAGAACCATTAGCTGCATGTGTATCATATCTCATATATACAGGTGTCTTTGGATCAAGATCCTCACGGATAAGATCTTCACGAATAATTACAATTGCAAGACCAGCAGGTCCGATATTCTTCTGAACGCCACCGTAAATCATGCCGTAATCAGATACATTACATGGCTTGCTTAAGAACATTGAAGACTGGTCAGATACAAGAATTTTACCCTTTGTGTTTGGAAGCTGCTGGAATGTTGTACCATGAATAGTTTCATTTTCGCAGATGTATACATAGTCAGCATCATCATCAATTGGAAGATCTGAACAATCAGGAATATAGCTGTAGTTCTTATCTTCACTTGTTGCGATTACATTAACCTTACCAAACTTCTTAGCTTCTGTTGCAGCCTTCTTAGACCATGCACCAGTAACAATGTAATCAAATACACCATTCTTGCAAAGATTCATTGGAATCATGGAGAACTGAACTGTAGCACCACCCTGGATAAATAATACCTTATAGTTATCTGGAATACCCATAAGTTCTCTTAAATCTGCTTCAGCCTCATCAGCTATCTGCTGAAATACTTTGGATCTGTGAGACATCTCCATAACGCTCATTCCACTTCCCTGGTAATCAAGAAGTTCTGCCTGAATCTCCTCTAATACAGGTAATGGCATTGTTGCTGGTCCAGCTGAAAAATTATAAACTCTTGCCACTTTTTTGTCCTCCTATAATAAACATTTAATATTTTTACAAATAAATTCGTGAATAATTTTACATTCACTTTATTTTTGCGTCAATAGTTTAATGTAATAAAGTAAATACATTATTAACTAAAATGTCCTACAGTTTTTTATCTACACCGTTTTTATCTACTGAATAAACAATTACAGGCGTTCCCACCTCAATATTGTCGTATATCTTCTTCATTGCTTCAAAAGGTGTATTTATACAACCATGTGAGCCATTGGTCTTGTATTCCGTTCCTCCATATACTTCACGCCAAGAAGAATCATGTATACCAATAGATCCGTCTATAGCCATCCAGTATTCAACGAAAACATGCCATGTAGGACCATTCAGCCATTTCTTTGGAATCTTGTTCTGAATGTAGCAAACTCTCGGATAAGTACCACCTACCGCAGGACCACCTGAAGTTATATCTGTTTCCACAAACACTTTGCCATCAACGTAGTACCACATATGTTGCTCATCAAGGCTTATCTCAACATAGGTATTACCAAAATCATTCTTCTCTTTATATTTAGCTTCATGTAAATATACTGGAGTTCTGGTAGCTCTTGTTTCTCCACTATTCACAAATTCCCTAAACCATTTTTCTTCTCTGGCTACATCAATCTTATTTCCATAGATGCCCTTTTGAACATATACAACCGCTCCACTATGAGTTTTAAAATACTTATTATTCAGCGTATTATATTCATCAAGAAATTCATCAATAAACTCTACGGCCTTGTCTTCGTCAATTTCAAATGACAATTTCTCACTGCCCTTTAGACCGCAGTTTATTCTTTTTACAAGATCCTCAGTGTTGATTAGTTCAGCCCAGTCTCTCTTAGAAACAGTTTTCTTTTCTTTTCCAAAGATATATGCAACATATCTGTTTTGAACAGCATCTATCTGAGAAAAATAATCCATCAGCTCTTTCTCAGAATCTGTATATTCATGTTGGGTATAAAATTCGTCCCCTACTGATACCACAAAATTGCCCTTACTGAATTCTTCCAAAACATATTGTCTTGCAGCATCAGCTTTTAAAACAGGCTCATTAGGATCAACAAGTGCATAACCTTCGTCTGTTAACTCTATATAAAGCGAACCAGATGACTTCTTACCTTCTACAATGCCTATATCATTCAAAACATCTTCAACCATTGCTTCATCATATGATATTGATGGTTCGATAGTAATATAATCATTTCCATATAATGCAAGTTTTGGCCACAAAAGTGCATTCTGTCCATTTATAACTTCTAATAATTTATCTGTGAAATCATACGTATAGTTGACATCATCAGCACTTATTGATTTAGTTTTTCCTTCAAAAATAATACTTCCTGAAAAATCTTCATACTTTTTTGACAACTGCTCATTTGCCTGCGAAACTGTCATCCCCGAGCAATATACGCCATTAATATTTGTTCCATACAAAAAGCATTTTTCATTAATGCTTGCAGCCACGGTCTGACCATCAATCTCAATATACTTTGAAGGATGAGAATAATAATATGTCATGTAAAAGTATAATACTAATAAGCATCCTATTACGACTGACGAAAATATAATTACGCTTTTAGAAATCTTAGACACAATACTACCCTCTGATTAGTTCCTATTTTTTAAGTCATCTCCGTCAAATGCTTCTGAAATAGGAGCACCTGCTGGAACCATTGGGAATACGCAGTCATCTTTTTCAATGATACAATTAAGAACTACAGGCTTACCTAATGAAAGAGCTTTTTCAAGTGCTGGAGCAACTTCTTCCTTCTTTGTTACAAGAATAGCCTCACAACCAAGTCCTTCTGCAACCTTACAGAAATCAACCTGGTCATCAAGAACTGTATTTGAATATCTGTGATCATAGAACAATGTCTGCCACTGTCTTACCATACCCAGTACATGGTTGTTTATTACAACCTGAATAATAGGAATATTGTAACGGCTTGCTGTTGCTAATTCGTTAAGATTCATTCTAAAGCAGCCATCACCACCAATATTGATACAAATCTTATCCGGATTACCAACCTTTGCACCTATACAAGCCCCAAGTCCATATCCCATTGTTCCAAGTCCACCACTTGAAAGGAATGTACGTGGCTTTGTATAACGGTAGAACTGTGAAGCCCACATCTGATGCTGTCCAACATCAGTTGAAATAATAGCTTCACCCTTTGTAACTCGGTCAATCTCCTCAATAATGTATGGACATGTAAGCACATCCTTGTTATATGAAAGTGGATATTTTGCCTTCATTTCAGCAATGTGATTCATCCACTCACTATGTTCTGTCTTCTCAAGTTTTGCAATTACAGCATTTAATGATTCCTTCAAATCACCTACAACACTGGCAGCAGTTTTAACATTCTTATCAATCTCAGCTGCATCAATGTCAAAATGAAGAATCTTTGCATTCTTAGCAAATTTTTTCGCATTACCTGTAACACGGTCTGAAAATCTTGCACCGAGAGCAATTAATAAATCACACTCTGTTACACCAAAGTTACTAGTCTTTGTTCCGTGCATACCAATCATTCCAGTATATCTGTCAGAATATGCATCAAATGCACCTTTTGCCATAAGAGTATCACATACTGGAGAATCAATAAGTTCAGCAAGCTTTGCAACTTCTGCTGTTGCATCAGCGATAATCGTACCACCACCAACATAAATAAATGGTTTCTTCGACTTTTTAATAAGTTCAACAGCCTTGTCGATATCTGCTTCACTATATTTTATAACCTTCTCCAAAACAGCTGGAGTTTCGGCCTTGTACTCACATGTTGCTGCGGTGACATCCTTAGTAATATCTACTAATACAGGACCAGGTCTTCCACTCTTTGCAATTTCAAATGCTTTTCTTAAAGTCTTTGCTAAAATCTTAACATCCTTAACAATAAAGCTGTGCTTTGTAATAGGCATTACAACACCAGCAATATCTACTTCCTGGAATGTATCTTTACCTAAAAGTGGTAAACCAACATTGGCTGTAATTGCAACCATAGGAACACTGTCCATATATGCTGTAGCAATACCTGTTACAAGATTAGTTGCACCAGGACCACTTGTTGCCATACAAACGCCGACTTTACCTGTACTTCTTGCATAACCATCAGCAGCATGGCTGGCACCCTGTTCATGGCTTGTAAGTACATGCTTAATTTCTGGATGCTTATATAAAGCATCGTATACATTAAGGATAGTTCCACCTGGATAACCAAATACGGTATCAACTCCCTGTTCTTTTAAACATTCGATAACAATTTCAGAACCTGTTAACTGCATTCTAGTTCTCCTCTCCTGGCAACTGTAAGATTGCTCCTCTGTTTCCACTTGTTACTAATGCTGTATATCTCTTCAAATAGCCAGTTGTAATGCTTGGCTCTTTTGGAGACCATTCGCTCTTACGCTTAGCCATCTCTTCATCACTAACCTTTACATTGATTGAATAATTAGGAATATCGATTTCAATAATATCGCCTTCCTTGATAAGTGCAATAGGTCCACCAACAGCTGCTTCTGGAGATACATGTCCAATTGAAGCACCACGGCTAGCGCCCGAGAATCTACCATCTGTAATAAGCGCAACACTTGATCCAAGTCCCATACCTGCAATTGCAGATGTTGGATTAAGCATTTCTCTCATACCAGGGCCTCCCTTAGGTCCTTCGTATCTGATTACAACAACATCGCCAGCTACAATCTTTCCACCTTTAATTGCATCAATAGCTTCTTCTTCACTCTCAAATACTCTTGCTGGGCCAGAATGAACAAGCATTTCAGCTACAACAGCTGATCTCTTTACTACAGAACCATCTGGAGCAAGATTACCCTTTAATACCGCAAGACCACCTGTCTTTGAATATGGATTATCCAATGGTCTTATAACTTCAGGATTAAGATTTACAGCATTTTTAATATTTTCTCCAACAGTCTTACCTGTTACTGTCATACAGTCTGTATTAAGAAGTCCAATATCTGAGAGTTCTTTCATTACTGCCCATACGCCACCAGCTTCATTAAGATCTTCCATATATGTTGGACCTGCAGGTGCAAGATGACAGAGATTTGGAGTTTTCTCAGAAATAGGATTTGCAAATGCAATATCAAAATCGAAACCAATTTCATGAGCAATTGCTGGAAGATGAAGCATTGAGTTTGTAGAGCAGCCAAGTGCCATATCTACTGTCAATGCGTTTAAAACAGCATCCTTTGTCATAATCTGACGAGCTGTAATGCCCTTTCTATATAAGTCCATAACTGTATAACCAGCTTCTTTAGCAAGACGAATACGAGCTGAATATACAGCAGGAATAGTACCATTGCCTCTTAAGCCCATACCAAGAGCTTCTGTTAAACAGTTCATTGAATTTGCTGTGTACATACCTGAACATGAACCACATGTTGGACATACATTTTCAACAAAATTATCAACATCTTCTTCTGTCATTGTTCCAGCTGCATATGAACCAACAGCTTCGAACATAGAAGAAAGAGATCTCTTCTGTCCACCAACATGTCCCGCAAGCATAGGACCACCAGATACAAATACTGTTGGAAGATCAAGTCTTGCTGCAGCCATAAGTAAACCTGGAACATTCTTGTCACAGTTTGGAATCATAACAAGTGCATCAAACTGATGAGCAATTGCCATACATTCTGTTGAATCAGCAATAAGATCACGTGTAACAAGTGAATATTTCATACCTACATGTCCCATTGCAATACCATCACAAACAGCGATTGCAGGGAATTCAACTGGTACACCACCAGCTTCAGCAACACCAATCTTAACAGCCTGAACAATCTTATCAATATTCATATGGCCAGGTACAATCTCATTGTATGAGCTTACAATACCAACCATAGGCTTTTTCATTTCATCTTTTGTAAATCCAAGTGCGTTAAATAAACTTCTTGCTGGTGCCTGCTGCATTCCAGCTCTTGCATTATCACTTCTCATTTTATATATCCCCTTCTATAAATTATATTCTTTCTGCAACAAGATCACCCATCTCGCTACAAGTTACTTTCTTTAATCCTTCTACAAAAATATCACCAGTTCTATAGCCTACATCAAGAACCTTATTAATAGCAGCTCCAATATCATCTGCTTCTTTGCCAAGATCAAATGAGAATCTAAGCATCATGGCAGCACTAAGAATAGTTGCAAGTGGATTAGCAATATTAAGACCTGCAAT
>JAZQOC010000141.1:0-4161 GCA_045627645.1 Lachnospiraceae bacterium
AAGCATCTTCTTCTGCCATGCTTCGCGGTCTTCATAATCCTCAAAAGCCTTATCTTTAACCTCGATGTACTCCTCAAGGTCAAGAAGTGTCATGAACCAGTCTTTATTAATCAGCTCCTTGTAAAGACGGTCAAGGTTCTCCTTATGACCAACTGCAAGGCACTGCTTAGAAATAATAAAATCTACTGCATCCTTGATTACTTTTGATTTCTTATAATAATCCATTGAAACATAATCAGCCTTTTCATAGTGCTCGATTACTGTATCTGAATCCTTACCAAATGTATAAATATTGTCATCACCAACAAGGTCGTGAATCTCAACGTTAGCTCCATCCATTGTTCCAAGTGTTACAGCACCATTCAACATAAACTTCATGTTACCTGTTCCAGAAGCTTCCTTTGATGCAAGTGAAATCTGTTCTGAAATATCACATGCTGGAATAAGCTTCTCAGCATATGAAACATTATAGTTTTCAACCATAACAACCTTCATGTAAGGTGCTACATCTGGATCATTTGCCACAATTTCCTGTAAGCAAAGTAATAAATGAATTATATCCTGTGCAATTACATATGCTGGGGCTGCTTTCGCACCGAAAATGAATGTAAGTGGACGAGTAGGCTTCTTTCCTCCCTTGATTTCGAGATACTTATGGATAATGTAAAGAGCATTCATCTGCTGACGCTTGTACTCATGAAGTCTCTTAATCTGGATATCAAAAATTGAATTTTCGTCAATTTCAACGCCTTCTTTTTCTTTGATGTACTCAGCAAGCTCAGCTTTCTTGTCCCGCTTAATCTGATCAATTCCAGCAAGAGCAGCTTCGTCATTAACAAAGCTTAAAAGGTTCTCAAGCTTATCAGCATCCTTTTTCCATCCCTCACCAATAAGTGTTGAAATGAAATCAGAAAGTTCCATATTACATGACATAAGCCATCTACGGAAAGTGATACCATTTGTTTTATTATTGAATTTCTCAGGATAAATATCGTAAAAATGCTTAAGCTCAGATTCCTTAAGAATCTCTGTATGAAGTGCAGCAACACCATTAACTGAAATTCCGTAGTGAATATCAATGTGAGCCATATGTACACGATCGTCCTTATCAATAATCTGTACCTTAGGGTCTTTATATTTAGCTGCTACTCTCCTATCAAGCTCCTTAATAATTGGAACAAGCTGAGGCACTACCTTTTCCAAATACTTAAGTGGCCACTTTTCAAGAGCCTCGGCAAGAATTGTGTGGTTAGTATAGGCACATGTCTTTGAAACTACACTAATAGCCTCATCCATTGACATTGCCTTTTCCTCTGTAAGGATTCTAATAAGCTCAGGAATAACCATTGTTGGGTGTGTGTCATTAATCTGAATAACAGCATGCTTGTACATTTCCTTAAGGTCAACATGGCGCTCCTTAAGATCTTTTAAAATGAGCTGTGCTCCATTTGAAACCATGAAATACTGCTGATAAATTCTAAGAAGGTTACCAGCCTCATCAGAGTCATCTGGATATAAGAAAAGAGTAAGGTTCTTTTCAATGTCCTCTTTGTCAAAATCAATACCTTTTTTTACAATTGACTCATCAACTGTTTCTATATCAAACAAATGAAGCTTGTTTACACCATTCTCATAACCTACAACATCAATATCATAAAGACGTGACTTAACAGTCTTCTTTCCAAACTTTACATCAAATGTAACATCAGTCTTTGTAAGCCAAGAATTTTCCTCAATCCAGTCATTTTTCTCAGCATACTGAATACGATCTTTAAACACCTGTTTAAATAATCCAAAATGGTAATTAAGACCAATTCCATCTCCTGGAAGACCAAGTGTTGCAATTGAATCAAGGAAACAAGCTGCCAATCTTCCAAGACCACCATTACCAAGTGAAGGTTCTGGTTCAGACTCTTCGATATCTGCAATACACTTGCCATTTTTTTCAAGTACTTCAGCAAGCTTGTCATAAATACCAAGATTGATAAGGTTATTTGATAAAAGCTTTCCAATAAGGAACTCTGCTGAAATGTAATACACTTTCTTATCCCCAGTTATTTCCTGCTCAGCATTTATCATTTCCTTTGTCATTTGAAGTACTGCATTATATACTTCTGAATCTGTACACTCTTCAATTGTTTTTGAAAACATTTTCTGAGTAAGCGCTGAAAGTCTTTCTTCCATCTGATTGTTCATCACTTCTGTTAATACTTTGTTTGTACTCATCCCTTTACCTCATTCTTTTAATTCAACTGTCTCACTTCAGTCATATATATTGTGATACTATGGCCTCTGGAAACGTTACTAACAGCCTATGTTGTATAGTTTAATTTCGGAAAACGTTTTCTGCAATACCCTTTTTGAATTTTCTCACTTTTGTGCAAAACAAACACAAAACACCTCGGATATTTGCCTTTTACCCTTGGTGTTTTGTGCATAAATCACAATTTCATACGTTAAAAACATCCCTATAACATCTTAAAAGTTGTTAACCATGTACAATTTCGTGTCTTTGCTTCGACCACACTATATCAATTTATAATACGATCAGGGAGTTTCTGCACCTCCTCATATGATAGCTGCTTCGTCTTAATTTTCATTTCCTTCTCCGTTTAATTGACTATTATCCAAATCCTAACTTTATCTATTTACCAGGATTAAAACTACATCAAGGTCTACTCCAACGAATTCATTTAATAATATCTTTGTAATAAAGCTTCACAATACTATGTGGCAGATTTATTCTTCGTCCTTCCCCACCATCCAGCAGGTACTTAAGCTCCTTAACCGCATTTGATGATATATTGTAAAAATCCTGTCTTAAGGTATTCATCTGCTTTCCAACATATCCCATAAGGGTAATCCCATCAAAGCCGCACACTGGTCTAAATATATCCATTTCAGTAAGGGCATTCATGGCACCAATAGCCATAAGATCAGACTCACACACTACAACGTCTTTATTTTTCGCATATTTAAAAGCAATCTCCCTGGCCTTAAGCTCTGAATACTCACCATACCTGACAGTCATAGTCAGCCCTAAATCTTCCTTTAGCTTTTGCATTCCAGCCAAACGCTCTTCCGTCATATAACTATTTTTTCTACCGGCAATATACAAAACTCTCTTGCAAGTATTTTCAATAATTGTCTGCTTGGCGACTTCATATTGCGCCAATGCATTATCCACACCAATGCTACTTGTTACTTCATTCACGATTGGAGCATCTACAAGAACACATTTAAACTCCTTTGACTCAACAAGCTGTTTTAAGTATTCGTCATTTTTAGACATACCACATATTATGAGGCCTGATATATTTTGCGACTTAAAATATCGAGTAATTTCTTCGGGTGTCATATGAGAAATCATTGATTGAAAAAAAGTAATAATTTCTATATTTAACTCAAGCGCCATATTCAATGCGCCTGACAGATACTGCATAGTAATCTCATCAATAGCCTGAGTTTTATCAGAAAGGCTTACTAAAATTGCAGCCCTTCCATTCTGCTTTGAAGAAAGCGCCGCAGCAACAGTGTTTGGCACATAGTTAAGCTCATGAATTGCCTTACGTACTTTAGCCTTAGTTGCCTCCGACACGTATGGATAGTTATTTATTACTTTTGAAACTGTTGAAATAGCAACTCCTGCATAAGCTGCAACATCATTAATTGAAACCATTAGTGTATCTTCCTCTTCATAAATAAATGAATAATGCTGATTTCTGCAACAAGAAAAATATGGGCGATCCACAATCCATCACCGATGTATATGTCATCGTCATTTCTTCATTAGGATCAAGCGCCATAGTCACAATAATTAATAACTAAACTCGGATTACAATAGGTTCCTCATTTTTGCTTTCATCTGGTATCTTTCCTGCAACATATATAGCCAAACTTACTTCCTCCACTAGACGCAAAAAGCTTTATTGTTTTGCCAGAGAAATCATATCTCTATCTCAGTTTCAACATCTATAGATTAGTAGTATATATACCTGTTAATAACTGAACAATGATTGAAACTACCGATATCATAGTCCAACAACAGAATCCCAGAACTATAGGTTTGCCACCCTTTTTGACTAAACTTACAATATTAGTATTAAGACCAATTGCACTCATAGCCATTGAAATAAAGAATTTAGCTAGCCACTTCATCCA
>JAZQOC010000142.1:0-4621 GCA_045627645.1 Lachnospiraceae bacterium
AATAATACACAGCAGTATCTTAGAGATGTTATGGATAAGAATAATATCATCTATACAGAAGCTGATGGTGAAGCAGCATTCTATGGTCCTAAGATCGATATCCAGGCTAAGAATGTATACGGTAAGGAAGATACAATGGTAACAATCCAGCTTGACTGCGCAGCAGCAGAGAAGTTTGGTATGTACTATATTGATGAAAATGGTAACAAGGCTCTTCCTTGGATTATCCACAGAACATCAATGGGATGCTATGAAAGAACACTTGCTTGGCTTATTGAGCATTATGCTGGTAAGTTCCCAACATGGTTATGTCCAGAGCAGGTTAGAGTACTTCCTATTTCAGAAAAGTATGCTGATTATGCTAATAAGGTTTGTGCAGAACTTAAGGCAAACGGTGTAGACGCAACAGTTGATAACAGATCAGAAAAGATTGGTTATAAGATTCGTGAAGCAAGACTTGATAAGCTTCCATACTGGGTTGTTGTTGGTGAGAAGGAAGAAGCTGATGGCAATGTAGCTGTAAGTTCAAGATATGCTGGCAACGAAGGTGTTAAGTCACTTGATGAGTTTGTTGCACAGATTACAAAGGAAATCAGAACAAAGGAAATTCGTGTTGAGATTCCAGAGGATCAGAGACAGAAATAATTAGTGCTTGGAAAACATTTATTATTTTCAAATAATGGTTGACATAGTAATAGTACTGTGTTAAATTGTTTGAGGTGAAAACAACAAGCAGAGTATCCACTCTCACCTGGCGGCAGTCGCTAGTCAGTGTTTAAAAGTTTTCTCGCAATATGTTTATGTATTTGTGAGTGATTTTGGTGGATAGTTATGCTATCCACTTTTTTTATATCATGGGAGGATAAAGCCATTAGCGATTTATTCATTAACGAACAGATTAGAGACAAGGAAGTCCGTGTAATTGGTGAAGACGGAGAACAGCTTGGAATTATGAGCTCAAAGGAAGCTCTTACACTTGCTGATGAAGCTGGTTTAGATCTTGTAAAGATTGCTCCAACAGCTAAACCACCTGTTTGTAGAATTGTTGATTACGGAAAGTACAAATACGAACAGACTCGTAAAGAAAAAGATAAGAAGAAAAACCAGAAGGTTGTTGAGGTTAAGGAAGTTAGATTATCACCTAACATCGATACAAATGACCTTAATACAAAGATTAACGCTGCAAAGAAGTTCCTTGCAAAAGGTGACAGAGTTAAGGTTACACTTCGTTTCCGTGGACGTGAGATGGCTCACATGAATACAAGTAAGCATATCCTGGATGACTTCGCAGAAAGTCTTGCAGAGGTTGCTGTAGTAGAGAAGGCTCCAAAGATTGAGGGCCGTAGTATGACAATGTTTTTAACTGAAAAGAAGTAATCAGTTAGGATAGAAAAGGCAAGGAGGATAAAGTTATGCCAAAGATGAAGACAAACAGATCAGCTGCTAAGCGTTTTAAATTAACAGGTAACGGAAAGTTAAAAAGAAACAAAGCTTACAAGCGCCATATCTTAACAAAGAAGACAACAAAGAATAAGAGAAATCTTAGAAAGCCAGCTATTACAGATGCAACAAATGTTAAGAATATGAAGAAGATTTTACCATATTTATAAGAATTGGCTTTTAGGTAGGAGGATAAAGACATGGCAAGAATTAAAGGCGGAATGAACGCTAAGAAGAAACACAATAGAGTATTAAAGCTCGCTAAGGGCTATAGAGGAGCTAGATCAAAGCAGTACAGAGTTGCTAAGCAGTCTGTTATGCGTGCTTTAACAAGCTCATATGCAGGTAGAAAAGAAAAGAAGCGTCAGTTCAGACAGCTTTGGATCGCTCGTATCAATGCAGCAGCTCGTATGAATGGTATCTCATACAGCCAGTTTATGCATGGTCTTAAGTTAGCTAACGTTGACATCAATAGAAAGATGTTAGCTGAAATGGCAGTTAATGATGCAGAAGGTTTTGCAACATTAGCAGAACTTGCTAAGAGCAAGATTGCTTAATTATCACCTTGATTATTACAGGAATCCTGAAATTAAACAGGATTCCTGATATTAAGCAAAATAATGAACTCCGATTTTTTAATTAATGTGTAAAATAGTGTTGACAAATCATTGTAGTTTTTATATACTAGCAAAGTCGGATATGACACGGGATCTTAGCTCAGCTGGGAGAGCATCTGCCTTACAAGCAGAGGGTCACAGGTTCGAGCCCTGTAGGTCCCATAACCTTAACAGGTTTAATTAAATAATATGGCGAGATGGCTCAACTGGCTAGAGCATTCGGTTCATACCCGGAGGGTTGAGGGTTCGAGTCCCCCTCTCGCTACTGATTGTAAGGTCTGCAAACTCAGCAAATAAGCGAGTTTGCAGATTTTTTTATTATTCAGTTTTTTGTAATTCTTGGATACTCTTGGATACACTACCGGTTGATAGTGCTAAAATAATCATTTCTTGATTCTCTTTCTCGGATTTTAAATCAAAAGAATAATTTTTAGCTGTAGTAATTGTTGATTTGTGACCAACTTGTTCGGCAATAGATTCAAATGTTAATCCAGCATCGCGTAAGAGTGATACATAGGTTGCTCTGATCTTGTGCATTGATTTCCTTAACATTACGAGCAATATCATTGATTTTGTTACCAATCTTATTTAATTTAATGGTAAACTCTTTTAAGGATGAGCATTATAGAAATTTAGATTTTTAAAGGGAGGAATTATTGTGATGAAAAGAGCAGTTATAATGTTAATATGTACTTTGTTATCAGCTGGATTAATTGCATGTGGAGATAATGAAAACGTTGTTGAAACTCCTGTTGAAACAGTAGAATTCACAGAAACAGTATCAGTAACAGAAGAAGTGGAACCAACAGAGGCGGTAGTTGAAGAGAAGACAGAAGTTGTTCCTGAAGTTGTAGAAGAAGTTGAAGAAGAAAAGACAATTACAACTGAGGAGTCGCAGGATACTGAAGAAGAAAAAGAAGATACAAATGTAGAAATTGAGGTAGAAAATACTCAACAAGTATACACATATAAAGATATGGCTGAGACAAAATATGCAAAGAGTACTGTTAATGTTCGTGATTTACCTGATAAAAATGGTAACAAACTTGGAAGCTTTTCGCAGAATGATGAAGTTCAAGTTACAGGTCAGTGTAATGAAACAGGATGGTATAGAATTGATTACAATGGAAGTGTAGCATATGTTTCAAATTCTTTATTAGTAAATGAAAAGGTTGAAGTTTCAGTGGCACAGCCTGTAGAAAATAACCAGCCGGCAGCTACTGGAGGAAGTGGTGTTTATAGCAATATTTGGGGACAAACATGGACTATGACATATAATGATGTTGCTGCTGCATTTGGTCAGCCTGTATGTACAGCCATTGCAGACTCTGATTCAACTGGTCATTTTTATTATATAAAATGCCATATAAGAGATTGTGATTATTCAGGCCCAAATTGGCTGGAAGCGATAGCAATGGTTAATTCACAAGGTTGGTCGGTTCCATCGGTGAATGAAGCAAATAAAGTTGCGAAATATGATGGTGGTTTATGGGATGTTGTATACGTTGAGTGTTACAGATAATTTTGTTGTTAAAATCTAAATTGGATATTGTAGTAAAATTTATATTAATCATATCTCAAAAAGCACTCATTTGAGTGCTTTTTTGTATAATACGATTCTAGAAATTTCAGTATTGCTTGGTTGAAAGATTACAAAATAGAGTATTAAATGTTGATGTAGTTTTTAAGTAGGTTGTTAAAGAAATATTCAGATTTTGATTAAATATGATCATATACTGCTTTATGAAAAAATTATAATTGGAATGTATAGAATTATATTGCATAGATTACATATTTAGTATATTATGAAATTGCCAAGAGATTTATCTCTTCCACAATGTGGACATAAGATGTAAGGAGCGCATCTTCGCTGGACTGGCAGCGTTAAAACTATGCATATACTTTACGAAATAGTTGATTTCGCATGAAGGTGGAAGGCTTTCAATCGGGTGGCACGCACCTAAATAAACCAGTAAAAAGAATGTTTAAGGTCTTGCTTATGCAAGACCTTTTTTGGGGGGAACAAGTGATAATTTCGTCTAAGCTAACAGATGAACAACTTTTAAAATACATAACTTGTATAAGATAGCAAGGAAATTTGGTACAACATTATCAGATGTTGTACAGAAAAATCCACAGATTAGAAATATTAATAGGATTTATCCGAGCCAGGAAATAAATATCTAATAAGGCAAGAACATTACGGTATTAGAAAATTATTTAATAGAGTACAAAGAGTGGATTTTAAATCAAAAAACGCGTAGTAAAAACTGCGCGTTTTTTACTTATAATAAGTTGAGGGTTTAGTGAAAATATAGATGAAAAAGTGATAGAATAAAAATATAGGTAAAAGGGAGGAAAACACTATGACATATGAAGAAATTGTAAATATTGTAAGAGATAATTTGGAAAATGCAGATGCAAGAGAAATCTTTGAACATATCGCTTTCCAGTTTAATATCACTGGAGAGGGAAGTGGCGCATTTTACATTGAGGTGGCTGAGAGAAGCGTATGCGTTGAGCCGTATGATTATTATGATCGTGATGGATTAATCACAGGTTCT
>JAZQOC010000143.1:0-16835 GCA_045627645.1 Lachnospiraceae bacterium
ACCAGAGATTTGCCTTCACCTTCCTTCAGATTCGCAGTCACCCACGACACCCTTGGTTTTGGCTGTATCCTTCCCACTACTAGGGCGGATTAGGAACTTTCATCCATTAGCGACGTGCGCCGCAAGGCGCACCATAAAAAAGGGTTCCAGAGATATCTCTGAAACCCTTATAATCACTATCTTTGTGAACTATCAATCAAGATTACTCGATGATAGTAGCAACTCTTCCAGAACCTACTGTTCTACCACCTTCACGAGTTTACGGTTCGTGGATTAGAGTATATTCCACTGATTTTAGGTCGTATATATCGCACATTTCGCCCGTATATCATAATAAAATAATGGCTTTCAGATTTTTTAGAGCCATATTAGAGCCATGAGCTACTCTTCACACTGTTCACAATAACCTTTGCCATAATCAGATAGCCAATACTCAAAAACATTTCCCGTCTTTCTTCTTTCAACAATTCCCTCTTCAGATAATCTTTTACATACTCGACCTACTTTATACGAATTCATATCTATTTCGCCAGCTATGTCTCTTGCAAGTACAGCTTTAGTACGTGAGAATAATTCAATTACAATTTTTATTTCATCGGGCTGCAATTTTTTCATTTCCTTAGACTTTTCAATATCCATTTCGACTTCGCTATTTACAATTCGTTTTACTTTTACCTCAGCTCCACAATCTGGACATTTGAATTTAGTAAACTGCAACCCTACAAGATCTGCTTCTGAAAACAATCTTGCACATTGCTCATTCTCACACTGAATAACTTGTACTTCCTTTATTTGATTCAATATTAGATTGGTGTAATTAAATGGACGCTCTATAAAGTACTTTCTATATTCACTTCCTTGAGGTTTTCCCCAAAAGATATTATTTTTTCTAGCCAATCCATAGTTCAAACAATATACATTTACTTTTTTGCCATCTCTGTTTGACATTTCTTCGTATTTTGAAATAAAGTGATTCAGCTCGAGCGACACTAAATACTTTTCTATATCTTGAAGCACATGAAAGTGACTAGAGTATGGCTGATTCTTTATATACTTTCCCGTCAATGATCCACTAGTTATTGATGATTTAACCTCTTTTGATTTTGCTACAACCACATCTCTCATTTTTTTCAACTCCGCAATATCTCTCTTTTCATCTAAAGATAATAAGCAATATGTACTTGCTCTAAAGAAGGCATCTATTTTTTCTTCATAATATTTTATTGCGGCATTGTCAATATCTACTTTAGTTATCTGTTTTCCGTAAATAATTGTACTTTGATAAATGAAAGATAATAAATAGCCAATTATTCTTGGCACATTCATTGATGCATAGAAAAGAATTATATAAAAATCCTTTTCCGATAGATTTTCATCCAAAAAATCTTTCAATTCCAATTTATAATATTGGAAACGATTGTCAATTAGACGCTTTGTAAAATCTATAGCATTTTCTTCCATCTTACTTACATCAAACTCTGAATACAAATTATAAAAATCCAGATTAATAATATCTATTTTACCTGGATCAATACTACCATAATGTACTCGATTGGGATAAAATGCAACCTTAAACTTAATAAATTCATTTGACCAGTTATTGAGTGGTGCTACAATTGTGTCCATAAATATTCTTAGCGCCGCACCATCTATTTCGGATACATCATCAAGCATTACAACCAAATGTTGAACACCTATTTCTTTTAATATTTCTTGAAGTTTAGATATTATATTTTTGATATCAAATACTTTTAACAAGACATCTGTAAATTCAGATTCCAAAGAACGATTATCCTCATAACCATATGTCTGATTTGATTCTGTTCCAAACTCAAGAGAATTATTGTTTCCGACCGATATATTTCCTTTCCCTGATAACGTACTACTTGTTAGGTTTTTATTAGCCTTACCTAATGTTGTCCTTTTCTGCTGTAAAACTGGTAATTCGATTTTAGAAAACTCCTCATTATCTTGTATTTTTTTATACAATGCATCTATTTTCTCTTTTATCTTTTCGTCAGTATTCCCCGAAATTGCCTTAGCAATTTTCGAAAAAAAATCAGTTCTTTGCTTATCAATCTCATCATATATCTGCTGTAGAACACTTTGTATAAAATTGCGCCCCATAAGATATTTGTTTAAAGAATCAGCATCTAAATATTCTTCTAAGTAACTGGATGCTATAGTCTGTGTTTGTGAAGACTCAAAAACTGTCTTTACATCAACATAACAAGGTAAAAAACTCTTCTTTTTTCTATATTCGTTTTCCAGTTTTAAAAAAATAGTAGATTTTCCTGTTCCTTTTCTTCCGATTAAAAAGGTTGTATTATTTAGTAGACATTTTTTTAATACTACATTCCCTGGCAATAAATCAACATACATTTCATCTAAAAGATTTTTTCCATTGTCATCAATCAATTCCGCTCGTCTATATTTTTTTAGTGACTCAGCAACTTCAATAAAATTATCTCTTTGTGTCTCAGTTATCATTCGCTCGTTTTCCTTCTCTATTTATTTGTAAACCTAACCTGATTAGTATTAACATATATGTATATAATGGACCATATTATATATCACTAGATTAGCACATGATTAATTTTCTCAACCATTTCTTGATAGCATAATATAGGAAATGCAATTTTTTTATATCTTGAAACAAAAACTTTGTTTACACACATGTAAGGTTTTATTATATATTCAGCACTAGGAAGTTTTAAATCCTCTATAACTGCGGCGTAGTTTTCATTTAAGAAGTCAATTCTGCGTTGAAACTTCTCATCGCACTTATCTTCCTTAAAAAATCTTTTCTGCTGTCGATACATTTCATAAAACGTTTCAACCTTCTCAATAAACTTACACTCTATAATCCAGATTTCTTTTGTTTGCAAATTAACTGCAAACAAATCATAATCTCCCAAATACTGTGGATATTTCTTTTTATCAAGATTCATTAATTCAAAATTAGGTCTTACTTCAAAGCCATTTTCTTTAAATACTTTCTCGAGATCAAAAACAATCTTTTTCTCATAAACTCTTTTCCAATCTATCAAAACCTGTTTTGTAGCTGGTAAACCTATTTCATATGGCATATGAAATTCAAACAAACTATTTTGCCAATAATCTCTTAAAAAATGCACAACCGATGGTGAATATATAAGCATACCATCATATTCATAAATCGGTTTTACTTCATACCTATCACAGCGTTTTTCTTTCTCACCTATAGGCAGGTAAAAGTCATCGACTTCATTTTTGGTTTTAAGCTTAGAAGTATTTATACAAAGCAATTCAACAGCCTTATTCACCAATGCCTTTGAAACATTTTGAACAGCACAACAATCGTCTATTATATCATCCTTCCAAAAACAGAATACATTACCTCTGTGATATAGTTCATCACCAATTTTACCTCCCGTTTCAAGGTAATACATTATTGTTAGGAACACTTCCAGTGGCACTCCTGTATCTGACTCAAAGGCTTGTTTTACTTTTTCAAAATACTGTTTATCTGCAGAATTATCACGTTCAAAATGTCCTGGATTATCATACATTCTTTTAGCCAATTCTGTTCCTAGGTGATTACCATGTTCTCTATTTGATTCTACATCAATAATATACTCACCTGAAACCTCAACATACACTTCATCTTCCGTGAAATAACACATATCTGCATTATCACCAAGTACTACCAACCAATTTGCGTATGCTAATAAATACTGATATTTTTCGGCAGACAAAAAAGATTGTCCTTTTCCTCTATTATATAATGCAGTTTCAAGTAGATATGAAACCGTTCTCAAGTTATGCTTTGCTTGTTCTCTTTGTTCTATTATATTTTTAGATACTTCAGCCCGAACCTCATCCTTCATATCTTCAAAGCTATTATATCTCTGCCTATGAATCATGATTTCATGTATAAGTGTCGAATAGTCTGCTAAACTACGCTCAAACAACTTTAAATAATCATACTTTACCACTTCATTTTCAAAGTCATCAATAAGTTCTTTTTGAACCGCCCTTACAACTGCAGTAGCATTCTTTCCATAATAACTTCCAGAACTTATCCCTGCGTTAAAACAAACTTCAGCAATATGTTTTCTAACAGAAATGTACGCTATATCTTCAACTCTGAATATTGATTCCTGCTCTTGATTCCATAAATATTCAATACTAAAACTAGTAGCTGAAACCTCCTTTTTTTCTGTTTTAATTACTTCCATATGTTTCGCTAATTGCGTATAGAAATATGGATAATACTTTTTCAGAGGTTGCATCAACTCCATAAAAAATGCAACCTCTACAGTCCTATCTTTTGCTTTCGCGATATCTTCATATAATTTATCAACGATTGGAACGAATCGAATGCAAACTTTTCCATTTGAAATAATTGAATCACTTTTTACATAATAACGTTCCTGTGCTAATAATAATCCTGATGGATCCGATTTTCTTGCATACGTTTCCGGCATCATCATTACCTGAACAGCGCATCTATCTAATTCCGAACATGTCTCAATAATATCCTTTACAGATATCATCATACGTTGAATCATATCCTCAATCAGAAATATCACGTCTTTATACTTTATATATTCATTGATTTCAGGATAGAATTTAACATTGTGTGGAAAGAAAAAGTAACAGCTATTTCGAAACAAACGATATAACCCACCAAATCCAGCTTTTCCCTTTTGAACATATTCATAAAAATCATTTTCTTTAGGCGTTATATTCCAAGCAAATGGATTATCTAAAATATAATCGCCTAGTCCTAATGGAAAATCTTTTAATTTATTACGGTAATAATCAACCACATACTCATTTTCTGTATCAAATCCAACATTTATCAAGCTGTACTTAATAGCACCCTTTTCAAACACGTGGTCTGCATCTTTCCATGTAAGAAAAGTTGCTGCATTTCCGCCATGTCCTAATATTTGTGCATCATTTTCTTCTTTCAAAAAGTCTAAATAATCATGCAATTCATCAGCGTCTTTCATAAACAAAAGATAATAAACAATATCAAGAGATGTACAGTAATGGAGTTCTTCATTTCCTGTATGTCTAATGATATGCATTTCCGATGGATTCGACCACGCATCATATATCATAAACTTAATATTAGATTCTTCCAGAACAGTTATTCCTCTACATTTTCCATCATTATTTCGACTCATTAATTCAACTAAGTATAACGAATTATTATCCCTAGCTTGCTTTAATTTTTCTATAACTTGCTGCAATTTTACATCTGAATACTCACTACTATTTATAGGCAAAATAATACCCTTGGATGATACCAATGCAAAAGGAAACCTGTACTTTGGATTGGGTTTATCTTTATCATCAGAAAATGCTACAGGACATAAGTAATTAATTGTTTCATCCATCTCCAACTTAGATAAAGATATCGCTACACTTGTTAGCATCTTATTTGTCAGTTGGACTTTATCTTCTTCTGCAACTAATCGATACCATTTATCATATAAATCCAACAAAATGGATGTATTTGCTAACGGAATTATTCCATTTTTAGTTTCAACAAAATGCTTTTTTTCGATAACATCTGATTCCATCAAAGTGGCTACTTTATTTATAATATCTAGATTCAAATCATCAAATAACTTTCTTACCCTAATAAACAGTTTCTCTGTTGGTAAAACTAATCTGGAGCCATGCCCTCCATCTGAGGTATTAGTTTCCTTAAGATAATCTATTACAAATGAGTTGTATGTCATTACTTCTATCAACTCATCTTCTTTTCCAAGTTCACTCGCTAATATAGGCAAAAATTGCAAACACGCAAATACCATATTATGACCAGTACCGATAATTACAGAATATTTCTTACCGAAAACCTCTATTGAAACATCACCATAATCTTCTACAACTGCATCATCATATGCAGATGCAAGAATTATTTTTTCTATTGAATAAAAAAATTTAATGAAGTCATCATAACTTTCTATTCTTCTATCCCCCTTGTGATTATGCTGTGCCAATGCCCAATTTAATGCTAGCGTTGATTCAAGGACAGAACGATTATTCACACAAACACATATACAGAAAATAGCTTTAGAAATATCATCAAAGCAGTATTCATTCACTATAGGTAATAGTTTTTTCAACTTTCTTTTTGCCCCAGGAAAATTACTTGTTTTTATCAAATTCACACCACCTAATTGATATAATAATAAAAATGAAAAGAAAACCAATTTATCACTAGCAGGACCTTCAACTGCGGTTTTTACAAATATTAAACATTCTCGTTTTATATCTTGTACCCTTATCCATTTACTTATCGCGCTATGATTGTTCCATTTAATTTTTCTCTGCTCTTTTGTCATTATTCACCTTGACCTGACCACTATTTTAACGTTCACAGGTCAAGTGGTCAGGTCAAGTGGTCAAGTCAAGTTTCATCATTCCATATATATCTTTGCTTAGAACTAGTTGGCTTTTCTGGAATAGTAAGTTTAATCTTTCCAGCTTCAACCAAAGGATTAAGTATCTTGTTTCTAAAATAATCCCTCGAACTAATCTTGCAAAAACTCTGCAACTCAGCTCTCGATCTAGGTTCTCTCATATATTCTCTTAATCTTACAAGTAACTCTAAACCAATATCTGTCTTAACTGCGGAGTGTTCAAGTGCATCACCTTCTCTATTATCATCGCCTTGATTACGCCATACACCATCTGCACCAACTTGTCCATACTGCCCATATCTCAACAATTTCAGATATTTTTCACATCCACTTGCGGAGACAGAAACCCCACCACCATTAGCATCTATCACAGGTAACTCTGCATTTATTTTCTTACAATCAGCCTTTATTTTAAGAAATCCTCTTCCCCAAGATTCCACATCTCCTGATCTAAAAGATACATCTGCAATTTTAGGATTATGCGGTACAGATTCATGCTTTTCATAAACGCTAACATCCGTAGGGACACGCTTAGACCACTCACCCATATTAAAGATAACTATCCTGTCATCATATACAGATACTTGAATCGGTACCCCCGTTGCATAATCTTTATGATTAATAGCATTTAAAAGCAGTTCTCTAACGATACCTTTAGTCAGCATTTTAGTCTCCGTACGCTGAACACCTTCATAATCCACTAATCCCTTAAAATACTTAGAAAAAATCAGCTCATTTGCCTTATCAACTTGTAGAATCAATGGTCCTTCAATTACATCTTGATATTGTAAGTCCTCAATAATCTCCGAATCGTCACCAAAAGCTCCAACTTTTGCAAAATAACCAATCTTAATATATGCGCCAGTTGCATAATGTTCCGGTTCCGGATGGAATAACAACACAGCTGCTCTAGTAAGGAACTGTCCATCAAACAACTTCAAATTTCTAAGAAGTGTCTCATCGTCGATATCTACTTCAGACTCCGACATTCTTCCGCTCTTCACCGCTTTTTTACGAAATTCTTCAAGAGCAGTCTTACTTAAATCACCTACACTAATTCCTGGAATAGGAACTGCATCCCATGTTTTACCTGCACGTTCTAGTAAAAAGTTTTGCAATTCGAATCCATTCAACTCATGCAAAGTTGATCCGGATCTTTTATAATATTTTCCATCGCAGGAGATAGCAAATGGATACTTGATAATTTCTATTGAAATATATTCTCTACATCCATTTTCATCTTCCCATATCTTGTTTTCTTGTTCTATTTTTAATAATGATTTATATAATTTATCCACTGTTGGAGTAGTCGCTGTGCTAAGTTCACCCGTTGCATATCGATTTATAAGCTTACTAGCAACGCTCTCCGGAATGTTTTCCCCATAGCGGATATTTTCAGCACCAATTACGGAATGAATTTGAACACTTGCCAGTATTCCTAGTTTGTCATTTATTTTATTTGGCAATGATTCCAGCAACTTTTTTGAATTCTCGATACCGACAACATATCCATCATCGTTCACGCCAATATTCAATATGCCACCATCCGTATTAGCATATCCACAAAGCCATTTCAGATAATCTTCCTGCCATGCCCATTTCCATTCTATGGTTTGAGATTCTTGTTTTTCACTAGTTTTTATAGCATCCATTGTTTAAAGCACCTTCTTTACTCATTATGGTTATTCTTCACATATTTTCCTGATTTTATCCTCATATCCGCAGGCTTTTCTGCGTTAGAGGGAATAGCCCAATTTACACCAAACTTAACACAGCCTGGAATTCTACCATCATTGCACAATGTATTTATTCTTCTGATGCTTATATCCCATTTTTCCGCAGCTTCCTTAATTGTCATGTATTCGTTCATATAAATAATCCTCATAAAAATATAATTACATTATATGCCACGAATGGAACAATATCAATTTATTATCTGAGTTTCGACCTCAAGGATTTTTATTGCCACATCGGCACCTTATTACCTATCAATCCCTATATTTGCCTATCATAAAATAATAATGTAATGCCACTTTAAATATCTTAGATAATAATTTGGTCAGAAATAATATATATTATTTCTGACCAATCCAAACATCATATTCGCTATTCTTTTCACATTCTCTGCTATTCTATTGTTTCTTATTCGTTTTAATTCGGTTGTCGAGTTAAAACCGAGTTAAAATTGAGTTAAATCAAATAGTTCCTATAAAATCCACTCTAATTCGTCTACTTAATAGGCACCCCCGAGACTGTAACTTTTGTCCTGTCAGATCCATTCGTTTTTTTTAAGCGTTTTAACTCTTCCTTATTTTGCGTACACATTGGTGCAAGAATTATCTCTGGTATTGCACCAGCTCCCCATACATCACTTAAGCACAACTTCTTATAGCAACGAATCTTGTAATTGTATCTTTCTTGTCCTCATACGCTTCACATACGGAAGTCAAAAATGATGTCTTTCTTATGACTCCGGGTAGTATTGAACTCCATCAAAATCGATAACAGGCGACACGTACCCATCATTATAAGCATTCCACATAGCCCACAGATTTTTTATATTCCTTTTTATTCCAGATATTATTATTTTCTTCTCATCCCTAAGAATATTTCGACTACATTTATCTGTTTTTATACGTTCCAAGCTAGCTAACAGATATCGCACATTATCGCCGCCTTTAATAACATGCACATGCGGCAAGTTTCTATGAATGTCCTCATCTGTGTGAATCATAAGTTTGTACTTATTTTCGATATTTATGGAGGCGCCACCAATGTCAAATATAAATAATTGCAGCAATTCTGAATCTACGAATTCAAATAATTCTTCTATCGTTTTATTGTTTTTCGTATAAAAAAACATGTTGCCTTTGTAAATATAGCAACGCTCCCTCATGTCACAAAGTTCGCCTTGTTCCATAATAACGCCATTGGATATCAACAGTGCAAGAAAGTCATCAATACACACTACTTCTCCTGAAATCTGATTCCAATCGTAATATAAATTATGAATTAAGTTTTTATCTACAGTTATTGCTATTCTATCGGTGAAAAAGTGATCATCCACACCACCAGAACATAAATGTAATTCTATCCCTTTCATAATCTTCATTCCCTCAAAAGTGTCATCACACACGCTCTCAACATCATTCCCCAAGCTCACAAAGAATAAGATCAATTGTACCTTCCGAGTATGGAGCCAGTTCATACTCATTAAAGACTATGTGAACCTCTTTATTCATCACATAAAAAACAACATTTTCAATATCTGTAATATCAACGCTATCATCAAAATACATTCTATTTTTATTATTCTTAATGTCATTATTCACGCAATCATTGATAAGTGTTCTAACCTCTTTTATATCCTTATTCAAAACTTCAGTAATAGAAAGAAGTTTTCCTTTTTTACTACTATATGTTCTTGCATAGATGGTTGTACCTCCATGAGCCCCACCAGCAAACATATACTCAGAAAAGTGGACACTTATTATGAAATCTTCGTTATTCTTTACGCTTACTTTAAACGAACCCTCATATTCCATGTCAAATTCTTCAATATAGTCATCCTCATCGCATGATTTCCAAAAGCTCATATATTTTTTCCACTGGGCTTCTATCTCTTCATTTATTAATGCTCCTATAGAATTTTCAGAATCAAAGACTGGATTTTCACGTTTTATCGTAATTGGAATTTTATTTTCATCAGAATTCCTAATAATATCTTTTTTTTCGATTTTATAGAATATCTGTGGAATATCTGTATTGATTTCGTTTATCAATACATTTCTTTTCAGCTCATGGGCATCTTTTATAAATTTAAGGCTAGAATCACTATACTCAAAAAATTCTTGCTTCAACTTCTTGCAATTATTACCATCGAATATATGATCTTGAGTAACAAAATAATAACTGCCCTTATGTCCATACGCATATTCTGCTATCGAATAAAATATTACAGTGTCCTTGAAGCCCTTATCTGACTGTTTGTCTATCCCTTCAAAAGGTGCCTCTTTATAAATTGCTTTGTTAACAATTCGAAGCCAATTATTCTCACTACATATTGGTGCTATCTCTATCTCATTCTCTTCTAAATAGGCTTTTACCAACCATAGCGTTCTGTCCCTAAGCTTCTTTTCCTCTTCAAATGTGCTTTCTGTTTCCCCCAAGCGCAACGCAACTTCTGAATAACTGTTTATATCTTTCCTATATTGGTCAACCTTTTGCTCAACAAGTTCCTTAACGACCATTTCGGGGATAACGATTTTTATTTCATCTCTTATAGATTTATTATCTCTTGTATCAAGATAATCCGCTAAAACATCGTGCAGCGTACATGTGTCGTATATGGGTCTTCCCATCTTTTCATACCTTCTATGAAGTACATTGCTGTCTAACACGACATAAATCATAAAATACCTCTCCGTTCTTTAGCCTTCTACCCGCATACCATCTTCGCTACTATATCCTGGTACTTTCCGTCTGTTACCGCACAATATCCCTCTATAGTTCCAAAAGGAATACCATATACGTTATTTTCAAGCATATTATCTAATGTAATAATCGCCTTTTTTGCCATATCAAATACCGGTACAATCACTGCAGCTTTCTCAGTATGCGCAACATATTTGTTTCTGAACCGCCTGACCTCACCGGCATAATTATCAAATTCAGTAGCTGTAATACCGTAATCTACCTCGAGTCTTTCTAAAAACGTATTTTTATTAACCACCGTTTCATAATGAGTAGTCTGCTCCCCTCCAAAAACCTTGCACCAAATTGTATAGCACATCTGAATATGTGCATTACAGGTCTTTGCCAGTAGCATTTTTTCATCCAGAACCATTGTTTTATCTATATATTCATAAAAAGCCTTATACAATAAATAATGCTCAATACAATCATGTAACGCATCATGGATTGCAAGATGCAATTCTTCATCAGTCATCTTCACGATTATCGCCCCTCTTGTACAGAAGAAAATATTCCTCAAGCAGCATTAACATTTCAATACATTTCTAAATTCTTGTTCATTAATGTCAACGCCCAGTACTTCCCTATATAATGTTATGTACGAACATAACTTAAATACTTTTACAATTTCGTACAACCACTTGTAATCCATATCTTTCATATATAAAAATTTCTTTTTCGATGTTACCTCGAACTGGTTATTCGGGAAGTAGTATCCTTCGTGAACAAAATGATTTCTTAAACTGTTTAATTCATTTTTTAGTTTATCAACATCGTCATATAAGCCATTTCCAAAGTAAGACAGGTTAGCATCAACAAATGTACTAATGCGATCATAATTGCTGCAGTTTTCCCCTTCTGTCTTTAATTTCTGGCCCATATAAAGATCAATAAACCTAAAATAATAAGTATATTCATCCTCTAAAGACGCTGGTTTCTTAAAATCCAAAAGAATAACCTTATTTCTGTTTTCCATTTCCCGATAGTTTACACTTCTGTACATTTTTTCAACGAAATCATAAAATTTGTCTTTAACAGGATTCCAGATTGTTTTTTTATATATGCCTTTCTTCGCCAACAGCCTATGAACAACTTTATACGAATGTCCGCTTACGGCTGTAATATATGTTTCATATGAACGCGCCGGTTCTAATGTATATGCTCCAATAATTACATCAAATTCATTAACATAGGAAATAATATCATCAGTCTCAACGGGGTGTTCTAATATAATTTTAGCATAATGCTCTGAATTAATAGTTACATTGTGATTGTAGTCAGTACATGTACTTCTATAAGCAGCGCTAAAATCTATCTTCTCAATATTATTATGGTGCAACTCAAGTGAATAAACATCTGGATTTGTATTTACTATATACTCCGTTTTTCCTTCAGAATATTTTATCTGCAAAGCCGGATTCGTAAGTATTTGCCCCAAAATCGGATTATATGTCTTAATAACAGATATATTATTCACACTATCGAACTCATTGGCTGCCTCTATATCATCTGTAGTAAAATAAAAATTCGTTCTATATTTCTCATATTGAGTCAATGAGCATGTAACGCCGGCATATAAAAAAGAAGTCGAATAATAAAACGCTTTATTTCTGCGGTCTTCTATTTTTATGGTATGATAATTTATTTCATTGCCAACACTCAGTCCAGCCATGCTAAATGAGGAATAGTGAAATATCTCAACTTCTAAGCCGCCTTCTGTAATTTCATACTGACCATCATACATTTTTTCTTCATCGTCTATATACACCTGACAAGTATTCATCCCTGTTCATCTCTCCATGTCTTCTATTCCAATAGTGCCATCATTACAACACATTCTTCATTTTAAATCCTGAATGGCCAGCAAAAATGTGTGCCTGCTTATAGTATGAATTATCCTTTTTAAATCGTTCAGCGAGCTTCGCTTGACTTTTACCACTCATATATATTTTCAATTTACTTTTACTTCTCGTAATAGCCGTATAAAAAATATTATGAGTTATTCTTTCATCTATATCATCAGTGATAATAACCTTTACAGAATCATACTCAAGGCCCTGTGCTTTATGAATCGAAACAGCATAGGCAACCTGGAACGGAACTATAGATTCTCCATCGTCCTCATCGTCTTCGTCATTCTCAACATACTCTTTTACTGAAAATACTATAAGAGACTTTCCTTCACTCATCGGCTGTAACAGTTCTATATCTGTAAATCTAACATCATCTGCGCTTAGCTCTTTTTCAATTTCAATTGTAAATCGAATGCTGTCATCAAACTTTTTGATAGCAGTTATGACGCCTTTAAGATTATTATAAAGAACAGTTCCAAATCTCTTTGACTCGTTAAACAATATCTTATCACCAACCTTATATATCCATTCGCCCCATGCAACAGCCTCAGCAGGATTCCTTTGCTGTAGAAATCTGTTTATATTATTGATTCCATAAACGCCGTTATATCCCAAACATAATATGATTTCATCTTCCGCTTCAGCTCTATATACAGTTTCATCTATAGGATGTATAAATTCCTTGTTCTGTAATTTTTCGAACATATATTCATCAAAAGATCTTACCGCATTCCATGCCTCAATCAGTTCAATATTACCTTTTGCCCTATGCGGAACAGTTAATTCGTTAACTGCATTTTGGGGCAAAAAGAAACGCGAAAAGTTAAACCAATTACCGAATTCAATTGATTCTATCTGATATATGTCACCAACCAATAAAAGAAGTTCATTGCTACTGTTCTCCAATACCTTTATTATATCTTCATTGCAAACTGTGCTACATTCGTCAATGATAATCAAATCATACTTTGGTATTACACCTCCTTTATGAACATACTCATATACCGTCATACACGATGTATACGACGATACTCTTCGTACTAGATTGTTCTTTGCTGGGTTAGTCTGTGCAAGAAGGAGAATTTTCCTACTTTTAAAATAATCAGTAACGTATTCTATTATCTGTGTTTTGCCGGTTCCTGCCGCACCATATATTATTCCTACTTTTGAGTTTGAAAAGAGTTTTTTCAGAATGCTCTTTTTATTTTCATCATCTATATATTTCCTGCCACTAACCCAAGCAGCCATAGATGTCTCATAGCCAGGCAAGCCAGCCTCAGTGAATTTTTGCAGTAACTCAATTACTCGCCGGGTTCCTTCATAATATTTTTTTGAGTACATATATGAATTATAAAACTCAACCCTTCTTGCCTGTTGTCTTGTTGACTCATAAAGAGAATTATTAAATTGCTCTGCCAACAATTTGTAATATTCTATATTATTCGATTCAACTTCTGTGTATATCGCATTGTTATTCGTAGCTGCATCTTCAACAGTTGCACATATAAAATCGATATCATCCTCCCTGCATTGCAAACAACTTTTCACCCTATATGTAGGTATTTTATGGCCTAATAGATTTGTCGAAAAAGGATGTTCCTCGAAAGGAATAACCCCATTATCCAATTTCAGCCCGGATAACTTCGAATTAGCAAAATAAGAATACTGATCTTTAAGAACGGTATTTCGTGGATAAGTCAATAAATATGAAGCCACATTCACACCCGGCCAGTTATTCAATATTATTTTCCTATAAGTATCAAAAGAATTCTTTATCGGTGATATAGTATCAAGCCCTAATTCTTTCATTATCTTCTCATAATTGTCGCCAGTGATAATGTCCAAAAGGTTTTGACCTGTTTGTGTTATGTATTTCATTAACGAAGTATAGAATTTGTCCCTTGAATACACTTTTTTATCTTCGTTTGCGATTTTCAGAAGCCTCCTAAATTCACATGGTCTGATTGACACATTCCAGTCAACAATGCCTTTTACTGTTACTTCCATAGAATTTAAAGTGACAGTCGCTTCGCCAAAGTCTGCATGAATAGAATTATTCTCGGGTATATCTTCAAGAGCATACGCAATGAACCGATCATATCTAGAAATGCTATCCTGCGCATAAGACAATGTAAGTTCGAATATAATCCTATTATCTACCTTTATAACTTTTCGTTTTATAACGTAATATCTGTCTTTTGAAAATCTGACCGCATCAAAAGGATTCATTTTATAAATAGCTTTGTATATATTTCTATAATAATCCGTCAAATCTTCTTCCGGCTCTATTGGGTAGTCATCAATGTTTTCAAGTAAGTCAAGCCCAAACCTTGCCTTAACAAAGACCTTCAGTTGCTGAAGACGCGGAAGATACATGAGCATAAGTCTTTCAGCCCCATCTCCCTCAGGGACATAGTGTGATACTGTCTTTTGCAATGATTCATGAAGCTCACTTAAAAATCGATATTCATTTTTATCCTTAAGGTGCTTGGTAAAACCTGAAATAGTGCTTCTATCACCTATAGAAACGTTCTTTTCAGGGTAATCATCCGCATATATTCTTGCAGCAACATGCTCTACTAAAGTTCTAAGATATTGTAAAATTCCGTTGGCGGTATGATTAAGATTACCTACATTTTTATAATCCTCAATACATCCGGCAATCTTTTCATCCACGTTTTTAATTTTTCGGTTAATGATATCAATATAATTCACAATAACTCCTCTTATAAAATGCCACAATAATCCTTTTAGATAGAACAAATAAAATGAAATAGTAATATGGATATAAAAACAGAAGCCCTGACCGCAACAGCCACGACTTTTCCATAATATTTTGCCTCCGCCAAAAAAATAATACACGATTCATTTCACAAATAATTATATATACAGTGCAATGGATAGTGATGATATTATATAATTAAGTCCAAAATAAATATGCATTTTCTACGCTTATTCAGCAAATCAGCTTTTTATCATTTACGAGTTGCCGGTTCTTCTCAATTAATACTCAAACCTCGTCTGGAATATCATCGTATGTTTCCTAGTTACCTGTACTAATACAAGATAAACAAGTAATTGATATCGCTAATCACTAAAAAACGGAGCTTTTCACGGCAATATGTCATATAAAAAACTCCGTTTTAACCTAATCGCTTTTTATAAAAGCAATACGTTCTAAGTATTGTATTTTCTCAGCAATCAAAAGATCACCGCTATAGCAAAATCAATCAATATTGAATTATACAAATTGGACAATTGCATATACTAAAATAATTCTTCTCTATTGTGATTGAAAAATTTCGAATTAATCAACACAAATCATCATTAACCTTCTATTATAAATTCTTGACCTACTAAAACTGACATTCCATTGCAAATCTATTATTGCTCTCCTCAGCATGTCGCCTTTGCTATTATAGCACTTAATTGATTTCCAGCTCTGCTATAAACTTGATTTGATTGCTTTTTAACCTCTATGATCTCTATGCCTTTTCTTTTGCACAGTTCCTGTAAGATATGTATTATATCTGCCCGGATCTGCTGATAGATAACTTTTCTTCTGAATTTTGGTGCAAACACGATGTGGTACTTACACGTCCACGTAGTGTGTGCTAAACTACTATTGTCCATTTGGATACCTCCTCGATCAGATTTGTGCGGTTGGCGAACCTGCACTCATTGTATCATGGAGGTTTTTTCCTGCTTGAAGCTAAAGCTATCTAGGAACACACCTGCATAGCAGGTGATTTATTTTTATTGCTATACAAAAAAGGTCTTCGGAAATTTCTTTCCGAAGACCTTGAAAGTCTTGATTTTATTGAACTATCAAAGATTACTCGATGATAGTAGCAACTCTACCAGAACCTACTGTTCTACCACCTTCACGAATAGCGAATGTAAGACCCTGTTCCATAGCGATGGGGTGAATAAGTTCGATAGTCATTTCTACGTTATCACCAGGCATGCACATTTCTGTACCTGCAGGAAGGTTACATACACCTGTAACGTCTGTTGTTCTGAAGTAGAACTGAGGACGATAGTTGTTGAAGAAAGGAGTATGACGTCCACCTTCATCCTTTGT
>JAZQOC010000144.1:0-3546 GCA_045627645.1 Lachnospiraceae bacterium
CAATATATTTCGAAGAAAGAAAAAGAAAAAATAGCGATATACCTCCAAAAGAAATATGATGAAGAAATTTTGGGGTTAATTGAACAAGAAAAGAAGCATATTGAAAAGTTCATAAAGAAGCATATCTTTGAAATTGAACGAATAGAAAAAGTATATTCTGATAATCCTGATGAAATAAAAAGTATGATAATTCCGATTGCTGTATCGGATGAAGACTATGTTCGTGAATGGCTAAATACGAAATTTGAACCTAAAGAGGTGGCAGTTGATGTTCCGCATTTTATTACAGTTAATGGTGAGCATGTCAGATCAAAATCTGAATTAAATATTGCTAATGCTTTGGCTCATTATAAAATACCATATAAATATGAGTGTCCATTAATCTTGTCTAATGGATACACAATATATCCGGATTTTACAATATTGGATGTTAATCATAGGAGAGAAATGATTTGGGAACATAGAGGTATGATGGATGATAAAGAGTATGCAATACATGCAGTGAATAGAATTCACCAATATGCAAGGACCGGAATTTTTATTGGGGATAATTTGATCATAACAGAAGAAACATCAATGAAACCGCTGGGAACAGATGAAATTGATATGATAATCAGACATTTTTTACTTCATACAAAAAATGAATATGATAATATATTACGATGAAAGTTCGTCGCACTATGAGGTAAAACATCGCTCCCCACGAATTAAAATATTTACGTATACTCGTGCGTAAATCGGATATATTGTCAGTTTAAGAAGTGAACGGTTATCACGATTAAATTTGGAGGTGGTGAAGTTAGTGTTTTGCATCACGTGTTTAGAGCGGAGCATTTGTAAACGTCAAATAGCAGGTGCCCGGCTTTTTAATCGGCCGCATCTGCGGCCTGCTATTTTTTCGCTTTCCTTATGTATTCTGGAAGCTTATCTGACCATGGGATTAAATCTTCACAAAAGGCTCTGTCTGTTTCATCCATATGCTCCGGTATCTCTCTTAAGAGATATTCAAAATAATCATATGGTTTCAGATTATTAAGCTTTGCAGTTTCAGCTATGCTATAGATTATCGCACTGGCTTTAGCTCCGTTTATTGTATCAATTAGATACCAGTTCTTCTTGCCTATACAGAAACTTCTTATTGTCTGCTCCGCTGAATTATTATCAAGTGGAACTAAGGCATCACTAAGAAAGGTACGAAGATACTTTTCCTGATTTATTGAATATGTAAAACCTTTTCCAGTTTTACTTTGAGAATCAACTTCTGACAAATGTGTTTTTACCCATTCAAAATAAGCATCAACTAATGGTTTTACAACCATCTGACGCTGAATGAGTCTTTCGTCCGGATCAAGCTCTATGAGTTTAGAATCTTCACGATATATAGCTTGTATCATTGCAAGTCCTTTATACGCAAGGGTACGTTTTCTCTGATTTTTATCAGAAACAGCCTTTAAGGCTTCATCATACCGCCTTCTTGCATGTGCCCAGCAACCTGCAATAATTAAATCCTCACGCTCTTTCTCAAGAGTATGATATACCTGATACCCATCAGTAACACATACACCTTTAAAGTTCTTTAGGAACTCTCTTGGATGGTCTGTTTTACGGGTCTTCTGATAATCATAAAGAACTATAGGTTTATCGGTATAGCTTTTACCACTCCTATATACCCACATATAGCTTTTAGATCCAGCTGGTCTTCCGTCTTTTGTTACTGATACAGGTGTTTCATCTGCCTGAATTACATGATAATCAAAGAGCTTATCATGCATGTAATCATAAAGAACGCCTAGGTATCTATCTGCAAGGTTAATCATCCAGTTAGCCATGTTTTGCTTAGGTATAGCAATACCATACCGCTCAAACTCTTTACCAATTCTATCAAGTGGAGCTGCATTTACATACTTACCATTTATTATCCCTGCAGCAAGTGTTGGTGATACCAGACTGTTCTTAAGTAGCATAAGATATTTAGGATATTTAGCTCTGACGATATGATCATCCTTTTTGCTTTTGTACACACCTATATGATGCTTTTCTACTGTAACAGAAGCTGGTACGAACTTGTATCTGGTGATTATCTCATCAGGAAGTATAGACCAACCATTTTCACCGAATTCAGAGATTAATTCATCTTCATTCATCATATGAAGAATGTCTTCTGTAGGAAGGTCCTTTATATCCTGTTCTCTTTTTCCTTTTGTTTTCTTACGAATAACAGAAAGCTCAAGAGTCTCAGGTTCATCAATTAAAAGATTACTTTCTGCTTCAGCTTCATTAAAAAGAATAACAACTTCACCATCTACAACAGAAAAAGACATCTGTTCGTTGTTTTCAAACTTTTCAGTATGTCTGCCAAAACGATTGTTATTCATTGTTGCCAGCTGTTCAAGGATAAGCTGCATTTTCTTATCCATTGAATCTATAGAATCCTGAAGACCAAGGACAAGCTCAATAAGCATTTCAGTGTCAAGTTTATTCAGTTGTTCTCTTGTGTACTTCATACTGGTAACCTTTCATTTTTCTATGAAAGATTATAGCAGAAATACTGTATTTACGCCACATGTGTAAAATCATGACATAAAACCAGTTGGTCATTTTTACCTATGGGTAAACACTTGAAAGCCCTTAAAAAACGTATATATTTTGAGAGTTTTCAAGTGCTTATCCACACATAGCTATCATCATTTTTGTTTTCTGTGTACTAATACACAGTATATATGTAGTATGTGGATAACCACTGAATTTATAGTTGTAACTACCTAAAAAAAGATTTTTAATTTCGGCACATTGCACAAAATTAAAAGAGATGTTTAGGAGCTTCTGTTTCATGTATTGGTTTCTTAGCTACAATACTAAACCCCTGCATTAGCTGTTTGTATTGCTCTGGCGTTATCTCCATTACATCATTGGATGTTCTGGGCCAGCTGAAACCACCGACATTTAGTCTTTTATAGAGAAGTAGAAAGCCATCACCTTCCCATAAGAGACCTTTGATGCGATCTGTTTTAATTCCACAAAACAGAAACAAAGTGTTCTTATCAAAAGGATCAAGATTGTATTTATACTTAACTATTGAAGCAAGCTTATCAATGCCACATCTCAGATCTGTATAGCCTAAGGCTATATATACTTTCTTAAAACCTGAGGCATCATTTAACATTTCCGATTACCTCAAAGAGACTCGCAAGAAAAGTAGGATTGGCCTTATTAGTGATATCAATAGTAACTCCATTAAAAGATATGGAAGCACATACATCTGAATCTATTGTTTTAGCTGGTGCAGTACGAACCGGTAATTCCACAAACTGTTTAGACACAGTTGGAACTGGTAAATCTCCGGAGGATGATTCATTGATAGAATCTAATGTACGTTCTTTTAGCTTTTTAAACCAGTAATAATAAGTATCTTTACTTATGTTATTTTGCCTTAACCAGTCTCTGGTTTTCATGTTGCTGGATTTGCATTCATGGATGACATTCATCCAGTACTGATGTTTTAAATCTTTTTCGTCGTTTAAATATGCCATAGCACCTCCAAGTATA
>JAZQOC010000145.1:0-8805 GCA_045627645.1 Lachnospiraceae bacterium
CTTGCGCAGGAAGAATCAAGAAAATCCATGTATGAATCAGCTGCGAAGACAGTTGAATCCATGTGGGATTCTTATAACAACGTGCTTAGAAATATAGACGATTCAAAGAGAAGTAATGACAGTGCAGTAGCATCCAGAGTGGATAGCGTAAAGAACAGTCAGTTGTCAGCAAGTACAGCAACCCTTAGCGATAAAAGAACTATTAACCAGCTTCAGGAACAGATTGATGGCTGTGTTGTATCAGCAAGTATAGGTGGAATTGTAACAGATGTAGCAGTTGTTGAAGGTGACAACTATATGGGTGGTGCAATCATTACAATTGAGAACACCACGGATTATGAAGTATCAGCTCAGATTGATGAATATGATATTGCCAAAGTAGAAGTTGGTCAGGAAGTAATTGTTAAGACTAACGGAACAGGTTCACTTGAGATGAAGGGACAGGTGAAGTCTATTGCTCCACATGCCACAACTTCAGTAGGAACATCGGGCGTTAAGTATGAGGTTCTCATTTCGATTCTTGAGAGAAATGATGACATCAGACTTGATATGACAGCTAAGGTGGAAATTATCAATGATAAGAGAGAAAGCGTTCTTTCGGTTTCGACAGAGGCAATCCAGGAAGACGATGATGGCAACTATTATGTGGAAGTTTTTGATGGTGGTTCAATAATCGATACATCGGCAATGTTGACAGATCCTGAGTCGGTTGATGAGGAAGACCTTGAAAAAATGCAAAATGGCGAGAATTCTTATGAGAGCCATAAGGTTTCGATAACCAAGGGGCTTGAAGGAGACTATTACACAGAGATTTCAGGCGAAGGACTTGAAGAGGGCACAGAGATAGTGGTTCCTAATGAGGGTGCGATGTCTGAACTTGAAGAATATATGAATCAGGCGGGAATGATTGGAGGCTTCTAATGGAAGAAAAACAAAAGAAACCTATCATTTGCCTGCATGATATTAGAAAGAATTTCTTTATTGGAACGCCTAATGAACTTAAGGTTCTTAAAGGCATAGATCTCACTGTTTATGAAGGGGAGTTTGTCTCAATTGTTGGACAGTCAGGATCAGGTAAATCAACCTTGATGAATATTATAGGTGCATTGGACAGACCAACATCAGGAGAATATACACTGGATGATGTGGATGTCATCAAGGCAAAAGATGGTGAACTTTCAGGAATAAGAAATAAGAAAATTGGTTTTGTATTTCAGACATATAATCTGATTTCCAAGACCAATGCATTAAGAAATGTTGAAATGCCTATGCTTTATGCTGGCGTAGGAAGAAGAGAGAGACAAAAAAGAGCTGAGGAACTGATGGAACTGGTTGGAATGGGCGACAGAATGAAGCATCTTCCAGAAGAGCTGTCAGGTGGACAGAAACAGCGTGTAGCTATAGCAAGAGCTATGGCAAATGATCCAGCCATTATCCTGGCGGATGAACCAACAGGTGCACTCGATTCTGAAACGGGACGACTTGTAATGGATATTTTTCATAAACTTCATAAAGAACAGGGTAAGACAATTGTCCTGATTACTCACTCACCGGAACTAGCAGAAGAGACAGAACGTCTCATAACTCTTAAGGATGGTGAAATAGTGGGAGAAAGACGAGGTAAAGCATAATGACGATGTTGTATGAAAACTTCAGACTGGCTTTATTTAGTCTTAAAGCTAATAAAATGAGAGCCCTGCTGACTATGCTGGGTATTATCATTGGTATATCATCCGTTATCGCAATTATGACTGTAGGCGATTCGCTTTCTTCAACGCTTTCAAGTACAATGGAAGGCTTTGGCGCCAATAATATAGAGGTTTATCTGGATTTCAGAGAAGACTATGAGGGCGAATACTATTACGGATTCGAAGATCTTCTGTACAGAGATATGATTGAGGAAATGGCCAAAAAATTTGAGGGAAAAATAAAAGCTATTTCGCTTACTTCCAGTGTCGGTAATGCAGAAGTTGTCGATGGAAAAAAGAAGGCTAAGGTAAATATTAAAGGATGCAGTGCAGGGGCATTGTATATTGAAAATCTCGAGCTTTTAAAGGGAAGATTTTTTAAGGAAACAGAAAATACTTCGTCATCAAAGGTGTGTATTGTTTCTGATCGATACGTTGACCAGATGCTTGATGGTAAATATTCAGAAGCGCTGGGACAAAATGTGATTTTGGATATAGACGGAAAGACATACAAGTTCACTATAGTTGGTGTGTATGAATATCAGGATATGTTTGCTGGTATGGGAATGTCTACTGGATCGAATATTACTACGTCAATGTACATTCCGTATAGAACAGCCGAAAATATTACACATATAGACTATATTTTTGATTTTTCAGTTATGGCTGAGACGGGTGTGGATCAAGAAGTCTTATGTGCAGAGATTAAGAGATTCTTTGATAAAAACTATTATTCAAACAATGACCGTCTATATGTAAATGCATATTCAATGTCAAGTATGGTTGATCAGGTTCAGTCAGCACTGGGGGCAGTTACTCTGGCAATATCGTTGATAGCGGGAATCGCATTGTTGGTTGGCGGTATCGGTGTTATGAACATCATGTTAGTATCAATCACAGAAAGAACCAGAGAGATTGGTACAAGAAAGGCTCTTGGCGCTCCAAACAGTTCCATCAGAGTACAGTTTATTGTTGAATCGATAGTTATCTGTGTAATCGGAGGAATCATCGGAATTATACTTGGGTGTATCCTTGGTATGACGGCAGCAGCATTGCTTAAGTGCTCTGTTGCACCTTCTATCAGAGGTATAATTATTTCACTTTCGTTCTCGATGGGTATAGGCTTGTTCTTTGGATATTATCCAGCGAATAAAGCAGCCAAGATGGACCCTATTGAGGCATTACGTTACGAATAAACTATATATTGTGGTTGGCCTGGCAGAATTTGTTTCCTGCCAGGCTTTTTTATGCTATAATCAAATATTGGATAAATGCACCATGGGACAACTATGCCCAAATTTGCGTTTAACAGGAGTGTAATAAGTTGGAATTTGAATTTGATGTGAAGATGACCAGTTCAGCTTTATATGATTACAACATGCATCATGCATATACCTCTGCGTCAGGTTTGCTTGGAACAGCGGTGGGAATATTGCTTCTCGTAGGGTACTCACAGAATACCAGTTACCTTGCGATGCTTGTAGCCGGACTGATTATCATTTTCTATATGCCGGTAACCCTGTTTACAAGAGCCAAGAAGCAGATGCTTCTTAATCCGGCTTTTAAAAATGCGATTCATTACAAAATGAATGATGAAGGTGTGACGGTTTCCAATGGCGAAGAAGAGATGACATTGGAATGGGACAGTATGTACAAGGCTTATTCAACAAACCAGAGTATTATTCTTGCCACAAGCAAGATTAATGCATGGATTTTTCCTAAGAAAGACTTAGGTGAAGACAAGTACAAACTTATCGAGATGATAAGTACACACATGCCACCAGACAAAATTAGAATTAAACAGTGATGTTACGAGAGTAGCAAGATGAGTAAAGAAATAGAAATTATAGAATCAAATAGTGAACAGGAAACTTTTGAACTTGGAGTTCGCATTGGTGAAAATGCGAAACCGGGAGATGTATTCACTCTTATTGGTGACCTGGGAGTAGGAAAAACAGTATTTACCCAGGGACTGGCAAAGGGCCTCGAAATTGAGGATAGCATCTGTTCTCCAACATTTACCATAGTTCAGGTGTATGATGAAGGACGTTTGCCATTCTACCACTTTGATGTGTATCGAATTGGCGATGTCAGTGAGATGGATGAGATTGGCTACGAAGAGTACGTATATGGAGATGGTGTGAGTCTGATTGAATGGGCGAACCTTATAGAAGAGATTTTGCCAGATTCCTATACAAATATTGAGATAAGCAAAGATTTAAGTAAGGGCTTCGATTACAGAAGAATTGCTATCAGTCATATATAGATTATGGAGTTGTAATGAAAATTCTTGGAATTGAATCTTCTGGAATGGTGGGAAGTGTAGCTGTTGTAGAAGATGGCGTGACAAAAGCTGAATATACGATTAACAACAAGAAGACCCATTCGCAGACATTACTGCCTATGCTCGATGATATATCAAAGATGTTAGGTGAGGATTTAAGCGATGTGGATGCAATAGCAGTGTCTGAAGGACCTGGTTCATTTACAGGATTAAGAATCGGTTCTGCATCTGTTAAAGGTCTGGCACAGGCATGGAACAAACCAATTGTTGCTATACCAACAGTTGACGGACTCGCATTTAACCTGTGGGGACACGGAAAAATGGTGTGCCCGCTCATGGATGCAAGACGCAATCAGACATATACTGGCTTATATGAATTTACAGGCAGCGAATGCAAGATGAATACAATTTTAAAGCAGTGCGCTGTAGCCTTGGATGAGATACTGGATAAGGTAAATGAGATAGGCAGACCTGTTACATTTTTAGGAGATGGCGTTCCGGTATTTAAGGAGCAGATTGCGGATAAATGCAAGGTGGAATATGATTTTGCACCAGCTTTTGCCAATAGACAGAGAGCTGCTGTAATTGCAACTTTGGCTGAAGATTATTTCAAAGCAGGCAAGACACAGACTGCTACAGAGCACGCACCTGAGTATTTGAGATTATCCCAGGCAGAAAGAGAAAGAATGGAACAAAGCAATGCTGATTCGTAAGATGACATCTGAAGATGTTGATCAGGTGAGTGAACTTGAGGCTGCGAATTTTTCAATGCCTTGGTCGAAGGAGTCGTTTCTTGAGATACTTAACAATTCTGATACCCTTTACATGGTAGCGGCTGATGGTGAAAAAATAGTCGGAACATGTGGAATCATTACAGCTGTGGGTGAGGGAGATATATGCAATGTTGTGGTTGATGAAAACTACAGAAAAAGAGGTCTTGCATATGAACTTGTAAACACTGTTATGGAATGTGCGGCAAAAGAACTTGGTGTAACGGCTTATACTCTTGAGGTTAGAGTGGGCAATGAGTCAGCAATCAGATTGTATGAAAAATTAGGGTTTAAATCCGTTGGAGTACGACCAAAGTTTTATCAAAAGCCTGTAGAGGATGCTTTGATTATGTGGAAGACTCCGGATTCAAATTAGAAGAGTGTGAGGAATGCATTTTCCACACGGAGAAGGTTATGTTAGAGATATGTTTACTTGGAACTGGAGGAATGATGCCTCTTCCATACAGATGGCTAACGGCTATGATGGCCAGATACAATGGCACAAGTATTCTCATAGATTGTGGCGAGGGAACACAGGTTGCTCTTAAACAAAAGGGATGGAGTCCTAAGCCAATTGATGTGATGTGTTTTACTCATTTTCACGCAGATCATATAAGCGGTTTGCCAGGAATGTTACTCACGATGGGCAATGCGGAAAGAACAGAACCGTTGACTATCATAGGCCCTAAGGGCATAGAAAATGTGGTTGAATCATTGAGAATGATAGCAAGAGAGCTGCCATTTGAAATTCGTTATAAAGAAATAACAGAAAAAAATCAGACCTTTGAAATGGACGGATACAGAATCAAAGCTTTCAGGGTTAATCACAATGTAATCTGCTATGGATACGTGATTGAAATTGACAGAGCTGGAAAGTTTGATCCAAAGAAAGCGTCTGAAAATAACATAGAGATGAAATACTGGAGCAGACTACAAAAGGGAGAGGTTATTGAAACCGAAACTGGCGTTCTGACACCGGATATGATTCTTGGACCAGCAAGAAAAGGCTTGAAAGTTACATACTGCACAGACACAAGACCGTGTGAAAGCATTGTAACCCATGCAAAATATTCAGATTTATTTATATGTGAAGGTATGTATGGTGAGCCAAATAAGCAGGAAAAGGCCAAAGAGCACAAGCATATGACATTTTATGAAGCAGCTCGAATGGCTAAGGATGCAGAGGTTAAGGAGATGTGGCTGACACATTATAGTCCGTCATTACCAAAACCGGCAGAATATATAGATGAAGTAAGAAAGATATTTCCAAAGACAATCGCAGCGAAAGATGGAAGAACTGTTGATCTGATGTTTGAGGAAGATTAGAAGGTTTAGCAAAGTTGAGGAGTGGAGCAAACCAGGCTCCCGCCTCGAGAACGTCGCGTTAAAGCATCGCAACGTTGGTTTGCTGGAAAGGAGGCGTAGCATGAATAGATTCAAAGGCACTAAAGGCACAGTTATCATTCTAATAATGGTATGCCTTGTTATTTCATACTACTATTACCTTTCTAACAAAACTACAACCAGCAAACCAGAGGAAGAAATCAAGGTTAGCTCTGTTCAGGAGATTCTTCTTAAGAACTACGATACAGGGTATCCACCAACCCCAAAGGAAGTTGTGAAGGAGTTTCTTCAGATATCCAAGGTACTTCACAATGAAGATCTTACAGACGAGGAAATTAATGCTGTAGCACTTAAGATTACAGAATTATATGACGAAGAATTAGTGGGCAACAAATCAGAGCAGGATTATCTGACGGATCTTAAGAGCGAGATTGCTATATTCAAATCCAATGAATATGTTATTACTAATTATTTTGCATCTTCCAGCACAGATGTTGTGTATGGAACAGTAGAAGGATATCAGTGCGCAAAACTATATGGAACCTTTAGCGTAAGAGCGGGAGGAAAGGCGCAGATACTCCAGGATGTATTCTTATTAAGAAAAGACGCTGGTGGACATTGGAAAATATACGGATGGCAGCCAGTGGAGGCAAGTGATGAGTGATGTATATATACTGGCGATAGAGTCGTCGTGTGATGAGACTGCGGCTGCAGTTGTAAAAAATGGAAGAGAAGTTTTGTCTAATGTTATTTCATCGCAAATAGATCTGCACACACTTTATGGAGGTGTAGTTCCAGAAATAGCATCCAGAAAACATATAGAGAAAATTAATCAGGTTACAGAGCAGGCTTTGGCTGATGCTGATGTTACCTGGGAGAATATAGATGCGATAGCAGTAACCTATGGTCCGGGACTGGTAGGCGCTCTTTTGGTGGGAGTAAGTTATGCAAAATCTCTTGCCTGGGCTCTCAAGAAACCGCTTGTAGGAGTGCATCATATCGAGGGACATATAAGCGCCAATTATATTGAGAACAAAGAACTTGAACCACCATTCATGTGTCTGGTTGTATCAGGAGGTCATTCTCATCTTGTTAAAGTAGCCGACTACGGACAGTACGAGATATTGGGAAAGACAAGAGACGATGCAGCGGGTGAAGCATTTGACAAGGTGGCAAGAGCAATTGGCCTGGGATACCCTGGTGGACCAAAGATTGACAAGGTATCCAACGATGGCAATCCACTTGCCATGGATTTTCCACGAGCAAAAGTTGTGGGAAATGAGTACGATTTTAGCTTCAGTGGACTTAAGTCTGCTGTTTTGAATTACCTTAATACTATGGAAATGAAAGGCGAAGAGGTGTCGCAGGCTGATGTGGCAGCTTCCTTTCAGCAGGCCGTCGTGGATGTACTGGTTGGTCATTCCATGAAGGCTATTGAAGAATATGGATTTAATAAGTTTGCAATCGCAGGCGGAGTTGCTTCTAATTCACATTTGAGAGCAGCTTTTGAAGAGGCATGTGAAGAGAGAGGTGTGTCATTTTACAGACCATCACCAATCTTTTGTACAGATAATGCAGCTATGATTGGCGTAGCTGGCTATTATGAATTCATGAAGGGAATGAGATCGGACTGGGATCTTAATGCAGTTCCTAATCTGAAGCTCGGAGAAAGGTAAATGAAAACAGTTGCAATTGTTCTTGCTGCAGGAAACGGTAGCAGGATGAACTCTGACGTCAAAAAGCAGTTTATGGATATCAATGGAAAGCCATTGATTTACTATTCACTGAAAACATTTCAGGAGAGCTTTATTGACGAAATAATCCTTGTAACAGCGAAGGAGGATATAGAGTTCTGCAAATTTGAGGTTGTAAAGAAGTACGATTTCTCAAAGGTGAAATGCATAGTAGAGGGCGGCAAGGAAAGATTTAACTCTGTAATGCATGGTATGAAGATGATTGACGAGTGTGATTATGTATATGTACATGATGGTGCAAGACCATTGATAGACTTAGAGACACTTGAAAGATTACAGGCCAATGCAGAAGAGTACGGTACAGCAGTTGCGGCAGTAGCTTCTAAAGATACTGTTAAGATTGTTGACAATGAGAACTTTGTAATAAGTACACCAAGCCGTAATACTGTTTGGAATATTCAGACACCACAGGTGTTTAGACATTCCATTCTCTCTGAAGCTTACGAAAGACTCAGTATGAGACTGACACATGTGGCAGCAGATGATTTGCATATAACAGATGATGCAATGGTAGTGGAAAACTTCACAACCGCCATGGTCAAACTTGTTGAAGCTTCATATAAGAATATAAAAATAACAACTCCTGAAGATGTGGAAATTGCTAAGATTTTTTTGGCACAATCATCTTTTGAAAAAAACTAAAAAATTTTTTAATTTAGTTGTTGACAGAGAAATATCTCTTTGTTAAAATAACACTTGCGTCTGACAAAAGACAGCAGATGCAGAGGTATCGAAGTGGTCATAACGAGGCGGTCTTGAAAACCGTTTGTCCGAGAGGGCACGTGGGTTCGAATCCCACCCTCTGCGCTTCACAGAAATGTGATACAGAACTTTGACAAATAAACAGCAATGCAACCCTGAAAATTCTTAAAACAAATGGCTATGGATTTTGGCCATGAATGAGAAAATTCAGAACAAAAAACCAAGTAAAATTTTGGAAAAGCTAACGTTTTTCTGAAACAGAT
>JAZQOC010000146.1:0-4116 GCA_045627645.1 Lachnospiraceae bacterium
GTTACTTGTTTTAATTCCTCATCGTTGAGTTCAATAAGCTTCTTATTCAGAGTTTCTACCTCTTCTTTAATTATGTTTAGTTCTTCTGCTGTCTTTGACATAATTACTATCTCCTAGTACCTTAATTCTATATCATATCAGTCCATAAACTCCTGATTTTGTATCATCCTCAATCCTAAACATGCGAAGATTTTGCTAGACTATATTCATCACTCAACGATGTCAAGAGATTTTCCTGCTCGGTGTATAAGGTTCTTAAGGGCAGGCGTCCCATTTGCGTTCTCGTCATATTGCATCATAACACCGCCTGTGACCTGCGCAAGCTCTTCTTCCGTCAGCTCATGCAACTTTTCATTCAGGGTTTCAACTTCCTCTTTAAGTGCGTTCAATTCTTCTGTTGTCTTCATTTCAATTCCTCTCAATATATGAATGATACATTCAGGTTTTTTTACGACTGAAATACTGTGTTATTTTCTAATTCTAGTTAGTTTTACTCGGGCCGTCTGCTAATGTATATATTTCTGCTTCGGCTTTTGCTGCTACTTGTGCCACCGATGCCACTGTTTTTTCCACTGTTTTTGCCATTGCTTCTGCTTCAGCCATTACCTTTGCCATCTCAGCTTCATTCGATTTGCCGCCTGAAACCTGTTCCAATTCCTTTTCAGTAAGTTCTCTTCCGTTCATTTTCTCTTTATCCATTTTGTGTCTCCTCCAATCCTTTCTTTTATTCATACGAACGAAGTTTGTAAAAGGCTACTATTTCAAGAACATTTTATCTGTGTCTTTCAAGAACATTTTATCTGTGTTGCGAAGAGATGTCAATTTATGTGATTCTATGAATCTTTCAATTATCATCAGTCCATGAAATTAAAATATTTCTAAAAAAATAGCAGCGACTTCAATGCTATGAAGCCACTGCTAAGAGTCCATGAATTCCTGATTTTATGTCATCTTGACAAACTGGAATTATCTGTGTCTTTTTCTTAAGCAAACAACCCTACAAATTCAAGTTTGTCTACTTGTTTATATACATCTCTATTGCACGACTTACAAATAATGCTGTGCCTTTTCCTCCAGCATTGTCGATGTTATTGGTAAATCTATTGTCTGCAACATACATCTGACCAAGTCCTGCAAGAACCTCATCTGAACACTTGTAGTAATGTTCGCATATGTAATTCTGCAGTTTCTTGACCTGATTATAAACCTTTTCGTCTGAAGGTTCACATGTCTTCATCTGCCCGAATTCTTCAAACACTTTCATCAGACCATCTGCGATTTTGGTCTGTTCATCATCTGTTCTATCTTTGGATTTTTTCTCGAAGTCCGCATACTCTGATGTGTTCCCCCAGTGTTCTTTGGCTTGTTTGGAATATTCGTCTATTTTTTCTTTATCAAATGCTGAAAAATTCATCTGAAATTCTCCTTTCTCTCTTATTTCACGAGCATAATGAATTAGATTTTCCAGATGGGCTTTCCTCAAAGTGAGCAGTTCTATTTGCTGCTCCAGTGCCTTTTCCCTGTCATAATTCGGGGAATCCAGAATCTCTTTAATTTCATTTAGAGAAAACTCCAATTCTTTAAACAGTAAAATCTGCTGCAGTCGTTCCAAAGAAGTATCATCATACAATCTGTATCCGTACTCAGTGTGATCAACCGGTTTCAGCAGACCAATTTTATCGTAATATTGCAGTGTTCGTATGCTTACACCAGTGATTTTGTTTACTTCATTTACTGTCATCATCGATTTTCTCTCCTTGATAGTCATAGCATAGACTATAACGCAACGTAAGAGTCAATAGAAAAGCTGGAATTAAGTCTCAGTTGTATATTATACTTCAAAACCTATAGCATATTAGTTCATCGATTATAGCTTGCAAACTGGGATTTATCTCTTTTTTACCGGATGTCTAATTATAGTTTTCCATTTTTCAGGGGCTACTTTTCTTGCATCCGAGAGATATATCTCGTGGTGGAGTCTAGTATCAGAGAAATCACTCTCATACCCGTTTTCATAAAGATATTTATTCATTATTTCAACTGTTGCCGGTTCCTCATCGAACGGACCAAGATGCATAATCTGAACGCACAGGCCTTCATCGATTGTAAGAAACTCTGCTGCACTACAATCTATTTTCTTCTTTTTCGTAGCACTTTCAACAGACCATTCAAAATCGGATTTGGTAATGAAATCCGGTAAGCGAATAACGGAAATCCAACAAAATGTTGATTTATCACTATAATCTACACCTGCAACACCATCCTGCCACCAGAAGCCTTCAAGTGGTGGGACAACATATTCAAAGAATCCCTCGATTCGGTAATCCGTCTTATAGCTCATCTTAAGAGTATATGCAATTGCATACAATACGCTAATTGCCTGCTGATATGCACCTCCCTTTTCGTTCGGATCACCTTTTCCGCGAATAGCTATGTAATTCGCCTTGGGAACTGTAACTATACCAGGTTTGTTCTTAGGCATATACAATTCTTTATATTCTTTCTTAAAATCAAATGCCATTTCTACCTCACAATAAATTCAGATTTATATGTCTAAATACTACACGATTTCGGTATCATTTGCCATTGCCATCATGATGGAAAATTAAAATTTCACACCACCTTGCTTTCATTTTCTACGCCCTACTCTCAATTTATACGCCTAACAATATAACATGTGATACGATGTTCGCTTTCTATATTATCAAACACAAAATAGCACAAAATAGTCCAAAAATTAGAGAATTTTTTCCACATATTCTCGAAATTGGGTTTTTAGAGAATTTTGAAAACGCTGTAACCCCTGTAATTTCAACAATAAAAAACTGGAGAAGTCAAATGACTCTCCAGAAAATCTAGGGTGCTTATGATTATTTTGACGGAGCGTCCGATATAAGTGTGTAGAAAATCATACTGTTGTTAAAAAACCGAACATTGGACCGCAACTACCGAACATTGAGACACGCCTACCGAACATTAAGACATACGCTCCATCCATTGTATCATCATAGTCATGAACTAGCCTATGTCTTAGTCCTGATATTTTCGACCATGGAATCTCACTATGAGCTTTCTTGAAATCTGTAGTCAAATTATATGCGTGCTCTCCAATGTTATAAAGCGGAGTAGTTAGAGTCCATCTCACGGTTTCATCTTCAGCTACATCTTCTCGCGTTATCTTATTGCCCTCAACATATCTCAACAACTTGTCAACGATACTCCTTATTTTTTCTATTCTCTGTTCATCTGTGTATTTCATACTATCGCTACGCCCTCCTTGATAATTGCACCATATAAATCCGACTCTTTTGTTATTTCACTTTTCTCATATACATCAACTTGTTTACCTGAAGCTTCATAGAGCTCATCTGCAATGCAAAATATGTCTGTTGCATCAAAATTCTTGCCTCCATTTACCAGCAAGTCTATATCAGATGACGCTGTTGCCTCGTTTCGAGCATATGAGCCAAAAAGCGTAGCTCCTTCAGCATTATATTTTTTTAGAATTGGTTTAATCATATCCATCAACTCGGATAATGAATAAATCTTATATCTTCCATTTTTTATTCTTTTATCTTTAGGATATTGAATCGCATCATCAATCACCCATTGCTTGCCGATTTTATATCCTTGCAATCTTCCGCAAATCAACATTCTCCTAACATTGCCAGGATCTTTACCATGCATATTCGCATATTCTGTAACAGATACTATAGCCACGTCCATATCCTCCTTGCGAATCTATATTAACACGTTATCGTGTAAATATCAACAATGTTTGTCATTTCAATACATTCCTTTTTTTCCATAAAATGATAATATATAATATAGGGCTAAGGAGTTAACGCTCCTTAGCCCTTAAAGATATCAATTATTATCTTGTCTTCTTGCACTTAGCACTCTTTACATTAGACCACTTAGTGTATACATAAGTTCCATCTGATAGCTGAACCTTGCCGCGAACCTTGTAGTAGTACTTAGTACCCTTTTTAAGTTTGTTTACATTAACACAAAAATGGCCAGAAATATAGAGAATTGTTTTCCACATCTGTTGCAACGACGGACAACTCGCTGTCAAGGATCCAGACCGCATAGCGGCGCCTATCGGCGTCCTTC
>JAZQOC010000147.1:0-8100 GCA_045627645.1 Lachnospiraceae bacterium
GCCAACCACTTACATTCTGTCATTTCCATATTTGTAAATGTAGCCTTAAAAGAAGAATCTTCCGGGCTGCAAGCATAAATACCAAACTGAATTTCATCAATAGCCTTGTACATATGACAGATTCTCATCTGCTTATACTTAATTCCATCTTCTGAACATTCTATGCAGTAATCATCTTCACGTCTGCTAAATCTATACCACATCGATTTGATATTAGCATCAATCTCCGTTGTAGCCCAATCAGAATATCCATTGTTAGTGGCTACACTGCCAAGGTGCTGGAATTCCTCGTTCTCATATTCAATAGAACCCTTAAGCCAATTCTCACTGTCCAAATACATAACAACGCCACACTGATCAAAACGTACTTTACTTTCAAATTCTGTCTTCACCACAAAAGAAAAGAACTTCTCACTTGTTGTCATCTGTAATACAGGCGCATTATCATTTCTGAAATGATAATATGTTCGCTGCCATAAATCAGTATGTGGATTAGTTACAATCTCTATTTTTTCATCTGTTATAGAGAAATCTTTTGGCTCTCTAGTCCACTTCCATAGTGTTTTATCTATCATATCCAACAGCCTCATTCCTTAATAAACTTCTTATCTGTCTTAGGTATTTCATCATCTGATATATACCTGCCTGTGTCCGCAGGGGTATCCCTGGTACCGTCCTTCTACTCAGCCTTGCCTACAGAACCGAAAAGTGTAAGCTTCTCTCTTACCACTTCTTTCATGGCTTCGATCTCGTAAGGAATTAATCCCATCATAGACTTTGCGCCTGCTGCGATTCCCTTCTCGATTCCGGCTTTTCCTGCCTTATCAATATCTGTGAAGATATTTACCTTACAGATGCCTTCTTTTACAGCCTGACGGAAATCATCGTCTGCAAGACCACTTCCACCGTGAAGAACTAATGGAAGATTAGTCTTCTCAGAGATGACTGCGATTCTCTCAAAATCAAGCTTTGGTGGGAATTTGTAATCGCCATGAGCGTTACCAACTGCAACCGCAAGGGAGTCGATACCAGTTCTCTGAACAAAATCAAGAGCCACCTCTGGATCTGTATAGAAATCGCTTGGATTCTCTAGCTTTCCAGCGCCTTCGTTGTCACCAACATGACCAAGCTCGCCCTCTACAGTGACACCCATAGCGTGGCAAATCTTAACCATCTCAGCAACCTTAGCTGCATTTGTGTCATAATCCTCTGTAGAGCAGTCATACATAATTGATGTAAATCCAAGCTTTAATGCTTCCATACATTTCTCAAATGTAAGACCATGATCATAATGAACACAAACCGGAACCTTCGCCTTCTTAGCCATTGGGATCAGATACTCTGATACATGCTCAAGGCTCATTGCAGGAAGTAATACCTCCGCTGTTCCAACCATAACAGGGGAATTCATCTCCTCTGCAGTTTCAATAATGGCACGTGCCATCTCCATATTTACCGCATTGAAAAATCCAACGCCGTAGCCGCCTTCTTTTGCTGGCAACAATATATCATTCATGTTTACAAGCATGTTTTATCTCCTTGTGATGTCTGACACCAACTACCATCCCGCCTCAATACGCGCTTCCAGCTCCTCAAGCTGCTTCAGTCCGCCCAGAGCGTCGTAGGAAGTTACAGCACATGCACCTTCTGCGGATGCGAGAGCTACTGCTTTCTCAGGGGCTTTTCCGCGGAGCACTGCTGTTAAGAATGCTGCGATACTTGTGTCGCCTGCACCTGTTGCTGAGCGAACAATATCTGCTTTAAAGCATGGCTGGAAGTATGTTTTCGTCTGCCAGATTTTCTGGTTAAGTTCAAGTCTTTCGCCAACACCGTCCATAGGACCACTCTTGAAGTACATTCCTGTGATACCACATTTGATCAGTACTGCCTTACATCCAAGTTCAAGTAGCTTATCTGCAAGTGGTGCCACGTCCTCCTCGACATCGAGACCATCTGTCATATCGCCACCCTCTGCCACAAGTTCATTGTAACGTTCTGGGTTTAGCATGAACAGTAACTCCTCGAAACTTGGTACGAAAAAGTCTACATATGGAAGAACATTTTCAAGAATCTTCATCCAGTCAGCCTGACCAGCCTCAGAGTTTGGATCGATGGCTGCAAAGTCAAGACTGGTTGCGATATTTTTCTCCTTCATACGACGGAAGATGGATGCCAGCTCCTTACCGTCCTGCTGGTACATTTTCCTCATAAGAGGCGGATAGCCAAAATGGAAAAGAACCACCTCGTCAAGTGCTTCTTCTGGAATATCTGCTCCTGTAAATGTATCATTCGCACCTGGATTGTGGAGGAAGATACGATCGATACCAGGAACCGCGATAACCACTGAATAAGAAGTGGAACTGTTTTTATCTGTTAAAAGACCGCTTGCACCATATCGTGCCAGGATCTGCTCTACCATCTTGCCGAAATCATCATCACCAATCTTACCCATGAGAGTCACGTCGTTGCCAAGGAATTTTAACGCAAGACCAGTATTAGCAACACTACCGCCGGTGTGCACATCTGCGTCTCCCATGTGGATGAGCTTCCCTGGTACGAGAAGCTCATCTAAGTGGTTATATTTCTGGGATGAGGTAAAAATAGGAGTAATATCTATGCAAATGTGACCGGCTGCGATTACTTTGCGTGTATTCATTGTCTATTTTCCTTTATGTTTATTGAGTTAATGTATTCGAAACGATATTTTGACTTTTATACGTTTCTTATACTAAACCCATGTATAGAGTAGCATAAAAAATGGAAAAAATATATTTATTTGACAAGGGAAATGCTCTTGTCTATTTGTTATGTGCTTATATAGCTTGTAGATACGGAAATATAATTGTGCGGCATAAAAAAAGAGAAGTTAATATCAATAAACGACACTAACTTCTCTTCATCGCCCTTAACTTAATGCCATCGGTCATTAGGGGGGTGCATTTCTTAGGTAAACTCTTTTATCATCCATGCCACATATTATATGCAGACATACTGATAATGCTTTTTAAGATTTTTTCATCGATAATATCTGAATATCTTTCAAATATAAAATCGTTAAAGGCAGCCATGACATCATTTAATTCATAGTAACTATCATAATAAAAATCACTACACACATTGTAAGCAAGCGATACATCTTTTGCTAATATATCCAATGCATATTTAACATCACCTTCAAGACTATCTGAACGCTTAAGATTATAGTAAACATTATAGTATCTGTCATTTACCATAAATGAATCATGATCTGCAGTCATTCTAAGTATCATCTTGTTAAGGGCACTAAATTTATCCGTGTCAAAAGTCGACTTATGAACTTCTGCCTTTTTTCTTAATGCCTCTAATACTTCTCCTGACTTGTTTTCTTTTTTTTCGAAAATCATATTACTACTCACAAAATATTAAAATGTATCTGATGTATCAGCATCCTTTAATGCTTCTTTGTGCATCTGCTCTGCTCTCAATGAGTTTGAAATCTGTAACTGCTTTTCAATTCCTTCAAGAAATTTTGGTACTTTAATTATAAAAATAATTGAAAGAATCATCATGGCCAATGTATAACAACTTCGCTTATTGTCTCTTCTTTTAAGCATTTAGTCAATGTCTATATTACGCCACTTATAAAAAAGTCAGCAGCAACATAGCTATTAGTCCCATTACCATTATGCCCAGTACTGTTGCTGAAACAATAAATCGTTTCTTAAACCTTTTCTCATACGTAGCTGACATATCAGCTGGAACAAGACTCCTTAAAAATTCAAAGTTACTCTCATCCACTTTTTCTTTATTTAGAATTATTATTTTATTAGGCTCTGACCAAAAAGCAAAAAATGTATCTGTTTCTCTTAATGCTGAAAGATTCTCGTATTTTGTAACCATGTTTCCTGTGGCATTTACTCGTTCAACATAGGTCTCATAGAAATGATACGTGTTTTTATGCTCACCATTTCGTTCAAATGTCTCAACTATTTTATCGATTTGCTTTGGTATCAAAATATAATACTTAAAATTAATCATAGCTCCAACCAAGATTAATATCGCAGCCAGACTAAGCATTCTTCCACCCAAAGAAGTAAGTAAAAATAATCCATAAATTGGACATATCACAAATATAATTCTTGATACAATCATATTTTTCATATTGTATCTTGTCATTACCCATCGATAAGATTTCTTGTCTAATATGGACTCTGTTTCAAATACTAATTTCTCTTCCACCTTATTATCCCCTTCCTGTATAAATCAAATAAACTCTTTTGTCCTGTTCATAACATCAGATATAATCTCGAGATTTTTAAGTGTATCCCCACATTCCAGTGAATGGTTACAATCCTCATATATATGTATTGGAATGGATCTTTCATTGGACATCGTGATTACTTCCTCTGCATTGCACCAGGCATCTTTAGTTCCTATAAAGGCAATTGCATTTTTCGATTTCACCTGTCCAGTCTATTATTCCACCAAATTCAACAATATTAGTATATCCCAATGCGACTAATTTTTCAGAAGCCTGTTTGCTTCTGTTACCGCTTCTGCAATATACGTATATCAATTGATCTTTATCTGGCAATTCAGCTGGAGCATCTGCCCCAATTGATTCATTTGCCACATTAATTGCTCCAGGAATATGTCCCTCTGCAAATTCATCCGCACGTCTAACATCCAGGATAATGTATGAGCCATCCTTATCTGATTCAAAAATTTGTTTTGCTTCATCCATTGATAAATGAGTATACGTCACCTTTTCTTCACCTCCAAGTTTTCCTGCAACAAAAATAGATGTTGGTCCATCAGAACCACCAATAATAGAGATAGATGTTCCCTCATCAGTCTGATGAAATGAGACATGCGCTCTCTCATAAATAAAAATGCCTATTATCGTAAGCAGGATAATTACTACAATTATTAAAACAATATATTTAGATTTCATTGATATACCTATGTTTCGCTATCATTCTTCTTAACTTTTATAAAGCTTTTTCTTCCATATTGATCATACCTGGTAACATATTCATAACCGAAATCATCAGATGCTTTCTTCTTCTCATAATCACTTATGACTTTTCTAATTTTTTCCAACGATACCGGATAGTCCAGTTTCTTATATATCTCTTCTGCACTTAACCCATTATCATACAAATGTCTTACAGCATCCCCATATGCATAATTGTTGACCATGGATGACAAAGCCTGCTCAAAATACTTATTGTCCATATTTCTACTCTCGCACCTGAATAATATTTCCGATATACACCACGCTGTTATCAAAATCAAACCAGCTTTGCATTACAAGATGTCTGGTTCCATTTTCATCAATATATATCCATTTATATTCGCCACAGTCACCTTGAGCATCCCAGCATGTTACTAACCAGTTATTATTTTCATAAATGGTTTCACATATATTTTCAGGAATACCTTTAAATGTATTTATATCTGCGTCCGTAACGCATGGTTCAAAATGTTTATAGAGTTCACTCACTAATACTACATCCTGAACATTTACAACAACCCAGGCCTCGTACTCATTTCGCTCCAATATTTTAGTCAGTTTGCAACGTACAATGGCGCATTTTTCTATTTCGCTATCATCAACTTCGTCCCAACCGTTAAAATAGCACATTGCAGGCTCAAACAGTGTCCAGAATTCATTACCTATGCTTTCATCAAATGGCTTACTTACATATAAAATGCGTTCTTCTTTCACAATTGGAGTGGTTTCGCTACGGTTCCAATCTTCGCCCAAAGACTCTGGAATATCCTCATGAAAATCTGACCATTCTACTCCGTAATAATATGCCCAATCAGAAAAATGCTCTTTTATTTTCTTTTCCATCCTAATGCTTCTTTTACAACAAGAGCATTTAAAAAATAAACTATTCATTGTTCACCAATTTCAAAATAGCATCCACTTTTTCTCTGGTTGCTAATAATTATATCACATAAAACAATATCCCCATTTACATCCTGGCAGGGAATGTAAATGAGGATATCTTAATGTATAGAGATAAACCCCGAAGGGATTCTTATTTATCAACTTCTTCATTATGATTTAACATTGATATATCAACCATATTTTGTACAAATGGATTGCTATTCATTGAAGTTGCTATCTTGTTGGAAAGTTTCTGCTTATTATCTCTTGGTTCTCTCTGTGAAAGCATAAACTCATAGTCTTCAAACATTTCCTTTGTATAATGTCCGTATATAAATCCTAATACTGAAAATATAATTATTAATGTTATAAAAGCAGCCATATCTCTTTCCCCTTATTATTGATCACAATCTATCCAGTACCTTTTTGATCTCTCTTATTGCATTTGTAATCTGTTCTCTTGATTTATTGATTTTTGATTGAACATACAAGTCTGCCAAAAAATCATCGTCACAAAAGTCGAATACTGTTGCAAGAATGCCTACATCAATGCTTACATTCATGCCTTTTATATCATCAAGTTCATCGCTGAATCTGTCTATTGCTGCTCTTGCTTCCTCGATGCATTCCCTCGCATCTCTCATTTTTGAATGCTTTATCAATGAAGTAATAAATCCACCTCCAATGATATCCCATATTCCCCAGCCTCTTGCGCTGTTTAGTTGGTCAAGTGCTTCCTCCAAATATTCAATGGCTTCCTTACCAGCTTCAATTGCTTCTCTTTTTTCTTTTACTATATCATAACTCATATATACTCCCTCTTTCTGATACGTTTCGCATCTCTGTTTATATGATATAAAAAAACACCCATATAATACATGATTATAGAGTGTAAATATGCTATGTTATTTTGTCTGTTTGTTAGAAATTTAGGGGATTATAATACTCTATACTATCCAAACAAAAATATAGTATCGCTTGTTTTATACCTATCAAAATGATATAATAATTTTATAAATAAATAGGCAAAGCAGTCGAAAGGCTGTGACGCAAAGCTATAGGGCCTTGAATGGTAGCCAGTTGCAATTCTTTTTCTCGCTACTATTCTGTATAGTAGTTTTTTTATTGGAGGAAAAGATATGAAAATGATAAAAAATAAATTTTTAAATAGATTATTTGTTACTATTATCACCTTTACCATGACCATATCTATGACAGGTATTACTTCACTCGCAGCAAGTGGTGATACTACCGTCTATGTCACTAAAACTGGAAAATGTTATCATTCTTCAGGATGTTCATCACTAAGTAAAAGTAAGATTGAAACAACTCTTGAAAGTGCTTCAAGCAAATATTCGCCTTGTAGCAAATGCAAACCTCCGGTTTTGGATAGTTCTTCTGAAACCACAGAAGTAAAAGCAAGTACTTCAACTAAATCGACTGCTAAAAGCGAAACTAAAAAAAGTTCTACTACCAAAAATGATACTTCAACAACAAAAAGTACAAGCAAGAGCTCAACAAAAGCTACCACTAGTACATCGAAAGAGACAGTATCTTCAGCAGACACAACCGAATCAACTGTATGGATCCCAACAAAGGGTGGAACAAAATATCACAAGAAATCTTCATGTAGTAACATGGACAATCCATCAAATGTATCACTCGATGATGCTAAAGCACAGGGATTTACACCTTGTAAAAAGTGTTATAAATAGTAAAAAAGCGTATCTCCATTATTTGTGGAAATACGCTTTTTTAGTCTTCTTTATTCATTTGTTATCCTTTCCGATTCTATATTATCCATATCCAACCTTTGGCCAGATAAATTTCCTAACCAAAAGTCGTAGCATTTTTCAAATATTGAATCTGCTTTTGTATAACATATATATCGGTTATAAACAAATAAATTTTACAAATATTTCTAAAATACAACGTGAAATAACACTATATTAGTTTGTCATTACACCTGTAGTATAAATCTAAGAAATGCTTTCCTTGCTAAGTAAGCTTTCAATAATGCTGATTGCTTCCTTATAAATCTCTAAGTTGTCATATCCGCCTTTAAGTTCCATATCTAAACCAAAGTAATATGACATTAATCGGAATTCGCCTTCTGTTCTACCTACAATTCGGCCTATAATATCTTCACCTCTGTAAATGCTACATGGTGTAATAGGACCAAATCCATATTCACATTCAATTCCTGCAAGTCCATTGCAATG
>JAZQOC010000148.1:0-3452 GCA_045627645.1 Lachnospiraceae bacterium
TTTCCGAAGTATATGACAAAGTCTCGGAACAGGCAAAAGAAGTCATTGATAACAAATATCCTTGCAACGACGGCGGATGGATCCATTTCCGCGTGACCGATGAAGCGTCGTACGCGGATATCGTAAAGATCATGGAGGCAGTCCTGTTCCCACGGACACACAAGGTTTAGACACTGAAATAGATGTCACCCATTTTGGCAGCAGATTTGTTTCCACGTACACGGCAAAAATCTGACATCAATCTCGGCCTATCGAGCCATATAGAAACAGTTGTCGGACTAAGGAGCAAATAAAACATATTCCTTCATATATATGTATTCCTAAAAGTTTAAAAATATTGAAGTTTTAGGAATAAATAGTAAAATATATATGAGGCTATAATATGAGAATAATTGAAAGAACTACATATTTAAATAAACTTGTGTCTGTTAAAGGGACACCAGATATTAAAGTAATAACTGGAATAAGAAGAAGTGGCAAATCAAAACTTCTTGAATCATATATTGAATATGTAAGGAAAAATGATAAGAAATCAAACATAGTGTTCATTGATTTTAATGATTTAGCATTTGATGATTTGAAAGAATATCATAATCTTCACAATTACATATTGGATAATTACAAAAATAATAAGAACAATTATCTGTTTGTTGATGAAGTTCAATTATGTGAACATTTTGAACTGGCAATTAATTCTATACACTCAAAAGAGATTTATGATATTTATATTACTGGCTCAAACGCTATTTTGTTATCAAGCGATTTAGCTACTCTTTTTACTGGAAGAACGTATCAAATAGAAGTATATCCTTTTTCGTTTAAAGAATACTGCGAATATTATGAATTAAAACAAGAAAATATCTACGAAAATTTTAATAATTATCTAACGGAAGGCGGGTTCGCTGGTTCTTATTTATATAACAACATAAATGATAAATACAATTATGTGAATAAAGAAGTAATTGATACGATAATCAAAAGAGATCTTGTTGATAAATATAAAATCAGGAATAAAAAAGCTTTAAATAATGTGGTAGACTTTTTGATGGATAATGTAGCAAATCTTACATCATCAAATAATATATCTGTTGAAATTACCAAAAATGATGAACCAATAACAAACAAAACTGTATCGAATTACATTAGGTATTTGTGCAATGCTTTCATATGTTACAAAATGAACAGATACGATTTAAAAGGAAAATCTTATCTTCAAACTGAGAATAAATATTATCTTTCAGATACTTCACTTAGATATTCAAGATTAGGAACAAGAAATCTCGATAGAGGAAGAATGATAGAAAATGTCGTTGCAGTAGAATTATTAAGAAGAGGATATGATGTATATATAGGCAAGTTATACCAAAAAGAGATTGATTTTGTTGCAACAAAGTGGAATGAAAAGGTGTATATTCAAGTTAGTGATGATATAACAAAGAAGGATACACTTGATCGTGAGTTAAAGCCACTAACTCAAATAAAAGACTCTTATAAAAAAATGCTTATAGCTTCAACTAGATGCCCTAAATATGATATCAATGGCATTGAAGTGTTTGACATAGCAGAGTGGCTTTTAGACTAAGAAAGTCATTTAGAATTAGTTACGGTTGCTCAAAAATGGTGTTTTCCTGTAATGTATGCACATAAAGAAATAGTTGTAAGACTAAGGGGCAAATAATGAGTAGAATTAATCCAACGATAAGATATTTAATTGCGGTAATAATCTATGGCACAATAGGTTTGTTTTTACATTTCACTAATGTTTCTAGTGAATTTGTGGTTTTGTGTAGAGGTTTAATTGGTTCGTTATTTATTGGTTTGGTAATGGTTATAAAAAATGATTTGCCATCAATTGAAGCAATCAAGAAGAATGCTAAGATGTTAGTGATATCAGGGATTGCTTTAGGTTTAAACTGGGTCTTTCTATTTGCGGGATATAGATATGGTGTAGCTATTACAAGTTTATGTAATTATATGGCACCAATTATTGTGGTAGTTATTTCAGCCATATTGTTTAAAGAAAAATTAAACTTTAAACAAATTAACTGCATTGCTTATGCCATCATTGGTATTATCTTAGTATCTGGCATTTTTGATGGGGATTCTAGTGGCGATATACGTTGCATAATATATGGATTATTAGCAGCGATTGGTTTTGTAGTTTTAGTATTATGTAATAAAAGAATTCATGATATTAAACCATTAGATAAAACAATAACGCAATTATTCGTTTCTGCCTTAACCGTATTACCATATGTAATATTCAATAATGGTTTTCCAACTAGTATTGATACTAGATCACTTATTATTGTCCTTATACTTGGTGTTGTCCATACGGGTATTGCTTATATCTTATACTTTAATTCAATTGATGTTTTACCAGTTGATAAAGTAGCTATTCTAGGTTATATTGAACCAGTTTTATCAATATTAACTGGTGCCTTAATATTTAAAGAAAAACTTACAATCTTTGGTATAATAGGCGCAGTATTAATATTGTCTTCAGCATTAATGAATGAATTGTTAGGAAATAAGGAGAAAAATAATGGAGTACAAAAGATTTGATAACACAATTATCGTAAAGCTTAAAAGAGGCGAAGAAGTTTTAGAACAAGTTAAAATAGTTTGCGAAAAAGAGAATGTGAAATTAGGTATGATTAATGCCTTAGGCGCAACAGATAACTTTATTGTGGGTGCTTATTCAATTCCTGAACAAAAGTATTACCAAAATGAATATAAAGGTGTTTATGAGATTGTTAGTTTGCATGGCAATGTCTCTACTATGAATAATGAAACATATCTACATTTACATATGGGTGCTGCTGATGATAAGGGTAACTTTGTCGGTGGACATTTAAATAAATGCATTATTAGTGCAACTTGTGAGATGTTTATTAATGTTATTGATGGACAAGTTGATAGATATAAAGATGAAGAAGTAGGTATTAATGTCATCAAGTTCTAATTATTACAAAGCATACGAAGAAAGATATAAAGCTGTTCATCAAAAAGGTCTGTTATGGGAAATAGATGAACCATCAAGAATTGTTTTAGATACAATTAATGAAAGCCATATCAAAGGTAAAATACTTGATTTAGGATGTGGTGAAGGAAGAGATACAAGATATTTATTAGATAAGGGTTATGATGTTTTAGGCATTGATTATTCAATTAGTGCTATTAATAAATGCAACGAAATAACTGATAATAGATATCTTAATTCATTTAGACAATTTGATATCTTTAAGGATAAGTTAAATGATAAATTTGATTTCATTTATTCGATAGCTGTAATCCACATGTTTGTCTTACAAGCTGATCGAGATAAATACTATAAGTTTATTTATGAACATTTAGCTGATGATGGTTTAGCTTTAATCTTATCGATAGGTGATGGCAATACTGTAAGGGAAACCGATATTAATGAAGCCTTTGAACTTGGAAATAGAGAA
>JAZQOC010000149.1:0-2560 GCA_045627645.1 Lachnospiraceae bacterium
GCTGTTGATTCATTGTCTATAGGACTCAGTGTTATTGCTGTTTTGTTCTTGTCTATGGCAAAAGAACCATATGCGATAACAGTTGCTTTTCTATTATTACTTGTCAAAGGTGTTCTGCTTTATAAACAAGCAAAGGAAGGGAAATAAGGAGAATTGCAAATGATATAGACTATGAGAAAACAGGTAAACCTGCGTTCCTTATGGTAGTAACAAAGAATAGGGTTGTATATACAATGGACAAAAGCGAAGGGAGCGAAAAACAGCCCCGACGAAGTCCTTTTTCTTTTGCAAAAGAATATGGCAAATATGAGCGTCAGCTTGTGATCAGAGATGGTCATGAGACTGGCGCTTTTTGTGTGCCCGGAAATCGGTGGAGGATGACGATTCGAAACCAGAACAGCAAATGAAAGGACAGCGCTGTTTAATGCTGAGAGTACGATGAGCAGTTATTATAAGGCGATGGTGAATCATGATATGCCGCAGTTTGTAGATAGAGTTTATCTATTCATTACACAAACGGGGATTTGCGCGGAAAAATACAATAGAAGAACGGGGATTTGCGCTAATATCATATTTACGCAAACGGGGATTTGCGTTATAATTCGAGTGGAAAGGTGGAAAAATGAATGGAAAAGTTGATATTTAAAAGAAAAATATATGATGAAATACTTGAATGGAAAGAAAATAAAAGCGAAAAATACGCACTTTTAATTAAGGGGGCACGTCGAGTTGGGAAATCCACAATTGCAGAAGAATTCGCGAGAAAAGAGTTCAAAACATATATATTAATAGACTTTGCTCATACAAGTAAAGCAATTATAGAATTATTTGATGACACGTATGATTTAGACTTTTTCTTTTTGCAATTACAGCAGCTTACAGGAGTGAGATTGTATGAGAATGAGTCGGTAATCATTTTTGATGAAGTTCAGTTGTTTCCTAAGGCTAGACAGGCAATTAAATATCTTGTTGCAGATGGAAGATATAAATATATTGAGACGGGATCATTATTATCCATAAAAAGGAATACAAAGGATATTTTAATCCCTAGTGAAGAACACAAAATATCAATGTATCCTATGGATTTTGAAGAATTTCTATGGGCAATAGAAGATGAGATAACAGCTGAAACTATCAAGCATTTATTACAAAGCAAAAAACCGGCAGGAAATGCTATGCATAGAAATCTAATGCGAATATTTAGATTGTATATGCTTATTGGAGGGATGCCACAAGCCATAGAAACATATATAGACAAAAACAATTTGCAATTAGTCGATGAGGCTAAAAGAGAAATAGTTGATTTATATGAAGAAGATTTTGTTAAGATAGATGGAAGTGGGCTTGCAGGAGATATATATGATGCAATTCCTGCGAATCTGAGTGGAAACGCGTCTAGATATATATTGTCGAGCGCAAGAGAAGGTATCCGCTCTGAACAGGTGCGTGAGTTGATCCCAGATATGCTTAGTTCATATACGGTGAATATTGCATACCACGCAAATAACCCAAGTGTAGGGATGGCATTGGAAAAGGATGCGGGACGATATAAATTATTTACTTCTGACGTTGGGTTATTCGTAACACTGGCATTTAAAGATAAAAAATATACGGAGAATCTTATTTACAATAAGTTACTTTCAGATAAACTGGATGCAAATCTTGGATATGTTTATGAAAATGCTGTGGCGCAAATGCTGACAGCAAGTGGAAATAATCTGTTCTATTATACAATGGAAAGTGATACATCAAATCATTTGTATGAGATTGATTTTTTATTGTCTAGAGGAGATAAGATTTGTCCATTAGAGGTGAAATCTGGCAACTACAGAGCTCACAAATCAATGGATGTTTTCTGCGATAAATTTAGTAGTCGTGTTCGGGAAAAGTATGTAGTTCATACTAAGGATTATAAATGGGAAAACGGAATAAACTATATACCAGTGTATATGATTCCTTTTTTATAAATTAAAAGAAGAGAATAAGGAGGACGTGTGCATGTTCTATCGCTTACTGCTATCGTATAACGGATAGAATGGTCGGTTACGAACCGGCAGATTTAGGTTCGATTCCTCTTGGTCACATTTTATACCACAGGTATAATTGCAAAACTAAAATATTGATGCTATAGTGACGATAACAAGTTATGAAATAAATCCTGAAAATTAATTATTTACGGCGGTATTACCAATGGTAGTACCGTTTCTTTTTTTTGCACGATAAAGTATCAAGCAGCTTCACAGATATTGACACACATTTGAATATGTGTGCCGATGTGTATGAGACTTATTGAATAAATTGCACACGTGTGCTATTTTTGCAATATACAATATGTTCGGATTGAGAGGGATGAAGATGAAAGGCGAACTTGTTAGTAATGATAATAAATCTGTAATGTCGATTCGGGAGATTCTGTATTCACATCAGGATTTGAAATATGCTGATTTTATCGCAAAATTGGTACCGACGCTTCCTAAAGAACACTTCATAGGTGTACGAACACCGGAATATAAAAAGATACTTAAGGAACTTCCGGGGGAGGATGTTGTCAATGAATTTA
>JAZQOC010000150.1:0-3910 GCA_045627645.1 Lachnospiraceae bacterium
GGAAATAGCAAAAAAATATGATTTTATTGAGGTGCAGCCACATACGAATAATAAATATCTTCTTACATCAGATAGATATCCGGAGATTACTTCAGAACAGGATTTGATAAATCTTAATCTTAAAATTATAGCTGTTGGAGAGAAACTTGGTATTCCTGTGGTTGCAACAGGCGATGCTCATTACATAAATGCTGAGGATTTGACAAGTAGAAATGTACTTAGGGCATATAATTTATTTGTTGATGACGATGATACAGATTTGCATTTTAGAACAACTAAGGAAATGCTTGATGCATTTGCATACTTGGGAAAAGAAAAAGCAGAAGAGATTGTTATAACAAATTCAAATAAGATAGCAGATATGTGTCAGGAATTTAATTTGCTTCCTGTAGGCAAAAAATATCCTAAAATAGAAAATCAAGCAGCATTGCTTAGAGAAATATGCGTGACAAGAGCAGAAGAGTTATTTGGAAATCCTATTCCAGCTAATATTATGGAAAGACTTGAGAGAGAGCTTGATTCTGTGCATAACTCAGAAATGGAATTTTCTTTTATCTATCTTTATGACCTGTTGGGAGAACTGCAAGTGGAGCCTTATGAAATAAATACCAGAGGTTGTGCTGGTAATTTGTTGATTAGCTATCTTCTTGGTATAACAGATTTTTGCCCCACAGAATATAATTTGTCTCCTATGTTTGTATTTGGTGCAAAGAATGACAAAGAACCTGATATTGATGTGAATTTTTCAGAGAAAAAGCAGAAGGAAGCACTAAAAGAGTATGCAGGAGAAAATGTTAGCGCAAAATTGCGTGCTGGTACAGATGCCTGTGTTTCAGAAGAAGGTGCTATTTACGCTATAAAAGAATATGAAAGCTTAAAAGGTGTATCTCTTGATGAAACAACTAAAGAAAAGGTTATAAAAGATTTATCAGATGTTTATAGAGAAAAAAGTGTGCATCCCGGTGGAATTGTAATTATTCCGAAAGAAGAGGATTTGTATGATTTTTCGCCTTTAGCTCTTTGTGAGGATGGAACAGCAACAACATATTTTAATTATTATAGGCTTGATGATTGTCTGTTCAAACAGGACTTATTACATTATGTAGGTCTGGATATGCTTGAAAAACTTGAAAATGAAACCGGTTATTTCTTGTGTGATCTAACTTATGATGAACCAGAAATTATGCGACTGTTTACAATAGATGATGAAACAGAAGAGTTGTGTGCTGATCTTCCTGAATATCGTTATATTGGTTCAAGAAAGATACTGAAACAAGCAAAGCCTAAGAATTTTAATGAGTTAATAAAGGTAATAGCATTAAGTCATGGTACTGATGTATGGACCGATAATGCTGAGAAATTATTATCTGAAGATAAAGCAGCGTTATCAGATATAATCGCCACAAGGGATGATATATTTGATTATCTTATTGAACATGGTATTGCTGAAGCAGATGCTTTTACTATAACTGAGCAGATTAGAAAAGGTGTCTGGGCAAGAGGACGAGCTAAGAGACATTCAGAATATATGGATATGATGCGAGAAGCTGGTGTTCCTGAATGGTATATTGAGTCGTGCAATAAAATATGTTATTTGTTCCCTCGTGCTCATGCAATTTCTTATGCAAGGGTTAATTGGAGACTTGCTTGGTATAAGGTCAATTATCCTAAGACTTATGAAATGGTTGCAAGTCAGTATTTATAGTATGGGTTAAATTATGGAATATACAAAATATAATGGAACAGACTTATTAAATGGGATGTTGCAGGCTATAAAGAACAATTCCTTTGAAGAATACCAAAACAGTATTGTAAATGATTTAGCAAATTTAGAATTAGATGTGATAGACGCTGTAAAGGGAAAAGAGTATACACAACATTTGTTTGCTAATCTATGCAGAGGAATAATAAATAAAGGTGGTCTGGTTAAGGTATCCCTTTGGAAGATTGATGAAGGTTTTCAAACATTTATAGCTGAAACTTTTGACCTAAGAAAGAGTGGCAAGTTAGCTTTAATTGAAAACTATAAATATGATATACTCTAACTGTTCGTAGTATTATAACTCTATATACTCGCAATTTTTTCTGAAACGATTGTGCTCTAAAATGTTGGTGTAGAAACATTCCCACAATAGGGAGGTGTATATAAATGACCAACGCAGAGTTTTACGATAATATTCGCAGATTGGCGGGAGAGAAAGGATTGTCTCTGTATCAGCTTCAAAGAATGTGTGAAGAGATTCCAGAGAGCACCTTTTTTACAATGTTTCAGAAGAAATCAACTCCAAAGCTTGATTACATTGCTGTGATTAGCAAGGCTTTGAATGTTCCACAGGGAGAGTTACTTGAGCCGGGTATAGATACAAGTGCACTTACTCCTGTGCAAGTGGAATTGATTGAATCTGTTTCAGACGCAGACGAGCAAATGATTAGAAGAGTGATTCCGATAATCAAAGCTTTTATCTCGGCTGAAAAAGGTAAGAATTAGATCCGATGCAAGGGTAGTTGTTGCATCGGATTTTTTATTTGAAAGGATTTGATAACGATATGAGTCAATATGATGTAGCTTTATCAGAAGATACATATTTATGGAAGATAATTATAAAACCAGCAAGTGCAGATGGTAAGGCGTTTGAGTTCTGTAAGAAAAATAATATAGTAGGTGTTGGCTGGTATCTGAAACATCAAGGGGATGATCTATATGTACCCAAAGATATTGATGATGCTATAGGGGTAGCAAGGCAATGTTATCCGGGACAAAAAGGTTGTATTACTGCATTAAATGCACTTAGGGAAATAGAAATAAATGATCTTATCTGGACTCGTTATGATGGAATTTATTATATATGCAGAGTTTTAAGTAAATGGAAATATTGTAATGATGATGAGCATACAAAGGAAGATATTTGTCATTTTGTTGATGTTGAATATGTTGAAGTAGGGACTATAGACAATGTTCCGGGAAGAATAACAAATTGTTTCCGTTCAAGATCTGCGATTCAGAGAATACACGATGATAGCCATGTTATGACCAATATAACAAAAGATATGTATAACAATCTTACAGGAAAAAATGTCTATGAGACAGTTCAGTATGGTAAGAATGATATTCTTGATTTGCTTCAGGCAGAGGATGTAGAAGAAGTGGTTAGCCTTTATCTTCAGGTAAACAAGAATTATTTGGTTTATACAAGTACCAATAAGCTTGATACACAGAAATATGAGTTTGTTGCTGTAGCAAGAGATGGTTCTCATTATTGTTATCCGCAGGTAAAAACAGGAAGTGTAAGCTTGGATGGTAATAATTATAAGGATTTGGCGGTAAATGGAAACAAAGTATTTCTGTTTGCAACTTCTGAAGCTTATTCTAATGTAGATGGCGTGAATATCGTGGCTCTGACGAGAAAAGAAATGATGGATTTTATTATGACAAATAAGGCTATAATGCCACAAAGAATAAAACAGTGGATGTAGGGGGATGAAAAGATGGCAAAAAAGACAACTATTATTGGAAATGAAGAAGAATACGATGATTTGGATCGTGCGATAATTGAACAGGCAAACTTGCTTTCAAAAGAGGAGTTCCTTTTGATGCAGATGTGGTTTGTGCAACACGCAGATGGTCTGTTTAGCACAATATATGATATTGATAAAAGTAATGAAGAGCTTGTGTTGGTGGATGCTTATGATGCTGAGCATGATGAGACAGAGCTTATTGTTATTCAGTTAGATGATGATTTTATTGATCTTAATGAATTTGCTGAGGAACATGAAGGGTATGAACAATATAAGTATTATCCGTTTGGAGATGATGCAACAAAATGTGAATTAGTTAATTGGTTCTATTATGCTTCTCGTGATGAAATGGTCAACCCAAAACTTCAAGCTGCTAAAGATAGAATCCAAAGTG
>JAZQOC010000151.1:0-2945 GCA_045627645.1 Lachnospiraceae bacterium
AACATGCCTTCAACTCCAGAAGCAGTTGAATACTTCCAGGCTAACAAGGTTCTCTTCTGCCCAGGTAAGGCTTCAAACGCAGGTGGTGTTGCTACATCAGCTCTTGAAATGAGCCAGAACTCAGAGAGACTTTCTTGGACATTCGAAGAAGTAGATGCAAAGCTTAAAGATATCATGGTTAATATCTTCCACAACCTTGATGCAGCTGCAAAGAAGTATGGTATGGAAGGTGATTATGTAGCAGGTGCTAACATCGCTGGTTTCCTTAAGGTAGCTGATGCTATGAAGGCACAGGGTATTTGCTAATACTTGCGTAAATCTATCTAAGATAATAAGATAACACTATAGGCGTCAGGTCCTTGCCTGACGCCTATTTTAAAATCAGAAACTTTATTATCGAGAGGAGAATCCTATGAGAACCAAAAAAGATATTTTAAATATTATTGAAGAAGAAGACGTTGAATTTATCAGACTTCAGTTTACAGATGTCTGGGGAAATCTTAAAAATATAGCTATTACACCAGGACAGATTGAGCGTGTAATCGACAATATGTATGCAATTGAAAGTTCTGCGTTATTTGATGGACGTTATGATTATGATAAGGAGTTGTATCTTTATCCTGACTTGGACACATTTGTAATCCTTCCTTGGAGACCACAGCATGGAAAAGTTGGAAAGATGATTTGTGATGTTCATTTTGAAGATGGTACACCATGTCCAATGAATCCTAGAACAATACTCAAAAATGTTGTTGATAAGGCTAAAGAAGAAGGATATACATTTATGATAAATCCAGAATGTGAATTCTTCTTATTCCATACAGATGATAATGGAAATCCAACTGCAGTAACTCATGAGCAGGCAGGATATTTGGATGTAGGTCCAATTGATTTTGGTGAAAATGCAAGACGTGATATGGTTCTTACTCTTGAAGAAATGGGATTTGAAATTGAATCATCTCATCATCAAAAAGCACCAGCACAGCATGAAATTGACTTCGCACAAGGTGAAAGTTTAGATACTGCTGATAATGTCACAACATTTAAATTTGCTGTCAGATCTATTGCAAAGAGATTTGGTTTATACGCAACATTTATGCCAAAGCCAAATAATAATACGGATGGATCTGGTATGCATCTTAATTTCTCTATGTATAAGGATGGCGTAAATCTTTTTGAAGATTACGAAGGCATAGGGCTTACTGATTATGCAAAATATTTTATGGGAGGAATTATGGCACATGCCAGAGGACTTTGTGCTGTAACTAATCCTACAGTTAATTCATATAAGAGACTCATCTCAGGCGTACATGCACCAGGTCAGATAGACTGGAAGAGAACCTGTGAATGTTCATTTATCAAGCTTCATAAGAATGCTGGAGAAACAAAGGTCGAGCTTAGATTCCCTGATCCTTCAGCTAATCCATATCTTGCAATTGCTGCGTGTATAGCAGCTGGTATGGATGGTATTAAGAACAAACTTGAGCCTTCAGCAGAAAATGAAAATTATTCAATAAGAGAGCCAAGGAATTTAATTGAAGCAACATGGTCTTTTAAAGAGGATGCAGTTATTACAGAGGCATTAGGCAAAGAACTATCTGAAATCTACTGTGATGTTAAAACTGAAGAATGGAACGGATACATGTCGGAAGTATCAGACTGGGAAATCAATAGATATCTTAGCAAAATGTAGGAGGATCCATGTATGGGCTGTATTTTAATTGCTATGCCCAAAACTGAAGATTCTAACCATATATCAGATATGTTGATTAACCACGGGTTGATGCATGATATTGAGATATGTCGTACTGCAGCTGAAGTTCTAAGAATATCAAATGAAAGAGATTTTGGTGTTGTTATATGTACAAAAAAACTACCAGATATGAGCTGCGTAGAACTTTTGGAATACCTTCCGCGAATGTACGGAATGATAGTACTTACAAAAGATGCATCACTTGACATAGATTCTGGTAAAGCAGTTAAGCTGTTGATGCCATTCAAACCGAGAGAACTTCTATCGACTGTGGAAATGATGAATTCCACATTTATAAAGAAGATAAAGAAAAAGGGAGCGGTCCCTATAAAAAGAAGTAATCCGGAAAAGCAGATTGTAGATGAAGCAAAAAGATTATTAATGATTCGAAACGCTATGACAGAGCCAGAGGCTTTCAGGTACATACAAAAGAGTAGTATGGATACTGGAAGAAGCATGGTTGAATCTGCACAGATGATATTGATGCTTAATAATGACGGTTAAGAGTTTTTGCAAATAGGTGTTGGGTGAAATATCAGAATAAAATATGTAATAAATATTATGTTTTAATAGGAGATAATGGTTATGGTAAAGGTTAATGAAGATTATCTTAAACTAAGAGGAAGCTATCTTTTCTCAGAGATAGCAAAGAGGGTAAATGCGTACGGCGCAGCTAATCCTGATAAGAAAATTATTCGTCTTGGAATCGGTGACGTAACACTTCCAATTGCACCAGCAATTACAGATGCACTTCACGCTGCAGTTGACGAGATGGCCAACAAAGATACATTCAGAGGATATGCACCAGATCTTGGTTATGATTTCCTTAGAAATACAATCGCTGAATGCGATTACAAGGCAAGAGGATGTCAGATCGAAGCAGATGAAATCTTCGTATCAGATGGTGCTAAATGTGACTGTGCAAATATTCAGGAAATATTTGCAGATGATAGTAAGATAGCTGTATGCGATCCAGTTTATCCAGTATATGTTGATTCTAATGTAATGGCTGGAAGATGTGGAGATTATAATAAGGATACAGAAACATGGAGTAATGTAATCTATATGCCATGTACAGAGGCAAATGGTTTTGCACCAGAGCTTCCAACTGAAACATCAGATATTATCTATCTTTGTTTTCGTAACAATCCAACAGGTTCAACTATTACTAAAGATGAGCTTCAGAAATGGG
>JAZQOC010000152.1:0-36715 GCA_045627645.1 Lachnospiraceae bacterium
TTTAATTCCTCATACATCTTGGAATAATCACCACCAGAATAGGACTGAGAATCATAACCCATCGAACTTAACCTTACTACACCAGTATTCTCATCCATCTTAGTTACGGTGAGATTTGTTTCAAATCTTCCATCAAGTAAAAGGCCTATTGTTTTATTCATTCTGTTGTAGTACGAGCCTTCTGCCTTGAGGCTTGCTTTTCTTTCTTTACCTTCATTATCAATGAAAGCAACTTGAATGTTTTCGCCGCCCTGTCCAGCGCTGCAGATCACTTTCAAAAAATCCTCATTTTCTTTTACAGGCATATTGTACATATAAAGAGGCAAATCATCCTTTGCAAGAAATTCTTCTATTGGCATTCCATCCCATGAAACAATGACTGTACCATTATGAATTCCTGCCTCATATGTACTGCTGCCCTCTGTTACATTAACTGCCATGGCCCTTCCGTCACTGCATCTGACAAGTGAAAGACCATAATCATTTCCATAAAGTCTTCTATAATATTCTTCCTGAAAATCACCACTCATATTTTCAACATAAGCCACATGTCCATCGCAAAACTCCAGACTGAACTTGGTCCAAAGAATAGCATTACCCACTTTATCGTGGGTTTTATTTACTTCTTCAAATAAAGGCAGGTATTCATCGTACAATTTGTCGAAATCAACGCCCTTATAATCTGCAAGAACATAATGCTCCTTCATAGTTTCTATTCCTTCATTAAATGCTTTTACAAAATCAGGGACTCTATATGCCTGACTTGTACTGCAAAACGCTATTTCTCCAGCCATCGTCAAAATGAGCAAAACAGAAACTGCCTGTCTCACAATTTTCTTCTCGATAAAGAAACCTACAAGCACAATAAAAGTCATTATATAAGCTGCAACAAGAGTTTTCTCAAACGCACAAATCATAATCATAAAAACAGACCATATCATTGGCAAAACATAGATAAGTTTAAATGAAGTATTCTTATTTTTTTCTGCAAATATGGCCATCCAAAAGGCAAGTGCGCCCAGTCCTATTCCAATAACCGTGTATAATAAATCACCATAAATCATATTATTCAGTCCTGTCCTTTCATAACGTACAGATTAATCCTTGCAAAAATTTGTGTGTCGTTTTTATCTTATATCATCTCTCTTAAAGAAACTGTATCCTATAATTAGTGCTATTATAGTTGCTATAACAGACGAGGCAATAACCCCGATTATAACATTAGCAGACACGCTTGCATCGTAAATAATAATTTCCTGAATGTTAACATTAGCATCAATGGTATAAGTCATCCATGATACTAAATCAGACAATTTGTTGTAACTTGTAAGGCCAAGTATTAATGAATTGGCTCCCTCCATATACATACACAAAACAGGAAGAACCATGAAATAAAAAACTGATACCGCCATTGTAATCAGGTAATTCTTTATAATGTAGGTAAGACAGATAAATGCGCAGATGATACGTATGGTTACCAAAGTAGATAATGCCACTCGAACGCAAATATCGTCGATGCTTACCATATCTCCATACCCTACTACCATATTTCCTATACAAATCGGTATTATAATAGTTAAAACATAGGCAATACTTCCACAGATAACTCCGAGCACCGCCTTAGCAATAAATATTTCGCGTCGTGTATGCCCGCTTAAAATCTCATAATTAGCAGTCTTATCATTTATATCACCGCCAACAATATACACAGCAACAAGACAAGCAGCAATTGCACTTGTAGTGAAAGCAGTTCCACAATACTGAACAATATACATGCTTATGGATGTGATTTCATCACCATTTATTGAACCGATTATATCCAGCCCCTGAAAAGCCATAATTCCAAAAATAATATAATAAAATGGCTTACTACGTAGTATCTGATAAAGCTGAGCTTTAATTAAATCTTTCATAAACTCTTTACCATATCCTTTCAGCAATTTACTTCATATCACGTTTCTTAAATATCACATAGCCTGCAATAATATATATAGTTCCCATTACCACCGAAGATATAACAGTCCATAATATGTATTCAGGTGAAAGTCCAACAATAAAACGGTTTATCTCTTCACCATCTAAAACTATGGTTTTAGTATTGACCTGTTCTGTAAGATTCATAATGTCCAAAAATGCGAATATGTGCTCCAACTTAATACCGAGCATTTCTTCAAGCATCAATCCAATAATTATTGGAATTTCAGAAATTACATATGAGACAATAGCTGCTGCTATCTGATTATTAACCGCAAAAGTAAATAATATTTCAAATGCGAATAATCTTGCTGCCTGCAAAAGATATACAACATATCTTTGAACAAATTCCTGAAATAACAGTTCTTTGCCCCAACCAAAAAATAAACTAATAAGAAAAACTGGAACTAATGTAACTAATATCATTCCTGTTAATGCCCAGACATATGATGTAATCACTCTTGCGAAATAAACTTCTTTCTTGCTATGTCCTGACATAACCTCATAATTGATGGTTTTATCATTGAAATCAAAACCACAGACTTGAGTTATCATAAGAAAATTAAATATCAAAAAAACAAAAGACATGGGAGTTAATGCTTGAACATAATATTCTCCTGCTGTTAATGCGCTAAAATCTCCGCCATTAATGTTGAAAAAGGGAATAAACATAACTGCTATGGCCAATATAAATATGATATAGGTCAGGTTATTGTTTTTTATCTGATAATTTATGGATTTTATAAGATTAATCATTTTTTGTCTCCACCATATTCATGTAATACTCTTCAAGGTTAGCTTCATTTATTTTAAGTTCTAAAGGAATAACGCCCCCTTCATACAGGGATTTTGAAATATCTCTAATATTATCAAGCTGACCAAATACCTTTATACTTCCATCATCGTTGACATCAAAATCAAGGTTTTCTATTTTTGCCTGCAAAATTGCAAGAGCCTTCTCGTCATTGTCAGTATGAATCACATAAGACTCTTCGCACTTTTTCTTCAGTTCTTCAGCAGTTATTGCCTGACGAATAGTACCCTTATTAATAAATATGTAATCAGTACATAGAAGTGAAAGTTCTGAAAGAATATGTGATGATATTACTATTGTAATATGTTCATCTTTATTAAGTTTTAATAAGAGGTTTCTTATCTCTACAATGCCTTCAGGATCCAGACCATTTATAGGCTCATCCATTATCATTATTTCAGGTTTTGATAATAAGGCTATTGCAATACCAAGTCGCTGTCTCATACCAAGGGAGAAATTACCAACCAGTTTTTTCCCTGTATTTTCAAGGCCTACAATCTTAAGAACTTCATCCACTCTGTCCTTATTCGGAATACCTTTCTGCAATCTTTGTTTTTCAAGATTTTCTCTGGCTGTCATCTTTTCTTTCGCATAGGGAGTTTCAATCATAAAACTCATACGTTTTCGTGACCTTGCCAATCCATTCTCACTTGTTTCACCGTATATATTAATGTTTCCTTCAGAAGGAATTATCAAACCGCCAAGTGCCTTCATAATAGTGGTCTTTCCTGCACCATTTGGCCCAATAAGTCCGCAAATCATGCCTTCATTTATCTGAAAGCTAACATCTTTTATGGCATGCTGTTGCATATATTGTTTTCCAAGGCCATTCACTTCAATTATGACATTACTCTTTTCACTCATTTTATTAACAATATCCTTTCTTAAAGCAATTTCGTTTTTACATACTCTTCTTTCATATTCTTATCTTAAAATCAATTTATAAAGAAATTCTTAAATAAATAAAAAAAGTGGTCAAAAACCACTTTTAATTGCAACCAAGAAATATCATTTCTATTACAAGATTGTTGTTTTCAATATAGGCATTTACACTGGCATTTTGCTTTTCAGCCAGCAGCTTAACAATATATAAACCAAGACCTGCACCATTTTCATGTCTGGCCCTGTCTGCTCGGTATGTACGATCAAACATTCTTTCCGTATCAATATGATTATCACTTTCAACCCTATTGGAGAATTTAATACTGACAAGTTCGTCTGGTTTCTCTACCAATTCTATTCTAAAGCCATTCTTTCCGTACTTTAAAATATTATTAAGGAGATTGGAGAGCATTCTGTTAATAAAGGCTTCATCGCCCAGTATATTAATGGTTTTCTCCGGAAAAGATATCTCCGGCACCAGATTTTTCTCTCGTATTAAAGCCTCATGATCAATCACAAACTGCATTAAAATATTGGTGGCATTAACCTTATGAATGGGAACTTCATTCTGATCACTTTCAAGAACAGATAGTTCGAAAAAGCCATCCACCATTTCCTTTAATGTATCAGCCTTTTCCTCACAGATTTTGATATACTCAAGATTTTGGTCGGATATTCCTTGATCTTTGCAAATCATCTGAAGATTGCCCTTAATAACAGTTAAGGGAGTTCTAAGATCATGAGCAATGTCAGAAATAGACTGTTTCATTTGTTTTTCAATTTTTTCCTGATTAAGTTTTAGTTGCTTCTGATAATCCAGGTTTTTATTTACCTGCAAGGTCATTTCAGATAAATCATTATCTATAAGTGCTATTTGCACCTGTTTATTATATGATTTTTCTCTGGTTTCTTTTAACTGGTTTCCAATGCTCTTCATTTCTCTTTTTAATATAATCACTCTTGTGACCAAAACTATGACCACAATCAAAAGCATGGCAAAGAATACCATTAAAACATTTATTAAAGCTGTAGACATTTTATTCTTCCACTTTCAATTTGTATCCTATTCCCCAGATTGTATCAACATAATCTTTTCCTGTTGCTTTTTTTAGCTTTGCTCTTAGGTTACTTACATGCACATTAATTGTATTATCTTCATAATAATAAACATCATTCCATACAGCCTCATAAAGATTGGCCTTAGAATATGTTTTTTGAGGATAACGAAGAAGGAGTTCAAGTATCTGAAGTTCTTTTGAGGTTAGCGATACCTTTTTCCCATTATAAACTACTCTGTGTTCATCCGTGTACAGCTTGAGCTCTCCTGCACTCAAAACTTCTATTTTATCCTCTGTGTCAATACCACTTCGCCTTAATACAGCCTCTATTCTCACCAATACTTCGTCCAGATTAAATGGCTTTATAATGTAATCATCAGCGCCAACTCTAAGCATCTCTATTCTGGTTTCAACCATGGATTTGGCTGAAATAACTATAACTGGAACCTTGGAATACTCACGGAGTCCTTTTATTAACCATTCACCACTTATTCCAGGAAGCATAAGATCCATTAATACCAGATCATATTTTTCATTTTTAAGCATTATTCTGGCAGTTTCTCCATCATAAGCCTTTATTATCTCATATTTGTTATCGCTTAAGTATGAAGATAGTAAATCACTTATTTCTTTATTATCTTCTACAATAAAAATTGTTTTTGCCATAAGTCCTCTAAAATAACTTTTTGTTCAATTTATATCTCAGGTTCCCATTATCATGTTACTCTCTGCCGAAGTAATATCCATCTCATCCATATCCAGCTTCACACTCACATGATGCTTAGCCTCATGAAGTTTGGACAAAAGACATACCGTCTCCACATGGCTGGTTCCAGGGAATTGACCCACGCAGCATGCTCTTCCAACTCTGTATCCTGCTCTTAAGAATTCTTCCAAATCTCTTACAAGACTTGTTGGCTTGCATGATATATATATGAGCTTTTCTATTCCATAGCTGATTATCTTTCCAAGAGCCTTGGGATGAATACCATCTCTTGGTGGATCTAATATAATAAAATCTGGTTTTTCTTCAATATCATCCAAAACCTTTAATACATCGCCTGCAATAAATTCGCAATTATGTAAACCATTCGCCTTAGCATTTTCTTTTGCAGCTTCTACTGCTTCTTCTACTATTTCAACACCAATAACCTTCTTGGCTACAGGTGCCATAAGCTGAGCAATAGTTCCTGTACCACTATACAAATCATACACTACAGCATCATCGCCAGAATCACCTATATACTCACGTGCTGCGCTATATAACACTTCCGCTGACAATGTATTTGTCTGGAAGAAACTGAATGTTGATATCTTAAAATCAAGTCCTAATATCTTATCTTCAATATAATCTCTTCCAAACAGAATTTTAGTTTCATCTGACTGAACAACATCAGCAAGTGAGTCATTAATGATATGCTGTATACTCTTGAATTCTCCATCTAATTCAAGTTCCAGTAACATATCTTTATATTCGTTCATATCAAAGCTAATTTGAGATGTGGTGATAATCGCTACCAGTATCTGACCTGTATACTTTGCCTTTCTCACAAGTAGATGTCGAAGATATCCCTCATGACTCATTCTATGGAAAAATGGCAACTCTTTTCCTTCAAAAAACCTGATTGTCGCATTTAGAATCGTCCTGTAATCTTCATCTACAATCCTACAACCAGATACTGTGACGATATCATAAAAGCTTCCCCTTTTATGCATTCCAAGAGCCAATGGGCCATCTTTAACTTCATCTCCAAATGAAAACTCCATCTTGTTACGATAGCCTTCATTGACTGGACTTCTTTTGATTCCTTCCCAGATATACTCATCGGTTACAGTAGAGTATTCGCCGTTTTCATTCTTAACAGAATGTGTTAAGACTCCATCAAGTAACTTCTTAATTTGTTTTTCTTTTAATGCCAGCTGATCATCATAACTAAGTCCAAGGTATGTACATCCACCGCATATTCCAAAATGAGGACATTCCGGAGCAATCTCATTTGGTGCTTTTTCAACTACCTCAATAAGTTGACCTTCTCCTTTTCCCTTACGGATCTTCTTAACACGCAAAACAACCTTCTGCCCTGGAAGAACATTCTTCACAGTACAAAAGGTTGTATCATCAACTTTAACAAGACCCTTGTTAGGGAAATCTACATATTCTACGATTCCTGTAACAAGTTCATTCTTTTTCATAAAGTCTCCAAATGCTGAGATATTATTCAGCGTCTTCCTCTTCTTTCTTCTCTACTGTCACTTCGATGGCATCATCGTCTTCTTCATCCTCGAAGAAGTCATCATCAAAGTCATCCTCAAAATCTTCAAATTCTTCAAAATAAGCAGGTCCGAAGAACTTATATAATGCAAACCCAATTGCCACAATAGCACCGATTACAGCCAATATAGTAACAATGATCGCGCATACATTGCATTTTTTCTTTTCAGGCTTCTTTTCAACAAGACCTGTGTATATCTTCAACTGCTCTATTAATTCTTCTATCTTGTTCATCTATATTTCCTCCATACGAAAACTACCGAACACATCTTATAGGAATATGATAACATCTTTACTTTGTTTCATCAATCAATCTTTTAGCTATTTCACCAATCTTCTCTTTACTGTATAACGGTACTTTATAGTAAGTATCATAATCTTTGACATATACTATCTGTTTATCGAAATCAATCCCACCAAAATTATTGATATGTGCAACTATATTTTCCTCACCAGGGAAATTATTATCCAACTGGTTTTCATCAGTCCTAAGTAAAAAAGCCTCATAGCCGTCGCTCATAACGAGTAATTCATTATCAGGACTAAACTCCATATAATTCACATAGATATCACAGTTTGAAAAATGAGCACACAAATCATTAATATTCTGATCTTCATCGAAGCTAAACACGTCCATGGTGTGATTCATATAGACTACGCCAATATATCTTCCTGTGTTTTCATAGCAAATACCTTTAACGAATGAAGTGTTTACACCTGCAGTATCTAATTTTTCTCTAATTTCAACATCAAACGAGGCAGGCTCTGGCTTAAAATCCTGCTCCTCAGTTTCCACTGCATCCTCTGATATTGCGTACCTGTAGAGAACAACATCATTGCTGGAATACTCAACTGTTGCCGTACAACTACCTGCAAGATGATGCTCTATATTAGAGCTAACACTTTCAAAGAAACCAGTATCTATTATATCCTCCCTAGTTGAATCAATTGCGATCCAGCTTCCGTCTCTTAATGCCACTGAATAAAATTCTGAATCTTTGTAGCCATATAGCTTAACGATTCCAGACTCCAAAGCATACTGATTTATGTTCTCAGCATTCGCTCTACTCACAACGTCAACCTGACTGTAGAACTGTATTGCAACAGTATCGCTTTCTCCATTATGAGTAATGACAACGTCATTACCAAATGTGCCACTGTAGTTTTTTCTCCACTTCAGTTTTAATCCATCATCTTCAATCACATATCTATAGACATCAGATAAGTAATTGTTGGAATCAAACATCGCTCCATCTCCACCTATAGAATTAACTATTAGATAAAAATCATCACCATAGAATTTCATATTAACAGTGGAAATATCCGTAAAATGCAAAGTATCTATTATACTTCCATCTACAGTACTGCATACTTTAACAACAATATCACTATGATCATATCCGCCAAATGCAGTTGCAAAATATTCATCTTTTCCGGCTGAAATAATAGAACTGTCAAAGCATCTCTCTTTATCAGATACACTGCTTATTAGTGTTCCTGTAGATGCATCAAATATCTTTGCTCCATTGCCATCAACCACCAAAAGTATGTCCTTATCTGAAGAATAGGACAGTTTACAATCATTATCTACTTCCGTGGCAAACTCTTTCGAAAGCTGATCACTTATATTATATAGCTCGATTTTTCCACCATTGACCATAAATAACTCATTGTCATTTTTAAACACAAAACTGTCTTTTGGAGTTGACCATGAGTCAAGAACAAATGAATTATATTTTACTCCATTGGCCGTATTCCATATAGACACGACCTCATCATTGGTTCGAACTGCAATATACTCATATGAAGGTGAAAACGCAATATGCTCAACTAAAGCATCACATTTTAATATTCTATCAGGCTTAAGATTTCTTCCATTTGCATAAAGATTAAGTGCATCACTTAATACATATTCAACCTTTGGAACATAGCTATCCATACTGTATACAGAGTATGCTCTCTCGATAGCCTCAACTCTGTCACCATCTTCATATATATTTCTTGCATAATCTGCTACTGCGTTGGCATTGCTAATCACAGCCTCAGCGTACTGCTCCTGAATAGTCTTTGCCTGAAGCGTTATCTGATTATTCTGATCCATAATCATATCGTTCTGCTTCATAATCTGACTATTCTGCCTGCTAATCTGCAAAGCCATACTTGTGCTGATTATACCAAAACATAAACATACTGCCGCCACACCACCAATAATCTGCATGGTTCGTTTCATCTTTTGTTCTCTGTGACGTTGCTTCAAATCATCAAAGCTACAGCCAAACATAGGCGCCATAAGGCGTAAAGACTCTGTCTTTAGTAGTTTAAGTCTCTCTCTGTTGTTTGCCCCTCTGGCATTGGCAGCAAGTGGCTCCATAGGTTCTAGAATGATTTCTATACTACCGTCATCCATAACCTTCTCTACATCTTTGTATAGCAATGCTTCAGGAAATGACTCAGATGGCTCACCATCTACAAGCACTGTAAGCACATGGTCTGCGCCTCTTAGCTTAATAAATGTATCAACCTCTTTCTTACACCACAATGACTCACCAAACCTTGGTGAACATATTGCAATCAGATATTCAGAATTCTCAAGTGCTGTCATAATGGTATCATTAAGATTACTTGTTAATGGCAACTCTTCTGCATCTCTGAATACCTTTTTTATCTTTGTTCTTTTTAATTTGTCTCCATTGGCTTTAACAAGATTACCTGGTAATTTATATGATTCTAATATTTTATGTAAACTACCAGCAACAAATGCGTCAGGTTCCAGATGCCTGTAGCTTATAAACGCATCGTACATCCATTCTCTGTTGTTATCTTCCATTTTATACCCTATTCCCGTCTCTATACTTCTTCGTAAGTTAATCCGAATATCTCCTGCTCCACAACGTACATGTCATGAAGATCATCTGATCTGACAGCCAGATAATCTCCTATCTTGCCTGCCATATATTTTTCTTTATCCCACTCGGTAAATATCTTTAATATCTTGTCACTTTGTCTTGCATAAATATGTGCTCCACCGGATCCCTGACATACGTATGCATAATCAGTTATTTCTGTTATCTTTCCATCTATTCTGTTATGAACTGTTGGAAGATACTGTGGCTTTGCTATTCTCTCATCTTCGTTGTACTTTGTCCCCATCACCTCATACTTGTTGTCAAATTTATTCTGTCTGATAGGATATACTTCACCTTTGATTCCTATCATTACAAGTAAATCCTCCTCAACAACAATATCAAAATCACCCTCAAGTGTTCTGACTGTAATAGGCGTTCCTGTTTCAAAAATATCAGTCATCTTGACATATCCAACAAAAACCGGTTTCTTGACATATTCTTTCATAGTAGAAAGGTCTATATCATATTCTGCCGGATGAATAATCATTGATGCCTTGAAATATCCATTGACTCTCCTGCTAAAGAATTCCTTGGCGTCTATATCCCCATAACATTCTTCAAAAAGTGCTTTCTGAATAAAACCTCCCGCTTTCTCAAGATGTCCACCACCTGATCCTATTTTCTCAGCAATGAATCCAGCCAGCTCATTGGCATGAACTTCTTTAACACAGCTTCTTACAGAGAACTTATATCCTGCTGGCCACTCATTGTACACGATGCATACATCTATTTCAGCAACCTGTAAAAGGAAATCACTAATGAGTCCAAGCATATTAGGATCACACTGATCAGCCTTTATTACAGCAAATCTGTTTTCTGCATAATATGTGTAACCCTTCATTGCATTTCCAGCAATATCAAGCTCACCCAAAGAGAAATTAGAATTCTTGAGTATATTGATAATTGTCTTCTCATATGGAATGATATCTCTCATATCCTTGTCGAAAGGATTGTATATCTCTGCCATTGCATTGGTATCAGTATAAAGGCCATAGAATAAAGCAGTAGATACTTTCATATCATCTATTGTTATTCCTTCCTCCTTCATCATCTTCCATACAAGCGTTGAACAGCTTCCGAGAGCCGATTCAATTCTGTTCATAGCAACATTCTTGATTTCAACCTGATGATGATCAATTATTGCAACATTCTTTGCTGGAATTGCTGACACATTTCCTGCTCCATACTGACAATCTACAGTAACAACAAACTCAGCTTCCTCTTTACTACTATCAGTTATATGCTCTAAAACATCAGCTATTTCCAAATACTCAAGCATGAGTACAAGGTTTACTTTCTGAATGGCATTTCTTCCACCATACACAAATCTAACATTCTTTCCGTTATCTTTAAGATATCTGTATACAGCATATCCTGAAGCAATCGCATCAGCATCTGGATTGTCATGACACTGTACTACTATCGAATCATACTCTAGCAAATCTAATAATCTCATATCTCTCCCTATAGCTTCTTAAGCTTTGCAAACATGGCATACATAACTTTCTTACCTACACCATCAAATTCCACTGTAACCTTATAATCTTTAACATCATCATCTATATTCAGTACGGTTCCTTCACCATACTTGATATGACGTACTCTGTCACCAATACCATACTCAAGGCTATCCGCTTTTGACATTCCCTTAGTCAACGAATCAATAGACTTTCCAAAACCTGTACTACCAATTCCAGAAGGCTTAACAGTAGTAGTCTGTGTAGTCCCAAATCCTTTACTTATTCCCGGAATACTTCCTAATCCGAAAGGTTTCGACCTAAATGTGTTTCTTTCATATGAATCCTCACCATAAGAATCCATCTCAACCTTTTTTTGCTTAGGAAGAGTATTGTCCATGAGTTCCCCTGGAATCTCCCTTACAAATCGACTCACTGGATTGTACTGGAATTCACCCTTGTTCATTCGGCATCTTGCATAGGTAATTGTCAGGTCTTTTTTTGCTCTGGTAATACCTACATATGCAAGTCTTCGCTCCTCTTCAATTGCATCCGGATCTGTATCCATAACTGTCATATAGCTTGGGAATACACCATCTTCACACCCCGCTATATACACTCTGTCAAATTCAAGACCCTTAGCTGCATGAAGAGTCATAAGCAGTGTTCTTTCCTCTTCACTGTCAACATTGTCTATGTCACTGACAAGAGCAACCTCCTCGAGGAAACCTGATAACGTCGGATTGTCATTGTTATCCTCAAAATACACAATCTTATTTATAAGCTCGTATATATTGTCAATTCTTTCCTTGTCTTCCTCTTCCTCGCTAGCCTCAAGTTCTGCAATATAGCCTGTTCTCTCAATTACATCATTGATTAGCCCCCTCATGCCATATTCTGGTGTTGAGGCACGCATAACAAGCACCATATCAACAAAGTTTTCTATCTTCTTGGCAGCGGCTCCGATAGAAGGGATATCTTTTACCTGACAACAGGCATTAAAAAATGTGATACCCTTATCTCTTGCATATGCCGAAACCCTGTCGATAGTTGTCTGACCTATTCCTCGCCTTGGAACATTGATGATACGCTTAACCTGTAAATCATCCTTGGCATTATCAACCATTCTTAGATATGCAAGCATATCCTTAATTTCTTTTCTGTCGTAGAAATTAACTCCCCCAACAAGATTATAAGGAATACCATCCCTAACAAATTTTTCTTCCAAAATTCGTGACTGGGCATTGGTTCTATACAGTACTGCGCACTGATTATAACTGGCATGTCCTTTTCTGACTGCTCTATCAATATCATCAGCTATATACTCAGCCTCTTCATATGCAGTATCAAACTGTCTGAAGTGAATTTTTTCACCTTCTCCAGCACTGGTCCAAAGAGCCTTTGATTTTCTTCCAACATTGTTCTTAATAACAGCATTGGCTGCATCAAGAATATTTTGTGTTGATCTGTAATTCTGCTCAAGCTTTATTACAAATGCATCATCAAAATGCTTTTCAAAATCAAGGATATTTCTAATATTCGCACCACGGAATTTATAAATAGACTGGTCATCATCACCAACCACGCACAAATTCCTGTAACGGTCTGCCAGTAATCTGATCAGTTCATACTGGGCTATATTGGTATCCTGATACTCATCTACCATGATGTACTTAAAACGTTCCTGATAATTAGCAAGTACTTCAGGATGTTTCTTAAACAATTCAACAGTCTTAAAGATGATGTCATCAAAATCCAGTGCATTACTACTCTTAAGCATCTCCTGATACTCTCTATAGCAAGCCGCTATACGCTTCTCATCATAGCCAAATGCATCTCTCTCAAACTGATCAACACCAATAAGCTCATCCTTAGCTGAGCTTATTACATTGAGAACTTTCTTCTCTTTAATCTGCTTATTATCTATATTCAGATTCTTCATAACCTGTTTCATAACAGCTTTAGAATCGTCACTATCGTAAATTGTAAAATTAGTGTCATATCCCAGTAAATCAATATGACGTCTTAAGATTCTTACACATGTGGAGTGAAATGTTGAAACCCATATCTGTTCCGAACCAAATCCAACCAGGTTATCAACTCGCTCTCTCATCTCTCCAGCTGCCTTATTGGTAAATGTGATAGCCAGAATATTGAAGGGAGCAATCCCCTTCTCTTCAATCATATATGCTATTCTATGTACCAAAACTCTGGTTTTGCCCGAGCCCGCGCCTGCCAAAATTAAAACAGGCCCCTCTGTATGCATAACTGCTGCCTTCTGCTCATTGTTCAATGAATCATAAATGCTCATAAAATAAATCCTTTAAGCCAAAATACAAAAAAATGGGCTGTTTTTAACAAACAGCCCATAAAAATCAACTTATGCTAACTGTGTTCCGCAATTTGAACAGAATTTAGCACCATTAGTTGGTGTTCCACAGTTAGGACAGAACTTAGCACCTGCTGGAGCTGCTGCCATCTGTGACTGTCCCTGGCCCATGCCCATGTTGTTCATCATCTGCTGACCCATAGCCATGCCCATCTGCATCTGCATCATGCTTGAAGCAACATTAGAACCACCACCATTGCCATTGCTCATGCCATCAGCCATAGCCATCTGTGTATACTTGTTAACGTCGCCAACCATTGCCTGAGCTGCTGCCTTCTCCTGCATCTTCTTAATTTCTTCAGGATAGTTAAAGCTCTCAATCTTGAACTCTGTGATTGCGATACCAATCTTCTGCATATCTGCATCAAGTTCTGCTCTGATTCCTTCAGCGATGTTACGTGCATCTACCTGAAGGTTGAACATGTCACGACCTTCTTTTGCAATATACTGCATAAGAAGCTGATCAAGATTAGCAATGATACGTTCCTTAACATCTTCTACTGAATAAGTCTGACGAACACCTGCAAGCTTATCAATAAGAACATCATGATCTGCAATCTTGCAGCTGAATGTACCAAATGCTCTGATTGGCATACCACCTGGAAGTCCAGGAGCTGGAAGATTGATTGCGTTCTTTGTTCCCCACTTCACAAGCTGCTCAAGTGTATTGATAAATAATACTTCTGCACGAAGTCCTGAGTTAAAACCAAACTTAAATCCCTTTAATGTTGAAAGGAAAGGAATAATCTGTGATTCGATATCATAATTACCTTCATCCTCAAATACACCTTCACAAACACCATTGTATAAGAAAATAGCATCCTGACCTGGACGGATGATTAACTTAGATCCTTTCTTAATCTCCTGATTCTGCCATTTCCAAAATAACATGCCTTCCTTCTGGTCATTCCATTCAACCACGTTGGCAAGCTGATTAGTAATAAATCCCATTTATCTATTCCTCCTTTTGAATATTCACCTTTTATATCTGGTTGCCTTAGTGCAACCAACGATTACATTATAATAGATTTCATATATGTAGTCTATACATTTTATACCTCATTATTAACAAAATAAGCCCTTATATTGCAATAAAAAAGTGCCTAAAACATACGTCTTAGGCACTTTGCTATCTATCCTTTTTGCTATCTTCATTCTGTCTTCGTTCTTTAAGTCCATCTACAAGCTTTTCTATCAAAAGTTTTTTAATATAAACCTCTTCTGAAAGGAGCGAGATAAATGCAAACATCTGAAGCATCTCCTCTTCTTCCGGGTCTCCTGTCTTGTACATCTCTCTGGATATATCATACTTCTCAATTATGCTGGCAATGATATCATCCTGAATGTCCTCTTCCTTCTTTCTAAGCTCCTCATAAATATCTATAAGCGAAAGATTCTCATCCTGACCACCAAAATATCTGTTGTTTAAAGGATTAAGAATTGTCTCTATATCACTAATGGATAAAAAGTACTTAAAATAGTATATGATTAGCATAATAATCATATGATCTTTTCCATACTTCTTTTTAACAGGAGGTGGAAGCAAATCATTCTTGGCATAATTATTAATCATGGTCTTTGTTAACAGCTTATCAATATCTTTGTTTCTTGTGGTGTTTCTAAGATGTTCCTCAAGAAAGCTGGTAACCTGATCCATGTACAGATCTATATTAGGAATATCCTCTGCCTTAACATATTCAATTCTATGCAAACTCTCGGTTATGCTCTTAATCAAATCGTTATAATCTATAGTCATAGGCATATTATATAGTATGAAAATGCGCTATACAAGGCAATTTTTTCTCCTATTTACTTTTAAACTTTACTGTGTTAAAATTTTAAAGTATTAAAATTGCAAAGCAAATAAAACCGCCAGGGAGGTTTATATATGAATAACAAAATTCACACAGAAGCCGTTGAGCATCTGTTTGAAGCAATTCTTTCTCTTTCAGACAAGGAAGAATGTTTTAACTTTTTTGAAGACCTTTGTACAATCAATGAGCTGCTTTCGCTGTCTCAGCGTTACGAGGTAGCAACAATGCTTCGCGAGAAGAAAACATATCTTGAAATTGCAGAAAAAACTGGTGCCAGTACTGCTACTATTAGCCGAGTAAACAGATCCCTCAATTACGGCTGTGACGGCTATGAAACAGTTTTTGAAAAACTTGGCAAATAATAAAAAATATGCTATTCTAACTATGTTAGGCAAAGGCCTAACATAGTTTTATTTTTTGGAGGATAGACATGAACAAGGGTACTGTAAAATGGTTCAACAACCAAAAGGGTTACGGCTTTATCTCTGATGAAGCAGGCAATGACGTTTTCGTTCATTACTCAGGACTTAACATGGAAGGCTTCAAGTCTCTTGAAGAAGGCCAGGCTGTAGAGTTCGAAGTAGTTAATGGTGAAAAAGGACCTCAGGCTGTAAACGTAACAAAGATGTAATAAGTTACTTATTACAATTAATCATTAATACGAAGTGCCTGTTACGAAATATATAGGGAATAACCCAAAAAGTTTTCGACCTACTAAGTGTTTACGAATTTGCAATAGTTTAATGGATTAATAGAAAAGGACCGGCAACCGGTCCTTTTTTATTGCTTATATTTATTATTTACAAAATCTTACTGCTTCATCAAAAGACATGTTTCCACCAAACAGATCAAGTGCACTTCCAACTGTAACATCTATCCTGCCCTGTCCTATATCATTTAGCAGTTTCATATCTTCAATACTTCTTACCCCACCAGCATAGGTAATATCAATGCCTTTCCATCCAGCCAAATACTCTACAAGTTCCTGCTCGATACCATTTTGTTTACCCTCAACATCAACTGCATGTATCAGGAATTCATCGCAGAATCCCGCAAAGTAATCGAGGTTGTTGTATGTTATGTCAACCTTAGTCATCTTCTGCCAGCGGTCTGTTGTAATATAATATTTCCCATCAGACTTTTTACAGCTAAGATCAAGCACAACATGTTCTTTTCCTACTGCTGCCACAAGTTTCTTAAGGTTATCCTCATCTACTAGTCCGTTCTTAAACACATAACTGGTTACGATCACATGACTTGCACCATATTCTATATACTCTGCACCATTTTCAGCAGTAATACCGCCGCCGATTTGCATTCCATTTGGAAACGCTTTCAGTCCCCTTATGGCCTGTGCTTTTGTAAGCTCATATTCCGGAGTACCTGCTTTATTAAGCAGAATGATATGGCCACCAGGTAACTCATTTTCCTTATACAGCTTGGCAAAATAATCCGCGTCCTTAGCCGACACAAAGTTTTCAACAGCACTTGTATCGCTTAAAGTACTTCCAACAATCTGCTTTACTTTTCCATCATGTATATCAATACATGGTCTAAAATTCATATTACTCTCCATTTCACCTGTTAGATCCAAAGCGGTCTTCTACTTTTCCAGTATCTCACCTTCTCTGTATGCTTCAAGAAGTTTCTCTAACTGAATGATAGTCTCTTTAATCTCTTTACCAGCATCAGTATCTGCTACCTTAATTCTTCTAGGAGCAAGTTCTACAGGAATACGTTCACATACAATATCCTTTTCCGTAGTAATAGCAAACTCCTTACCTTGGAATGGTTCGTGGCTAACCAAAAACATTCCATGAGAATTGGCAACCAGAGTATATCCTGCAATACCAGTTTTATCCTGATATGCTCTTGAGAATCCACCGTCAATAACAAGCAGCTTACCACCACACTTAATTGGTGTCTCACCCTTCTTAAGTTCAACCGGAACATGTCCATTGATAATATGCGAATCACTTGTGGACAGACCAAATACCTCAAGAATCTTATTAAGGATATCCTCCCTATCATACAAACTGTAATAAGGATTCTTAATCTCTTTATGAGTTTCCTTCTCTTTTATGAAATATCGCTCGAAAGTAGCCATCTTGTCCTTACCAAATACAGGCGAGTTAGGACCGGCCCAGATGTAATACAAAACATCTCTTCCATAGTTACGTTCAACAGAATCCTTGGTTGAGTAAAAGCCCTTTCTTGCATAGCTGTCCAATGCATCATACAAGGCTCTTCCGTTGTATTTCTGACCATTAAGTTCAAGAGAACAGAAATTACCATTTTCATCCATAGGTACACATCCGTGATAAAGCAGGTTTGAATTGTGTACCTTATACATTGCTCCCTTCGAGAACATGTATTTCATATGCTTCTGCAGTTTCTCATTGTGCTTAAATGCTGACTTAATACGGTCAACCACAAGCTGCTCATCTGCTGTCAAGGCATAAGGATTGGCTGGATCAACAGTTGGAAAATCTGTATCTATGATTGGATACTCATTTCCATAGCACATAACTGTCTTTTTAGCATAATCAATCTTATCTAACAGAAGTCTGTCTTCCATGTGCCATTCCGGATGACGCATGATAAGCTGTCCCTCTAACTTAAACTGAATAATAGTGATTGCCTTATGCATCTTCATATCCAGATCGAGATCTCGTGTATTGTAATCGTCATCATACTTTATGGCAAATGCGCTACAGTCAGTATCTGAATATGTCTGAAGAGCAAAAGTGGCAAGTGGAACAAGATTGATACCATATCCTTCTTCCAAAGTATCAAGATTGCCATAACGGGCACAGTTTCTAATAACTGTTGCTATACAGGCGGTCTCTCCTGCAGCCGCTCCCATCCATACAACATCATGATTCCCCCACTGGATATCAATGGAATTAGTGTTGTACTGCATAAGTGTGTCCATGATAATATGTGGACCCTTACCACGATCATAGATATCACCTACTATATGAAGTCTGTCAACAACCATTCTCTGTATAAGCTGACACAACTCCTCAATAAAATAAGGAGCTGAGCCTATCTGAATGATTGTATGAATAATCTCATTGTAATAATCTTCTTTATCTTCAATCTCGGCCTTCTCTGTTATTAATTCTTCAATAACATATGAAAAATCCTTAGGAAGCGCTTTACGAACCTTGGAACGTGTATACTTGGATGAAACATGAGAAAGCATCTGCACCAGTCTGTGCAGAGTAATCTTATACCAGTCCTCTAAGAATTCCTCCTGCTCCTCTACCATTGCCAGTTTTTCTTTAGGATAGTAAATGAGCGTCGCAAGACTTCTCTTGTCTCTTTCACTTATACTGTTTCCAAATTTCTCATCTATTTTTCTTCTTACCGAGCCAGAACCATTTCTCATAACATGATTAAACTGTTCTGCCTCACCATGAATATCTGTCAGGAAATGCTCTGTTCCCTTAGGCAGGTTCATTATGGCCTGAAGGTTAATAATTTCCGTAGATGCTGCTGCAATATTAGGAAACTGTTTTGCAAGACTCTTCAGATAAAAAAATTCACTGTTCTCCATAGCTATAAAGCTACCTCCTTACATGCCCGAAAAAACGGCAGGCACATTTATTGTACATGTATAAATCACATACTTTTACATACTTGCGTCAATGACATTGCTCATGTCATACATACCAGCTGGCTTACCAGCCAAAAACTTAGCTGCAGATACAGCACCCTTTGCAAATACTGCACGTGAATATGCTGTATGGCTAAATGTGATGACCTCATCCATTCCTGCAAATATTACATCATGATCACCAACAATAGAGCCACCTCTTACTGCAGAGATACCAATCTCCTTCTGTGGTCTCTTCTCACGTCTGCTGCTTCTGTCATATACGTATTCATACTCATTACCAAGTTCTTCATTGATACTGTCAGCCAAAGCAAGCGCTGTACCACTTGGAGCATCAAGCTTCTGGTTATGATGCTTCTCAACAATCTCAATATCAAAGCCTGCATTAGCAAATACATTGGTAGCATCCTTTAAAATCTTAAGAAGTGTATTGATACCAAGGCTCATGTTAGCAGACTTAAGCACTGCAACCTTTGTAGAAGCCTCCTTCATCTTTGCAAGCTGGTCCTCAGAAAGACCTGTTGTACAAAGTACTACTGGAACCTGCTTCTCAACTGAATAATCAAGCAATGCATCAACTGCTGCCGCATTGGCGAAATCTATAATCGCGTCAGCCTCAACGTTACATTCTGTTATTGTTTTAAACACTGGATATGTATTCTGAATATGATCAGATACATCAACACCCGCAACAATTTCTATATCCTGGTCAGCTGCAACAATTCCTGTAATCATCTGACCCATTCTGCCATTGCAACCATGCATTATTACTCTTGTCATTTCTATTCTCCTTTTTATTAAGCAATAAATATATTTATGATTATACCACAAAACTAAATAGGAAAGACTTCATGAAGTCTTTCCTATGGTGTACTGTCATTGATTTGATGATTTAGCGAATGTTGCTTTCACTCATTTCTTTTTGGAGTCTGGCATTGATACTTGCTTCTGAATAATTATCCTGGCCAAGAATTCCGTAACGCTCCATAGCTCCTCTAAGTTTCTCAACATTAGCGTCTTCCATAACTGAAAGAGGTCTGCGAATTCCATCACCACATTTGCCAAGAAGATTCATTGCCTTCTTAACAGGAATTGGATTAACTTCACAGAATAATGCATCACAAAGTTCAATTGCTTCCAACTGCATCTGTGCACTCTTTGCAACATTTCCATCAAAGTAGTTCTGGCAAATTTCGTGTGTCTGACGTGGTGCAACATTGGAAAGAACTGAAATTACACCCTTACCACCAAGGCTTAAGATTGGAACAATCTGATCATCATTTCCTGAGTAAAGATCTACTTTGCCATTGGCCATAGACATAATCTTTGCAACAGCCGAAATGTTACCGCTTGCTTCCTTAACACCTACGATGTTCTCAACATCTGTACAAAGCTTTACGATTGTATCTGGAGCCATTGTACATCCTGTTCTTCCTGGAACATTGTAAAGAATAATTGGAATATTAACTGAATTAGCAATAATCTTGAAGTGCTCGTATAAGCCCTTCTGTGTTGCTTTGTTATAGTAAGGAGTAACAAGAAGTAATCCATCTACTCCTACCTTTTCTGCTTCTCTTGAAAGATAAATTGCTGTGTCTGTTGAGTTAGAACCTGTACCAGCAATAACTGGAATTCTTCCAGCAACCTTCTCTACACAATACTTAATAACATTAAGATGCTCTTCATGTGAAAGTGTTGATGCTTCACCAGTTGTTCCACATACAACAATTGCATCTGTACCGCCTGCAATCTGATCCTCTACGATAGCTGCAAATGCGTCATAATCAACTTCTAAGTTATCCTTCATTGGTGTAATAATCGCTACACCTGCGCCTGTGAAAATAGCCATTTCAATATCCTCCTTTTGGCCTGTTGATTTCTGGCTGAGGTTTTATCTGAATTATACATAGAAAAAACCGACGCCAAAATGGGGTCGGTTTTGTAAAATGCAAAATCGTTCGATAGCTCCCCATCTTAGTTAAGATGACAGTCATAAGGCTCTTAACCTTATGCCCAAGTTCAACGTTCAGCCCGTCTCCCTTTCGGCGCTTCCTCCTTTTGCCACTCTTCATCTGTGCCTGTCACATCCAAGCGGTTACTCATAGGTCACGCAACCTCTATCCTTAATTACTCACTTAATATAACACCTCATTTATATGATGTCAACACTGCGCGTATCGTAATTACTTTACACTGTTTACCAGTGTATCTATACACTCCTGCATCAGATTCTGACTGTCTTCCTCATCAGAAATAATCCAGTCTGGTCTTTCGATTTCCAAGTCCTTATGCTGATTAATCCAACGCTTTTCTTCCCCTAAAGCACATACATAAGGCAATACTTCATAAAACCTGTTTGGATTAGCTTTACTATAGCCCAGATTATTTTGTACTTCATGCTTATCTTTTATCATTTTAAGGAAACCATTAAGCACATGCTTCTCATTTGCAAAACTGGCAGGTTTCTTCCTTAACACATTGATAATGTAGGAAATGATAATCATTATGGTTGCAAAAACCATGGAAGCCTTTCCATCAAGTCCATCAACCAAAGAAAACATAACATCAAATATTATGCAAAACCATACCAGTGCAAAAAATAAAATCATAATAGATTTATTATTAGTTTTGTTAAAGGATATTTCATCAATAAACCTTGTTCCCACTGCCAAAAAAGGAATCATAACTAAAGACGTTACCAGCTCATTGCTTCCATGCATATAATTCATCATAAGTATTTCTAACAACACTATGCTGGCAATCTTCCATTTTTTGCTATCTCGCCTATAATAGCCACCATTGCCTTTAGCAGTTTTATGTTCGTCATTGATCTGCTTGATTATCTCTCTGACTTTTTCTTTAAGTTTCCCATCCCTTGTAAGATGGTAGACAGGATACGCAATGATTGATTCTGCAGCTGAACTTAATTCCTCGTTACCGTCAAACATAGCTGACATTATTTTCTGCTTATAAGTATCACGTCCTTCATAATCACTAATCTTTAAGACATCGTAATTGCCACCCTCTTTATTGATTTTCAGGCACCCTTCCCTGCAAAGTTCAATTATTGCCGCTACTATGCCTCTTTCATTGACCTTCTTGCCCGCAATCTTCTGTATCCAAATTGCGCTTTCTCCTGTTGGAGGATATGCCTGACTATGAACTATTTTTTTATCTTCCTTGCTGTATATCAGATATGTAATAAAAAGATAAAGAAGTGGCATTGCCGCTACGGCTGGCTGCACAAACAAACTAATCATATCAAATAAACTATTCATATCAAACAAACTCCGACCCCTTATCTTCTACACTGATTCTTCCACCAGTAAGTTCTACCAGATAGTTCTTGTACCTTTCAGCATTTTCATCTGGAAGCACAACTGTAACATCTACTGCACTATTGTACTCTTCTCCTACAACCTTAGCCTCAAAATCTCCAAGAGTATATTTGAGTTTTCCGATCGTCTGATAATCTATGGTAAATGACAGCTTTCTGCATAATCGTTTCTCAATAATGATTGCATTTTCCAACCCTGCCTGTAAGCTGTCGGAATATGCTCTGACCAAACCACCTGTACCAAGTAAAACACCACCAAAGTATCTTGTAACACAGGCAAGCGTATAGGTAAGATTTCTGCCTTTTAATATATCCAGCATAGGCCTGCCCGCAGTTCCACTTGGCTCACCATCATCCGAATACTTTAAGATATCACCCTTATCTCCAAGTATTGCAGCATGGCACACGTGTCTTGACTGATAATGCTTTTTTCTTAAAGCCTCAACTATTGCTGAAATCTCTTCTTCAGTTTCTACATGATAAAGATTGCAGATAAAACGCGACTTTTTCTCAACGATTTCACCTTCTGCTTCCAATTCAATTGTATTATACTGGTTTAATTCCATTCTCGTCTCTCTGCTCCTGTATCTGTTCCATAAGACTCTTATAAATTGCTTCTAGAAGCATTCTTATAATCGTTCTAAGCTGTTTCCTGTCTTCTTTGCTTATTCCAAGTGCCGAGGTTTTAACAGCTCTTAAAGATGTCTTCCAATTGTCCAAAAGATCTGGTATATTCTGCTCTTCTGTTGACTCAAGTATTCCAAATAGCGTAGATATCAACAATTCTATCTGACTTTCGTCTAACTCCATAATCCATTCATTAAGTGATTTGTGAACTATATGAGATTTTTTCTTAATATCCTCTTCTTTTACAAACTCACAGCCTTCCACACACCATCTGTATGGGTTATGTTGCAAAGCTCCACCAACTGCATGACTCTTGACTGTAACATAATCCTGGCTTCCTTCAAGTACTATTCCAACAAGAGAGGATTTTGGTAAAAATTTCCTTACACGTGACGCTATCGCATCATAATTATATTCTTTTAATATCTCTGGTCTGAATCCAGGTCCATCAAAACTATATATGTCTGTAATACGTTGTCGAATGTTCTTTTCAGAGTTCATGGCACTAAAGGCTGCAAGATTCCCCCCTTTAGAATGACCTGCAACCATGAAATCTCCGCTTAACCTCTCTGCCACTGCTGCCACATATCTTGAAGCCATAAATGCACCTGCATACGGCTTACTAAATGCCATGTTAAAATCTTCCTTCCAACCAACAAATGTTCTGTCAGTTCCTCTGAACACAACGATTGGCAAAGCCCCCTCCATTCTAAATGTCATAGCCGCAAACTGCATATTGGAAGCTACTCTGGTATCGGACAGATAATAATTACATGTCATATCAGCAAATCGCCTGCTCTCTGCCATAGCCTTCAAAAGCTGCTCATTTTCCAAAGAGCACAGCACTTTCTTATACACATACTCTGGATCAACAGCCTTGTATATATCAGAAAGCTTTACTGAAGGCATATCCATGGAAGACTGCTCGAAAAGCGGGGGTATCAGCTTATCAAACCTAAAATATGCCAGCTGACTTAATATCAGCGCATCTACCTCACAAAACTCTCTGTCATGACAAGTCTTTTCACCATATTCTTTTATATAATCAATGATATTATTCATATTAAGTTCCATTTCACTTGTGAAATCCACACTTAAAAGCGTAACAACATTATATCATATAAAATACCCGCCACAACAAATTGCCATGGCGGGTCATAAATTCAGAATGTATTTATCTTATAAGTACTGATATATATCTTCTATTGTCTCTGCAATATATTTGGCACCTGCTGCCTCAAGTTCTTCTCTCTTGCCAAATCCATAAAGTACACCTATGCAGTCTATTCCGACCGTTTTTGCACCTTCTGCATCAAATTTGGTGTCACCAATCATAACAACATTATCCTTATCCGGATTACCAAATCTGTTAATTGCCTCTAAGATTATTTCGTCCTTGTCACCACGTCTGTAATCTCTTGAAGGGCCAACAATATAATCAAAATATTTCTTGAAGCCAAATTTATCAAGAATAGTATTAGAAAAATCTTCAGGTTTTGATGTAGCTACAGCAATCTTTCTTCCTGAAGCTTTTATTATCTTCAGTAATTCTTCAATGCCCTCATAGGGTGTATTTTGAAACAATCCAATTTCTGAATAATACTCTCTATATCTGGCAATTGCCTCAGCTGTTTTCTCCTCATCGAATCCATAAAATCCATGAAATGAAACCTTGAGTGGTGGCCCAATAAATTTTCTAAGTTCGCTTAATTCTTCATGAATACCATAACTATCTAGAGCAATCTGTATTCCCTTGGTTATTCCTTCACTGGAATCTGATATTGTTCCATCAAGGTCAAATAACACATATTCGTACATCTACTTTTCCTCGTTCTTCTTAGCTACTCTTTTCCTATAGGCACTGGCGATGATCTTAAATATTCCCCAGCCAATCATCATTCCTGCAGTATTTAGAAGCACATCATCAATCTGTGCCTTACCCCTTGCAGTAATAAACTGAGCTGTCTCAATTAATATACTTGAGATAATACCAAGAATGAGACATCTGTACCATTTTTCAAAAAAACTGAACAAAATTGGAATTATAAAACCATAAGGTATGAACATAATAATGTTCTCAACAAGATATGCCTTTAATCTTGGATTACCTACTGGCGCTGAAAATGGTATTAGTGAGACCACCTGTTCAAATACAGGTTCCCTACATAGATATGTAATACCAAGCACCATATATCCATAAACGATTCCGAAGAAAAATGCGATTGTTTTGTCAACAATTCTAACCTCACTTCCCTCGTATCTTTTTGACTTCTTCATAAGATTCAGCACTACAAAAAGCAGAACTGAACAAATCACCCCAAGGAATACGCTTTTAAAAAAGTATATCCCCATATAGTTGGTGATATCCCCAAATATTATCTTAAACATCTATATAAACCAAGCAACTTTCTAATTATAATTTGTGCTTTCCTGAAAAGGCCGCACGAAGCCCTATCTCTTCTTTCTTAATAATTCGAATAATATTGGCACGGTGCTTAAATGCTACCACTGCACTTGCAATTAACATCACAAGCATTGGCTGTAAACCCGCCATGAAATAAAGATATACTGGAAACAGAATTATAACGGTATAAGTACCCAACACGATATAATCTGTTGTAAATGTCACAATTAAAAATAACAGACCAATTACGCAAAAAGCCAAAGGACTAAGTCCAAGCATTGATCCAAAAAATGTAGCTGTCCCCTTTCCACCTTTGAACTTAAGATAAAAAGGAAATACATGCCCCATAATAGCACTCACAGCTACAATGTATGGAAGCATAACCAGCTCGCCAAATAAGAGTCTCGCAATAACAGTAGGAATACAAGCCTTAAGAATATCTATTACACCAACCAATACTCCCCATTTCCAGCCGAGCAAAATTGTAGTATTACTTGCACCAAGATTTCCGGAACCATGTTCACGGATATCCTTCTTTTTTAAAGATGCAATAATATATGAAGGACTAATTCCTCCCAAAAGATATCCAATTAATGCTCCAATAATATATATATACATACTGTTTTGCATGTTTCCCCCTATATTGACTTTAATAGAATACCTTGTTTATCCCCAAAATTCAACTGATTTTGCATATTTACTGGTCAGTTACAAATAATGTATACTTTGATTATAAAACTGTTTACAGGGGGAACTCATCTTAATGAAAATTCATTACAAGTATAAAACCATAATGGTTGGTTTCGCATTTATGGCAATCATGTCATTCTGGCAGATGTATGACAACATCATACCTCTGATTCTCAAAAATTCTTTCGCCTTAAACGATGTAATTATAGGTGCAATAATGGCCGTGGACAATGTGCTGGCACTATTTTTACTTCCGTTCTTTGGCACATGGTCAGACAGAATTAATACGAAATTTGGAAAACGTATGCCATTTATTGTGATTGGTACAATCCTTGCAAATCTTGCAATGTTCTTCATGCCAGTTGCTGACAACACAAGAAACCTTCCGCTCTTTATGGTAATGACCGGACTTGTTTTACTCTTTATGTCGGTATTTAGATCTCCTGCAGTTGCTCTCATGCCTGATATAACTCCAAAACACCTTAGAAGTAAGGGTAATGCCATAATCAACCTTATGGGCACAGCCGGTGCAATATACGCTCTTGCCATGATTGGTGTTTTAGTTTCAGATGGTGATACACCAAACTACCAGCCACTGTTTATTTCAATTATTCTTTTCATGCTGATTACAATCGCTATACTTGCTTTTGTTGTTAAGGAAAATCAATGGACAATTGAAGCAAGAGATGTTGATAGCATGATTGAAAAGGAGGAATCCAACGCCTCTGATTCAAAATCAAAAGTTGTAGAAAAAACTAATGATGTAGATACTACACAGGCTAATACATCTAATAAACTTCCAAAGGATAAATTCAGAAGTTTAGTATTTATTCTCTTATCAGTTGCTCTCTGGTATATAGCCTATAACGCTGTAACTACCGCATTTTCAAGATATGCTACTATCGTATGGCATGCTGAAAATGGTTCATACGCCAACTACTTAATGGTTGCTACTGTTGCTGCGATTATCAGTTATATTCCAATCGGACTTGTATCCAGCAAATATGGACGTAAGAAAGTTATTATGATAGGCATAATAGGATTGATAGTTGGATTTGGTTCCTGCTTCTTTGCAACCCATGCAGGTCCTGTTGTAATCGGATTATTTGCTCTTGTTGGTGTCTCATGGGCAGCAATTAATGTCAATTCCTTCCCGATGGCAGTTGATATCGCAACAGAAGGTGATATCGGTAAATATACAGGTTACTACTATACCTTCTCAATGGCAGCACAGGTATTAACACCTATTCTTTCGGGATGGTTTCTACAGTATGTTTCATACAGGACACTGTTCCCTTATGCAGTCGTCTTCTCTGCTTTAGCATTTGTTACTATGTCTCAGGTTAAACATGGTGACTCTATTGGAACAGAAAAGAAATCACTACTCGAACATTTAGATATTGATGATTAAGCTAAAATATAAAGCCAGGTGTTTATCACCTGGCTTTTTTAATACCACTCAGACTTATTTGACCAAATCCTTAAAGTATGATGTGCAATCAAGTGTAGCAAAGTAATCCTTTGGCTGCTCTGCACGTCTGATAAGTTCTACGCTACCATCTTCCTTAAGAAGAAGTTCAGCGCTCTTCATCTTACCATTGTAGTTATAACCCATTGAATATCCATGAGCACCTGTGTCATGAATAACAATGTAATCACCTGTGTCAATCTTTGGAAGTTCACGATCAATTGCAAACTTATCATTATTCTCGCAAAGTGAACCAACAACATCATATACGTGATCACATGGAGCATCTTCCTTACCAAGAACTGTAATATGATGATATGCACCATACATAGCTGGTCTCATAAGGTTAACAGCACATGCATCAAGGCCAATGTACTCCTTATGCGTATGCTTCTCATGAATAGCTGTTGTAACAAGCTGTCCATAAGGGCCTGTCATAAATCTTCCTGACTCTGTATAGATAGAAACATCATCCATTCCTTCTGGAACAAGAATTTCTTCATAAACCTTCTTAACACCTGCACCAATTGCATAGATATCATTTGGTGTCTGGTCTGGTCTGTAAGCAATACCAATACCACCTGAAAGGTTAATAAATGCAATATGAATACCTGTCTTCTTTGCTACATCAACAGCAAGCTCAAATAACTGCTTTGCAAGCTGTGGATAGTAGTCATTTGTTACAGTGTTACTTGCAAGGAATGCATGAATACCAAGGTTTTTAACGCCCTTTTCCATAAGGAGCTTAACACCCTCATATACCTGCTCTGTTGTGAAACCATACTTAGCATCACCAGGGTTATCCATAATACCATTACTAAGTGTGATTGTTCCACCTGGATTGTATCTGATTGACATTGTCTCTGGAAGTTTTCCAACAATATTCTCAAAGAAATCTATGTGTGTAATATCATCTAAGTTAATGATAGCACCTGATTCATAAGCATATTTGTACTCGTGAGCTGGTGTCTCATTGGAAGAAAACATAATGTCTCCTTCTTTCATACCTGCTGCAAGTGCTAAAGTAATCTCATTTGCTGATGCACAGTCACAACCAAAGCCATACTCACCAAAAATTTCAAGAATCTTTGGATTAGGAAGGGCCTTTACTGCAAAATACTCCTTAAATCCCTTATTCCAGCTAAATGCTTCCTTCATAGCCTTAGCATTAGCTCTAATTCCAGCCTCATCATAAATATGAAAAGGTGTTGGATATGTCTTTGTGATTTCATCTATCATTTCTTTTGTTACAAATGGTAGTTTGTTCATTATAGTTCCTCCTATAAAAAATAGCTTTTAACTGGTCACCTCTTAGAGAAGGTGTGCTCTGATTTCTTCACCTGAAAGTGGGCTAAGGTAAGCTGGTGCAACATCAAATACTGTCTTACATCCACTCATACCTTCCTTAGACATACGTACAACTGCACGTGCATATGCGCAGATTACGCTTGCTGTAAATTCTGGGTTAGAATCAAGCTTTAAGCTGTACTCAATTACATGCTTATGCTCTTTGTTGATTCCTGTAACACCAGTTCTGAATACAAAACCACCATGAGGAATACCACTGTGGTTAGCCATAAGTTCTTCCTCGCTGATGAAGTTAACTGTTGTGTCATAATCTGAGAAATAGTTTGGCATATTCTTGATTGTCTCTTCAATCTTAGCCTTATCTGCTCCGTCTTCAGCAACAACGAAACACTCTCTTGTGTGCTTCTGTCTTGTTGTAAGCTCTGGATTCTCACCATTTCTTACTGATTCAAGTGCGCTCTCAACTGGAATTGTATACTGCTTACCATTCTTAACGCCTTCTACTCTTCTGATAGCATCTGAATGGCCCTGGCTTACACCCTTGCCCCAGAATGTATAATCATTTCCTTCTGGTAAAATGCAATTAGCATAAAGTCTGTTAAGTGAGAACATACCTGGATCCCATCCGCAGCTGATAAGTGCAACTTTTCTATTTTCCTTTGCAACCTTATCAACATTTGCAAAATGCTCTGGAATACGTGCGTGAGTATCAAAACTGTCAATTACATTAACATACTTAGCATACTCTGGTGTCTGCTCTGGAAGATCTGTTGCAGAACCGCCACAAAGAATAAGAACATCGATTTCATCCTTATGAGCTTCAATATCCTTTACATTATATATAGGAACATTTGGAGTCTGAGTCTTTAAGCTCTCTGGATCTCTTCTTGTAAAGAATGCTACTAATTCCATATCAGCATTCTGTCTGATTGCGCTCTCAACTCCTTTTCCAAGATTACCATAACCTAAAATAGCTACTTTCATTTTTGTTTCCTTTCCTGGCATACGCCACATTCATTCATTTATTATTTTGCCTATTTATTTTGGCATTTTATTCTTGATATTTTCTTTTACAAGATTGACTAAAGTTTCTCTTCCAGAATATAAACATGCATCATCTATATCTCCCGTAAGAGAACCTGTCAGTACAAAACTTGAATCAACGATAAACCTAATCTGTCCCGCCTCTACATCTGTAATATGTAATACAGCATTTTCAACGGCTACTTTATCATCAGTAAGTATTACAACTTTTTTATCTGCTGACGCTACGGCAGAAAGCTCATCTGTAAACTGCTCGATAATACTTTTCTCAGCCATAATATACACTCTTTTATCACATTTTTTAAGCATTTCATAAATTTTGTATCTAATATTATTAGCTGACTGAATTGTAATGTAACCTTCTGAAACATCAATAGGCTTTGGCTGATTTGCAACTATGTTATTTTTAATTTCCGAGAGATATCTAAGATGATTCTCACAAAAAACTTCTGTACTTACTGGAATATACCTGGTAGCTTCTTTTTCTTCGCAGACCGCAGCTCCCTTTTGAGTTAACCCCTTTAGGGCTGCATAGATATTAGACTTGGATATACCAGTTTCTTTAGAAACTTCATACCCTGTCATGCTACCATGTTTCATAAGTTCAACATAGATTACAGCTTCCTGCCTTGTAAGACCATATTCAATTAAATAATCGATATAATCCATCGCAATACCTTTAGTGTTTCTTTTTAGGAACACCACTACTTTACTATTCTTTTTTTACTATGTCAATATTGGAAATAAAAAAGATTCGCCCTTAGACGAATCTTAAAAAAACTTATATATTTTCAATCTGCCAGTCAATTGGAGTCTGTCCATTGGCCTCCAAAAACTCATTACATTTTGCAAAATGACCACAACCCCAGAATCCTCTATAAACCGATAAAGGACTTGGATGAGGTGCCTTTAACACCAAATGCTTTGGATTATTAAGCATTGCAGCTTTCTTCTGTGAAGGAGAACCCCAAAGCAGATACACAACAGGTCTGTCCTGCTCATTTACCGCTCTTATTATAGCATCTGTAAACTGCTCCCAACCCTTGTCTCTATGTGAAAATGCATTATGCGCCTGAACCGTTAAAACAGTATTCAAAAGCAGCACGCCCTGATCTGCCCATTTTTTAAGATAACCATTGTTAGGAATATAACATCCCAATTCATCCTGAAGTTCTTTATAAATATTCTGAAGTGATGGTGGAATCTTTGGCTGTGAGGTTGGTACTGAAAATGACAACCCATGAGCCTGATTGTTATCATGATACGGATCCTGCCCAAGGATAACAACCTTTACATCACTTAACGAAGTATAATGAAGCGCATTAAAAATATCATCACTTGGTGGAAATATTAGCTTCGTTGCATACTCTTCTCTTACAAATTTATATAGTTCTTCATAATAATCTTTTTTAAATTCCCGCTCCAAAAATGGAAGCCAGTCATTATTAATTGGCGCCATATCCCGCTCGCTTTCTTCAAATTAATACATGGAGTCAGACCATTTACAATCCAACTCCATGAAAATTATAATCTAACATCAATTCCTTCATCGCGCATATGCTGCTTAACCTCTTTAATCTCCAACTCTTTAAAGTGGAATAGGCTAGCAGCTAAAACTGCATCAGCATGGCCCTCTGTAACTGCCTCAGAAAAATGCTCAAGTTTTCCCGCACCACCTGATGCAATAACAGGAATTCCTACTACGTCCGAAATAGCTCTTGTAAGTTCAATATCAAAACCAGCCTTAGTACCATCGCAATCCATACTTGTAAGAAGTATCTCACCTGCTCCAAGACTCTCTGCTTTCTTCGCCCATTCAATGGCATCGATACCTGTATCAACACGACCGCCATTGAGATATATGTTCCATCCGTCAAATGGCTCCCTTCTCTTGGCATCAATAGCTACCACAACACACTGGCTGCCAAACTTCTCAGCTGCTTCACTAATAAGCTCTGGTCTCTTAATTGCAGCACTATTAACTGACACCTTATCAGCACCTTCACGCAACAGCACCTTGAAATCATCAACAGTTCTGATACCGCCACCAACTGTAAATGGAATAAACAGCTTTTTAGCAACCTCTCTTACCATATCAACAACAGTATTTCTGCCGTCGCTGCTGGCTGTAATATCAAGGAATACCACTTCATCAGCACCAGCCTTATCATAGGCAACTGCACATTCAACAGGATCTCCTGCATCTACCAGATTAACAAAATTTACACCCTTAACCACACGTCCGTTATTAACATCAAGACATGGAATAACTCTTATTGTGTGCATGACTCAACCTCTTACAACTCAATAAAATTCTTAAGTATCTTCATTCCAACCTCAGAACTCTTCTCTGGATGGAACTGACATGCAAAAACATTATTTCTCTCTACAGAAGCATGCACTGTTACACCATACTCTGTAGTAGCAACTACATCATCAAAATTGTCTGCAATAAGATAATATGAATGAACAAAATAAACAAACTCGCCGTCTTCTATTCCTTCAAAAAGTTTTCCCTTATTTGGCTGTTTCAAAGCATTCCAGCCAATCTGTGGAATCTTAAGTCCTATCTCATTAGGAAATTTAACAATCTTTCCAGGTAAAATGCCCAATCCTTTTACTCCTGGAGCCTCTTCACTACTGTCAAATAACAGTTGAAGTCCAAGACATATCCCTAAAAAAGGAGTTCCATTATCTACAATTTTCTTTATAACATCAACAAGTCCATACTCCGTAAGTCTGCTCATGGCATCACCAAAAGCACCAACTCCTGGTAAAATGACCTTGCTCGCGCTAAGTAATATCTCAGGATTTCTGGTTATTACTACTTCTTCGCCTAAAAACTGCAATGCCTTCTCAACACTTTTAATATTTCCAGCATCATAGTCAATAATTGCTATCATATAAATCTCCATTTCACTTGTGAAACAAATTTAAGCCTACTGGGCAAATACATCCTCTGGATTTTCTGGAAGGAAATCCTCTTCTTCTGGAAGAATATCCTGCATGCTTATTGATGCATCGCTGTCATTATCATTTGTTTCAACACTACTAACGCCCTCATATTCAAAAGGTATGTTATTTACAATCGATAGGATGCGCTTATTATACTGAACTTTACTTGAGTAACCATTGATTTCTTCGGCATCCATTGTAGAAAGACCAAATGATGACAATGCATTAACAATCTGATTATACAAATCTCTAACCTGATCTGTAACACCATACTCCTCAGCCTTTTCCATAACTGACGGATACATCTCATATCCCTCAAGTAACGCATTTAACGCTTCAGCCTTCATACCAAGCTGCATGTAATTATCATATGAAGACATCTTTCTTTGAAGCAACATGATTGTCTTTGATTTCTGATAAATCTCATTGTCACTGTCACTAAGCTTATCCCCATAGAAATCTGCATAGGCAGTCTCATAATCCGCATTGTCAAATGCGAATCTTGCCTGTTTCTTTGTCAGGTAGGCTGTACCAAATATTACCAGAATAAGAATAGCTGCAAGGATTGATAAACATAGTATAAAAGTATTTCTAACCCTTTTCTTAGGAAGTTTCTTTTGAGCCTTCTCAGGCTCTTCTTCCTTTTTAATCTTCTGCTTTTTTTCTTTCTTAGGCTTCTTCTTTTTCTTATCGTTTCCCTGATCGTCTCCGTCTCCGTCTTCAGACTTTTCACGAATGTCACGCTCATCTCCCTGGGAGTCTCCCTTTTTATCCTTGGATTTCTTATCCTTTTTCTTCTTTTTCTTTTTACCTTTATCTTCAGAATCAAGTTCAGCAAGAATCTGTACATTTTCATCAGTTACACCTGTTTCAGACTGCTCTGGAACGGCTGATTCATCAGATACCTCTTCAGTAAGTGCATTGAATAGTTTGCTAAACAAGCCACCCTTCTTCTTTTTCTTTCCTTCTCCTGATTCTTCGGTTTCTCCTTCAGAAGCCTCACCCTTGGACTTTTTATCCTTCTTAGCTTTTTTACTCTTCTTAGCAGGCTTTTCTTCTGTTTCTTCTTCATCAAAATCCGGGATAGCAATATCTGGCTGATCAAGAGCCGCTGAATTAACTGCAATATTGTTGTCAGACTTATCCAGAGTATCCTTAATATCAGCTATATCTGAATCACCATCTAACATAGACAGAATATCTGCAATATCATCTGATTCTCCTACAGGAGTAACTTCTTCTGCAGAAGACTTTGCAGCATTGAGCATAGCTTCAATCTCTTCCTCAGACATATTAATATCAAGTTCAATCTCTCCTGACTCAGCAGGGTTACCAACATTAATCTCTTCCCAGCCCTCAGATCCATCTTCTACAGCTTCAGGCACATCTTCGAAGGTCTCCATAGTATCATTTTCTGCAGCCTCCGCTCTTTCCATGGCATCCATGGCATCTATTGCCTCAATTGCAGATTCCACTTCACGCTCACTATCTTTAGCCGCACCCTTCTCAGGAATAGATGCAAGCTCAGCATCATAATCCACTAATTCTGGTTCCTGGACGAATTCATCCTCTGGATCTGGCTCTTCACCTGGTACACCATCAGGATAAATTGTAGGCTCTATTGACTTCATTAATTCATCTAAATACTCTGTATCTACAGCCATACTTTACCTCATCGTTTTAACAATGGTAAATTAATCACTTCATGCCAATAAAATAATTCGCATAATATTTTATCATAAATTATTAAGGAATTCTATAGGATTACCCTTCACGCAGATGCATCTGTCCTTAAGTTCATCTGTCGAAAATGCAAGCGTTTCATGCACTCTGTACATAACTGATTTCTGATTATAAAAAGCGGTTTTCTCAAATGGAAACCTAATAACCGTAGGGTATTTCATTCCAACCCCGACCTCAAGAATAAGAAGCTTTTTGTTGATGGTTGACTGAAGCCATTTGTTATACTCCTGCCACGCATCCATATATCCGCCTTCATTGTAATGATCTATCGGAAGTCTGTTGAATACAACCTTTTCTCCACAATGGGGGCACCTAAGTTCTTCTCTTGAATCCAAAAAGCTTTTCTCATAAGGCAGCAACTCATGGCTGCAGTCATTTGCACACTGCAAATATCTAAAGCCCCCACAAGGTGTTACTATTTTGCTCTTTTTCAGATTACTTTTGTAAATGGCATCATCGTTACATGTACTTACAACAAAATAATCCAATTCCTTTATCTTAGATGCAAGATGATTATAAGCATCTAATATATTAGAATCGACATTTTCTTCAATATATATTAGTTTATCCCAGATATTTTCAATATTTTCAGGTTCTTTGACACAAAAATCATCACCAATACCGATTAATATCTTGTCATATTCGTTAAAATCTATATTCATATTAATTATAAAATACCTTTCAAAATAAAAAGCCGAGACCTTAGTCTCGGCTTAAGTCTTACTTTAATAATAAATCATCTACAAGATAAACAAGATTTCCAATCTCTGGTTTTGAAAGCTGTCCATCTGCACCTAAAGCCTCTCCTTTGCGTCTCATCTCTTCATTAACAAGAGAAGAGAAAATAACTACAGGAATATGTCTGGTTTCATCATCTGACTTAAGAAGCTTTGTAAGATGATGTCCATCCATCTCAGGCATCTCAATATCTGTTATAACAAGATCAATATTGTCATTCAAAGTACCTTTAGCTTTGAAATCCATGATTACATCATAACACTCCTTACCATTGGCTGTATGAATAAGTTTTTTATAACCTGCTTTGCTTAAGCTATCAACAATAAGTTTATTAAGTAATGATGAATCTTCAGCAATAATAATATGCTTGTCAGCTCTTCCCACTTTATGCTCAATTGAGTCAATTTCCTCAATCTTAAGTCCAGTTTCTGGATTAATATCTGATACAATACGTTCAAAGTCCAGAATAATGATAAGCTTATTATTGATTTTAATAATACCAGTTGAAATTCCATCACTTGTATTAGCAATAGTAACATTTGGCTTAATAATATCTGACCAGGAAACACGATGAATTCCAATAACTGAATCTACATGGAATGCAATATCCAGATTATTGAAATTTGTTACTATAAATAAACCACCAGGTTCGGAAACACCTCTCTGCAGGCAGTTTCTAAGATCAATTGCTGTAATCATAACATCTCTTGGCATAAATAAGCCTTCGATACTAGGATGAGCATTAGGAACTGGTGTAACTCCCTGATAAGGAATAATCTCCTTAATCTTAGCAACATTTATACCATAGGAATTACCTGCGACCTCAAATTCAAGTACTTCAAGTTCGTTTGTTCCATTCTCTAATAAGATATTTGTATCCATATTATACCTCTCAGTTATAACTTCCCCAATTTGTATCCGAAAATATAGAATTATTATAACATAATTGTCTGAAAATTGTAAAAAAAAAGAAAGCAAATCGCTTCCTTTTTAATCATCTGAACTTCAAAAATCGAACACTGACTATCAAATATTACAAATACCTACCTATTGGATAAGCCCTCGACCTATTAGTAACCATCAGCTGAATGCATTACTGCACTTACACCTTGGCCCTATCTACCTTGTCGTCTTCAAGGGGTCTTACATGTTAAACATGGGATATCTCATCTTGAGGGGGGCTTCACGCTTAGATGCCTTCAGCGTTTATCCC
>JAZQOC010000153.1:0-2176 GCA_045627645.1 Lachnospiraceae bacterium
AAGTCAGATGTATTATTCTGCCATGGCTCTTGTATGGGCCGTAACAATTCAAAAAAGAGTAAGTGACCGAAGAATTAGAAATCGTCTTCTGGTTACGGTAAGTTTGATGCTGTTGATGTTTATGCTTCAGATATGCTCATACAAATTGCTGGGTGAAGAATTGAATCCACGTAGATATTCATGGTACGGATATTATATTCCGGTGATACTTGCTCCTTTCTTTATATACAGGATAGCGATTCTGGTTGGTACCGGTGAAGATACACATCCTAAAGTTAATCCTGTTATTACAGTTTTTTCGGTCATTCTATCGTTGATGGTCATGACAAATGATATTCATCAATTTGTATTCAATTTCCCGGAGGGTACAAAGCAGGGGTATTATGTATATAGCCACGGAATCGGATTTTACCTGATATATGTCTGGGTAACGGCTATGCTTATTTGGTCATTAGCGATTATTGTAGGAAAATGTCGTGTTATGGCAGCTCAAAAGCAGGCCTGGTTACCTGTTGCTCTGGCTTTGATAGGCGGAATCGCTGAGATAATTCTTATGCTTGGAATACTGAAGATTAGCGGTAAAAACATATGGAATATGGGTGAAATCTTTTTCTTCTGGGTGTTCGGATTTGAAGAATCATGTATCGCCATAGGGCTTATTCCGGCCAATACAGGTTATATGCGGCTCTTGGATTTTACCGATAAGGCTATAATTATCGCCGACAGCGAAGGAAATATAAATTACAGATCCCGAAAGGCTCTTGATATATTGGAGGATACGGAAAATGTGCTGACCTTTACGGAGGAAATAAGCGGAGGTACGGTATCCTGGGCGGTAGATATGTCCAAAATCTATTCTCTTAACAGGCAGATAGAAGAAACAACCGAACAGATTGAAAGTCGTAATGAATATCTTCATACTCAGAACGATTTGAAAACCGAGCAGTCAAAACTCGATGCCCGAAACAATCTATATGATAATATTGCGAATATACTTAATCCGCAAATCAAGGAGATTAAGAAGCTTTTAGAGACTTCGCAAGATGATGATTTTGACGATAAACTTCGCTACATAGCAGTTCTTAACGCCTACATAAAGCGTAGAAGCAATATGGAACTTCTTCGGGCGGACAAAGATATACTTTCTCTTAAGGAACTGTATACTGCAATTGCTGAGTCTTGCGAGTACCTGAAACTATGTAAGGTTGAAACAATGGTTTCTCCTGCTCCGGATAAATTTCTGCCGGCCGATATCGTTATTCTGGAATATGATTTCTTTGAAAATGTTGTGGAAAATCACCTTGAAAAGCTTGAATCCGTATTTGTTACATTGAACTTTACGGACAATGAATTGAAAATGCGATTACTGGTAAACGGTGGTGAAATCTTGCTTGACGAGAATTGGCGCAAAAAGGAACTGGAACAGTTTGGCGGAAAAATCAGCTTGTCATCGGAGGACAGTGATACGCTGATTGAGTTTTGTCTTAAGGATATCGTAAAAGAAAAGATAAAGGCGGAGGTGCAAAATGATGATTAATTTTGGCGCACTTCCAATTACTGTTTCGGCACTTATCGGATGCTGGTTTTTTATATTGTTTTTGGCCATGGTATTTCTTCTTGTTATGGAAGGCCAAAGAGGTCGTTCAAAAAGCTATATGGAGATTATCCTGGTTTCAATTTCTGCACTCATAGCATATTCAATGCTTCAACTTATAATGGAAGCTGTCAATGAAGTGCAGGCAAGCACAACACTACTTCGGGAAATGATATATACATTTGCAACTACTCCGATGGTGTATATAGTTTTTCCGGGGATAGTATTATCGGTAGAGACGGTAGCGTTAATGAGACGAAACTATAAGTGGAATCGTACACACATTACTGACTTTTCCATAAAAGAAGCGGTGGATTTGCTACCGGCGGGTATTTGCGTGTATGAGGACAGCGGCCGGTTGTTTATTAAAAATGCTGTTATGGAGCGATTGTGTCAGGCAATGACCGGAGAACTGCTTCTTAACGGAGCCTTGTTTGAGGAGAGCGTGCATTCTTATCCTACCCAAGAGGTGATGGGTGACAAAACGATATATGTTTTACCGAGTGAGGAAGTCATTATTTTCTCGAAAGAAACATTGGTAATTGACGGTAACAGATTAACACTGTTAGCTGCTTTTGACAT
>JAZQOC010000154.1:0-11973 GCA_045627645.1 Lachnospiraceae bacterium
ACTTGAAATACTTTGGGAGAAAACAATTTCAAGTATTGAAACAATTGTGTTACCTGTTAATGCTGATTCGTTACGATTTGTTGGATATAAAGACAATATTTTAGAAATGAATTGTTATGAGTTTTGCAATTGGTCGAATAAGGTCACTTTGCTTTTTGATTGTAAGACAAAAATGATAGAAAGCTAAATTGATATGATTTGAGCAAAGGTGACAAGTAAAATAAAGGAAAATATTTATGCTGATAGGAATAAATGTTAAGGGCGCTTCAAAAAAGGTTACCCAGTTAGTATATGAATATGAATATAGCGCTGGAGACACTGTTGCTATAGGGGATTTTCTGGATGCTACGGTTGAGATAACATATAAAAGATATATAGAAGCAGTGACAGACAAGGGAAATGTTGAGACTGGCAATTCAGACTATATATATGACAAAAGTGATAGAGCAGTCAGTTTATTCAAAGTACTGACAAGGGATGAAATTGATGAAATGGCAGAAGAAGGAAAAATTTCTTTTGGAGTTCATTATAATACCAATAAAATATCTTTAGATAAGGCTAAGGAAAATGCAAGACAGTGTTTTCTAGATGGCATAGTAGCTTTGTTCATAGATGAAGAACGATATGAAAGTCTCGATGAAAAAGTGGTCCTTAGGGACGGTGGTAAGGTATCATTTGTCAAAATGACATTTCTAGCCGGAAGAATCTGGTAGAAAAAACAAGACGGAATACATATAAAAATTGTTGGTTCAAACGAAGCAGCGTAGATTATTAATTAGAGAGGTTGCATATGGGATTTGATTATAATAGCAGACAAAAACTTGCTAAGAATTATTTTGAAAAATGGAAAAAGGATAATGCAGTAAAAATAAGTAGAACAGATAAAAAACTATTTGATGAGGCGGTTAAATTAGGAACATCATATTCTGCTTATGACAAGGTATTTACAGGGCTTGTTAAAGAAAAATATGCGGAGAAAAATTACGCAAAGCCATCTGATTTTATGAGAGAAAATCTTTCTGACCTAGTCGATGTTTTCATACCAGAAGAATATGTACAGGACTACTACAACATTGTTGATGAGTTTCCAACTTTCCAATATACAACAGGATATTCGCGTAGAAGCTTTAGAACGAAGGATTTTACTTGTCACATTTACCATGCAATAAGATTAATGTATTCATATATGTCATTTAGTATGTATGGAGTAAATGTAACTGATTATTTACGTGACAACATGGCAACAGAAATGCTGGATTATAAAAGAAACTGTGAAGGGGATTACGGCGTCATTGCCATTCATCATGCGGATGATATTATTGCAGCCAGGATAAATGCAGGTGATGTTGGTGTTATAGAAGCAATGAAAGAAGCGATTCTCAGCGAGAACAACACAGTCATTGTAAATAGATCGATTATAAATGCCATAGTGAAATCAAAGAATGAGGAGCTTCATGAACTGCTTGGTAAATTCCTTATTGCAGCCCGCCTTTCAGAAGGGGTAAGACAAGTTATATGCGAGTGTGCTGATGAAGGAAGAATCGACAGCTTTGTTACATTACTTAAGGTTATTGAAAGTGAAAATCTTGTTAGATTTGCGGCAGTTAAAAGAGCATTTGCTGTCTGGACAGGTTTCATTGATGAGTCAAATATAGATAGATTAATCGCGAAAATCATGCCAGTTATGCTTTCTTCAATTAATGATTTAACTGTGGCGCGAGAGCTTTTAAAAACTGATGACAGTATCAATATAATGTTAGGGTTATGGGCTCTTGCGAACAATGATGTTTCATGGGCAATGGATGAAATGGATAAGATTGCAAAGAATGGTACGAAAGTTCAAAAGCTTACAATGTCCTATTTCAATACTATGCTTCAAAACAGTGATTTCTCTAACCGTGTTGCAAGATATGTGGTTGAGAATAATGAAGATGATTTAGAACTCATTGGCGCTTTTATGCCTACATATTTAGATTATGCTACAACTGTAGCAAGGCAGTCATTTGAGATAAAAAGTGGCAGTGAGTATGATATGAATAATGATTCGGATTATGAATATTATAAAATACCTCTGTCAGATGTCTTTGACGATGATATAGATGAAGCGGGAGCTAGAAAGCATTATGAGCTCCTTAAGAAAAATATGTTAAAGCTTGGAAAGAAAACTCTTGAGAAGAGCCCTTTCATTTTCCCATGGTACTCTATGACAATCAGTAGAAAAGACTTTGTTATGAGAATGGCTGTAATAGCCTATGCCCTTGAAGATGAGAGCTATATTGATGAGACCTGCCAGATGCTTACAGACATAGATGGCCAGTACTCTGACAGAAGAGATTATGTGCGAATGCTATTGCATAACCCGTCCAATGAGCTTCAAAGAAAAACTCTTATTAATTACGTGGCAGATAAAGAGACCTATACACGTGGAACTGCGTACATGATTCTTAAGCGTATGGACTTAAAACGTGACGAATATGAGCTTCTTGCAGGTTTTTTGAAGTATAAAACAGAGGAAATACGAAAGTATGTTATCACATTATTAAAGAAGCAGACTAAGGAAGAACTTACAGAAACAGTTAAGCAGCTTTTGCGTGATAAAAATGAAAACAAAAGACTGGCAGCCTTCGATATACTAAAAACAGAATACCAGCAAGAAAATGAGCTTGCCAGAAATATACTAACTGAAGCAGGTATTGAAGATACTCTGTCTGAACAGGAAAAGGTTTTATGGGATGAAATATGTGGTTCGCAGAAAAAAGCATCTGATGAGGCGGGATATGGAATCTATAATCCTAATGTAACGCTTGATATTCCAGATGTTTCAGGAAAGGCTAACCTTAAACTTTTAGAGGATTATTTCTCTGTTCCAAGGGAAGAACTGGACAAGATATTTATAGAACTTAATGATTATATCAATGCTCATGGAAAGCTTGAATACAGGTCTTTTGGCGGTGATACCAGTCTTCTCTGTAATGGTATATACTTGCTTTCTTGTGACAGAAACTTAAGCTTGGCTGATTCATATCCTTTCAAAGAACTATGGAAGGAATTTTATGATGAGCATGTACATTCAGAGAAGCTTATTATGAATATGCGCATGGTACTAAATACTGGATATGATGAAAGTATAGTTGAGGATTATGCTGGATATTTAAGCTATGAGCAAAAGCTTCTTTATAATGCTGCATCAGATTATAAGCTTCCGGAGCTTGGCAGGGATGGCGGGGACAGAATAGTTGTCAGAGATTTAACAACTGTTGTCAATATTATGGCAGATATAGCAGGTGCAAAGCTTCCAAGAGCTGTGGCTCTTGCAGCCTGTGAGTATATGGCAGATATACCAGAAGAGAAAAGGTGGTTAATTGAGCCAGAGATAAAGCGAACAAATTCATTTATGACGGTTAGGGAGAGAGAGTATCGTCCATTTACAAATTCAGGAAATGTGTACGCATTTATCGGTAATCTATTAAAGGAAAAAACAGATGAAAATTATGCAGAGATTTTCCTTACTCTCAGAAGACTTGATCTTGCTTATAAATATCAGGAGAGAGAAGTTGTAAGGTACTATAACGGGGCAAGTCAGAGAAATATATTAGATGTCTATTGTTTTATTTGTGCCTGCATAAATGGAGTCATAACAAAAGATTATATCTATAAATATATATTCAAAGAACTTCCATTGGAGGTTGCGGTTGAGAATCTTGGTATATTCTCTGGAAGATCATTAATCTATTCTGAATACCAAATGTTGTCAAAATATGTAAAGGTCGATATGGATTTAAAGGCAGTTGATACTGACAATGATTTCTGGAAGCTCGGAGAAGAACTCTACAATGTAGTGGCAGATTTGATTCTTGATGTAGAATTAAAGCGAGGAGACACTGAGACAAAGTTTTCCGTAGCATCAAAGCGTCTTCATAGAGTATATGGAATAAAGAGACTGGGACAGATACTAATTGCTCTTGGAAAAGATACTTTAGACAGAAGTACATATTATTACTACAGTAGTGGAAATGGAAAGCGAGAATGTCTCAGTCATTTACTTCAAATATCATATCCTGTTTCAGGGGAAAAAGCGTTGGATCTGAAATCTATTAAGGTATCTGAGGACAGACTTATCGAGGTGGCAATGTATGCGCCACAGTGGCTTGATTTGATAGAAGAATACTTAGGCTGTGAAGGATTAAAGAGTGGTTGCTATTATTTTATGGCACATATGAACGAACGTTTTGATGATAAGAAGAAGGCTATTATTGCCAAGTACACTCCATTAGATGCTGAGGAACTCAATGATGGTGCATTTGATCTTGATTGGTTTTTTGAATCTTACAATAAGCTTGGAGAAAAAATGTTCCAGAAATTGTACAAAGCAGCCAAGTATATTTCAGATGGAAACAAGCATGCAAGAGCAAGAAAATATGCAGATGCCGCACTTGGAATTGTGGACAGGGATGAGCTGGAAGTAACTATAGTGGATAAACGTAATAAGGATCTTCTTATGAGCTATGGAATCATTCCGGTTAAGGACGAGAAGGATAAGCTTCACAGATATGAATTTATACAGAAATTTTTAAAGGAAAGCAGGCAGTTTGGAGCCCAAAGACGTGCAAGTGAAAAACTTTCCTGTGAGATGGCTTTGAAGAATCTGGCTATTACAGCAGGTTATGCCGATAGCTTAAGACTTGTGCTTGCTATGGAAACAGCGTTAATTTCTGAAAATCAGAAATTTTTTGATGGTTTAGAAGTAGAGGGGTATCAATTCAAAATTATTATTCCAGATGATGGTAAGGCCGAGCTTTCTGTAGCAAAGGAAGGTAAGAAATTAAAATCAGTTCCAGCAGCACTTAAGAAAAATGAGATAGTAAATGAGATAAAAGAATTTGTAACTAAGCTTAAAGACCAGTACTCGCGTACTGTTAAGATGTTTGAAAATTCTATGGAAGAGAGGGAAGAATACCTTGCAGGTGAGCTTACTACTCTTTGTAAAAATTCTGTTATCAAGACAATACTTTGCAAGTTGATTTATGTAAAAGATAATGAGTTCTTTGTAATTAGTGAGAATGGTGACTTTGTTAAGACATTATCAAATGATGACAAGGTCATACTAGAGTCCTCTGATTCAATTAGAGTAGCACATCCATTTGATATGTATGAGAGCGGTCATTGGTCAGAGCTTCAGGAGCTGGTATTCAGCTGGGCCAACGATGGAAAGAAGTATCAGCCATTTAAACAGGTATTCAGGGAACTCTATATAAAGCTTTCAGAGGAAACTGAGCAGACTTCGTCAAGAATGTTTGCTGGAAATCAGATTCAGCCACATAAAACAGTAGCAACTCTTAAAAATAGAAGATGGATTGCCGACTATGAGAATGGTCTCCAGAAAATTTATTATAAAGATAATATCATAGCAACCATATATGCTATGGCAGATTGGTTCTCGCCATCGGATGTTGAAGAACCAACCTTAGAATATGTTAAATTCTATGATAGAAAGACCTTCAAAGAGAAGAAACTTTCTGAAATACCTAGTATTGTGTATTCAGAAGTAATGAGAGATGTTGATTTGGCTGTTAGTGTAGCTCATGCAGGTGGAGTCGACCCAGAGGCAAGTCATTCAACTATTGAACTTCGAAAGAGCATAATAAGCTTTAACTTAAAACTCTTCAAGCTAGCAAATGTGCGTTTGGAAGGTACACATGCGTTTATAAAAGGAAAGTATGGGGAATATAGTGTACATTTGGGATCAGGTATGATTCACAAGATGCCAGGCATTGCAGTTAACGTGTTACCAGTACATTCTCAAAATAGAGGAAAGATTTTCCTGCCATTTATGGACGAGGATCCGAAGACTGCAGAGATTATGTCAAAGATAATTATGTTTGCCGAGGATGACAAGATAAAGGACCCACAGATTCTCGAAAAAATTTTGTGCTAGTACATCGTTTCTTAAAAACCTATAGATATTTAGAAATCGTTGTACTAGAGATAATCATATAGAAGTTATTTACTTTCAGCATGATGATGGACCAGGAACGGTTTTTTCGATTGGTGATGAGCAAATTGTTCTTTGGGCTGTAATCAAAAAAAGAAAGGCCGGAAAAAGGTAAGGCTTTGCGATATAAACGATGAAACACCGGGTTACGGATATTACCTGAAGAAAACAAAATTAACATTCACGATGTGGATACATAAACCGACTGTCGCCCGTAAACAACCATTTGTCGCAAATCGCCTGAAATTCTTTGAGGGTAAGATATAATTGCGACATAAAGAAACGGAGAAATTACATGAAGCTTTTGTTTGTAATTCATGAAAAGTACAAAGAGCCGGAAATACATATCTGCAGTGATAAAAAAAGCAGGGAAATCTGTGATATCCGCGATTTACTTGAAAAGATGCTGTGCACCCAAATAACCGCTTACCGGGAACAGGAGGTAAAAACGCTGCCTGCATTTGAAATAGTGCGAATCTACTCCGAAAACAAGAAGGTGTTTGCAAGGACTGCCGGTGAAACCTATGAAGTGCGCGACAGACTTTACAGACTTGAGGAAATCTTCTGCGATAAAGGATTTGTGCGGATTTCGAACTCTGAGATAGTAAATCTGTCACAGATAGACCGGTTTGACATGGGGTATACCGGAACCATCAGGGTTTATTTGAAAAATGGCGATGAAACCTACGTTTCAAGACGGTATGTGGCAAAAATTAAGGAGGTCTTGGCTGAAATATGTTTAAGAAAATTGTGATTAGATTTTTGAATGGTTTCTGCTATTCAATAGCAATTACTATGGTTATCTATATAATAATAAGGCTTATATCGGGGAAATTTCAGATGCTGCCTGAGTTTGTTGCGCATTTCAACGGTGAAACGGATGCATTTGCGGTCCAGCTGCTTCTGATTGGAGTAATGAGTGCGGTTACCTCTGCCGGAACGGTTATTTTTGAAACAAGAAAGATAGGGCTTATGGTGCAGAGTGTAATCTATCTCGTGATAATGCTGTCTGCATGGATTCCGGTTGCATGCTATGTATGGCAGTTTTACAGGTATCTGTCAGGAATGCTTTCTACTGTCGGAAGCATTGTTGTAACATACGGCATCTGCTGGTGGATACAGTATAAACACTGCAGGAAGGATATTGATGAAATAAATGCCAAACTTCTCGAAAGGAGAGCATAAAAATGAGTTATGGTATAGAAATTAAGAATCTTCGAAAGGAATTTGGTTCGCTTACGGCTGTTGATAATTTGTCGCTAAATATTAACGAGGGTGAGATATTTGCGTTTCTTGGCGTTAACGGCGCCGGAAAAACAACTACCATCAGGATGCTTACAGGCCTTACCGTTCCCACATCGGGAGATGCAACCGTGCTTGGACACAGCATCATTTCCGAGCTTGACGAGGTTAAAAAAATCGGAAACCTTTCACCCCAGGAAACATCGGTTGCACCAAATCTGACGGTGGCCGAAAACCTTGAGTTTATTGCCGGAATATACGGCCTTGACAGGGAACAGAGCAGTAAAAATGCAGCGGAGCTTATGAAAGTGTTCGGCCTTGAAGAAGTTTGGAACAAAAAAGCCAAAACTTTATCCGGAGGCTACCAGCGAAAGGTTAGTATCGCCATGGCGCTCATAACCGACCCTAAAATCCTTTATCTTGACGAACCCACACTTGGCCTTGACGTTTTGTCCAGAAGAGAATTGTGGCGTGCTATAGAGGCTCTGAAGGGCAAAGTAACAATTGTACTGACCACACACTACATGGAAGAGGCTGAAGCTCTTTCCGACCGCATTGCCATAATGGTTAAGGGGCGGAAGGTTGAAGAAGGCACCATGGAAGAACTCCGTAAAAAGACCGGCAAAGAGAGGCTGGAAGATATTTTCGTTTCGATTGTGGAGGAAATGCAATGAGAAGTTTAGTGTTTGCAAGCCGTGTAGGCAAGGAAATAAGACGTGATCCGCTGAGCTACATTTTTTGCCTCGGATTCCCCATCGTCATGCTTATTGTAATGAGCATTGTTGACAGCAGTATTCCGCCTGAAGCAAATATGACGGTTTTCCACATTGAAAACCTGGCGCCGGGCATTGCATATTTCGGACTGACCTTTATAATGCTTTTCGTGGGCATTCAGGTTTCAAAGGATCGTACAACGGCCTTGCTTTTAAGACTTTATGCATCGCCCATGAAACCGCTTGAATACCTGATCGGCTATACACTTCCGGCGTGTGTGCTCGGTGTTTTCCAGATGGTTATCTGCTTTGCCGCCGCTTTTGTGATTGGCCTTTGCAAGGATTACACCTTCTCTGTTTCGTCTATTTTGCTCTCAATGGTTCTTTTGCTTCCTTCGATGCTTCTGTTTGTAGGCATTGGCATTCTGTTTGGCAGCGCAGTGAGTGAAAAAGCGGCTCCCGGCCTCTGCTCCATCATTATTTCCGCAGTAGGCATTATTGGCGGCGTCTGGATGGATGTTGACGGACTTGGCGGCGGAATCAAAAAGGTTGCGGAGGTGCTTCCGTTCTATCACGGAGTGAAGCTTTCACGGCTTCCTTTTGCCAACACTTTCGACGAGGTACCGGTTAATCTGCTCTGGACAATTGGTTTCGGTGTTCTGTTCTATGTGCTGGCAACGTTGGTATTTACTGCGAAAATTCGAAAAGATGTTAAATAAAAAAGTTTGGGGACGGTTTGTTTTTGAAAAGCAGAACCGTCCTCTTGTTTGAGGCTGACAACTCGAGATAGAGATTGAAAGAAAGGTTTGGGAACAGTGCACCATTTTTGGTGGGTCATTCAGGATATCCCGCAACATCCCGACAGCCATTACGGAATGCCGGATGTATTTTGAATTATTGACAAACGAAGAAACACTTTTTACCATAAAAGTTTCGGGAGAATTCGTATGTTAAATATAAAACATACAAATACATTTTAAAGGAGTTATTCAAAATGAAAAAAAACAAATTAATTGTGCTTATTATATCAATCGTTATGGTTTTTGCGATGACAGCCTGTCAAACCGGAACAGCACCTACACCCTTAACGCCTTCAAGCGGAACCATTGACGGCTTTAATTATACAATTTCGGAATATGAGCCTGCCAAATATCAGCAGGAGATACTTGAAAAGAGAGGATTTTATATTGATTACCTCGATCAAACCGATTCACCTGCTTTCGTTTTTATTTCCGCCGGGAAGACGGTATCAACCAATATCAAAATGAATGTTTCCAATATCGAGGTTAATAACAATAGTGTTACCATTACGATTTACGAAACCAAGGGAGATGCAACCCTTAAGAGTAATTATCCCACGGTGCAGGTTCAGCTTTACCCTATACCCGTATCAGTAACCGTTGTCGACACCGACGGAAATATACTTCCGCAATATTGATAACAATTTTTAATGAAAATGCAGAGCTGATATAATACGTGCAAAGATGTCTAACGAGAATAAACAATATGCGATTAAAAAATGTACTCATCGTTGCGAAGGATATTATCCCTAAAAATAATCATTGCGAACTTTATTTTGAGGAGAGAAATATTGAAAGATTATATCCCGATACTGAGTACGTCAATAGATTGATGATACACAGTTGGGGACAGCAGGTGATACGATTTTATGATTTGGATGGAAATTTGATAGAGGTTGGTACACCGGTGTGATAGCAAATATTGTTACTATCTTACGAATTGTATTTAGTGTTATAATGCTATGTTTTTCTGTTTTTTCACCGGGATTCTATGCCTGCTATTTGCTGGCCGGCATTACTGATATGGTTGATGGCAGCGTAGCCAGGAGGTTTGGAACAGAAAGTGAATTTGGGGAGAAGCTTGATACGATAGCTGACTTTGTTTTTGTGCTAGCAGCATTATATAAACTGTTGCCAAGCATGGCAGTGAGTGCGGGGATTTGGATCTGGACTGGTATTATAGCAATAATTAAGGTGATCAATATTATATGTGGGTTTCTGGTGCTGAAGAGGTTTGTTTCGGTTCATTCACCCGCAAATAAGATTACAGGAATAGTGTTGTTTCTACTGCCATTAACATTACCCTTCATCGATATTAAGTATTCTTCTGTTTTGGTATGTTCGCTGGCAACGTTTGCAGCGGTGCAAGAAGGGCATTTTATTAGAACTGAAGATATTAAATGAAAGAATGTAACTGTTCAGAAGCAGCCATAAACACTTGCTGTTTATGGCGTAAGAACATGAACTTTCAAGGAGTAAATCGCATCGCCATAGGCGATTTTGCGTGGATTTGCGATTATATCTATGAAGGTTCTGTATAGATACGAAAGAAGATGAATTTATGCCATTAGTTAGAGTAGATATGATAAAGGGAAAAACTCCTGAATATAAGAAAACAGTTCTTAACTGCATACATGAAGGATTAATGGATTCAATTAATATAGAAGATTGGGACAGATTTCAGAGAATTATTGAGATTCCCAGAGAAGATTTTGAAATTGCTCCAGGTAAGACCGATAATTTTATGATTATTGAGCTGACCTTGTTTCCGGGAAGAACAAATCAGCAGAAGGGTGCTGCAATAAAAGCAATCACTTCACGGTTAGTGAATAGTCTTGGAATTGCCCCTACAGATGTGTTTATTGTTATAAATGAGCCTCCATTTGAGAATTGGGGAATGGGTGGAGTTCAGAAAGAATGAGAAGTATTATGAGCAAATATGAACCACTTTGGAAATGGATATCAGGTCGGGAAGATTTCTATGAAAGAGGAAACGGTGACTTTTGAGAAGAGGTTATAAGTATGTTTATTGAAACAGAAAGATTGATAATAACAGAGTTCACAATGGACATGGCACAGATTGTTCAGGAAAATTCAGTGGATGAGGATAATAAAAGATTTGTTCCTGATGAAGTTTGGGAATCGGTAGAAGAAGTAGAGGAAACCTTGGAATTCCTTATATCACAATATGGTTCTTTGGAAGTGCCGCTTGTATATCCGATTGTCGTTAAAGAAAATAATGTTAATGTAGGCTATGTGCAACTGGTTCCTATAGAAGATGGAATGTGGGAATTGGGATATCATATTGCAAAAAGATGTACAGAAAATGGGTATGCAACTGAAGCAGTAAGGGCATTTCTTCCGGTTATTGCGAAGGCAGCTAATCTGACAGAAATTTATGGTATTTGTTTGGCAGAGAATAAGGCTTCAGTGGCTGTTATGGAAAAATGTGGATTTACAAATGTTTATAGCGGAATGGGATTATATCAGGGTGCTGATAGAGAAATTATAAAGAATGTATGGAAGATGTAATTGGTAACTAAGTTCGAATTTACAGTGCTAAAGGTTGGGAAAGATATGATTTTTGATTTCGGTCGGTATAGTGTAGAGATTGATGTTAATAAAACGAAACAGTTTTATGAAAAAGCAAGATTAATTAGTCAAGATTGCTCATGTGATGGTTGTCAGAATTACGAGTTGGCCTTTGAATACCTTCCGGATTCTGTAAAGACATTTTTTGATACGCTTGGAGTTGACTATAAGAGAGCGTGTGAGTGCTATGTTAATACTAAAAATTCTGATGGAACGTTACTATATGGAGGATTTTATCATATTTGTGGAACAGTGCTTTCGGGTAGTAGTGCATGGGTAGAAAAGAATAATAATTCTTCATTCTGGGATGAAAACTTAACATATAAAATAGATGATGGTTTTCAAGTGTCATTTCAAAATGTGGTTTATGCTTTAGAGGAAGGATTCCCGGATCCGGTTATTCAACTTGAATTTCTTGCTATTATTCCTTGGGTATTAAATAGAGAATGCCCATACTAAAGTCTATAAAATTGAAATTTAGTCCTACGAAAATGGGCGTGCGGACAAAAAGTTGGACTGAATAACGTACGAAATAAACTATGAGTTATTCAAAAGAACAGATTACCGCCGCTCTTTTATTGTTTGATAAGACTGGATCACCAGCCAAAGTTAAAGAGTTACTAGGTTATCCCTC